>NZ_SEHL01000001.1:0-522618 GCF_004151355.1 Dermacoccus sp. 147Ba
TCACTAGATGCGCTCAAGCCTCTGCTGGGGTCCTACGCGGGCCAGGTCAAATGCATCTACATCGATCCGCCGTACAACACAGCACCGCGGCCACGGTTACGTAGACGAGATCCTCGAGTGCATCACCCGATTCCATATCGGGGATGGAGCTCGACGAATTACCGCGACCACAGATGCGGTCAATACCCCGATGGCGGCGGCGTTCGACCCGGGCCGGTTACAAGCTTGGTCGAGGTGCGCATCGACCTGGAGCCGTCCCAGATGTACTGACCGGCGACGACGGCACCCGCCAGCGGGCGAGGACTATTCTTCGCAGACCCCGCTGATCATCCGGTTCGGCGAAGAGTTCGCCGCGTGTCCTGTGAAATGTTCGATGCCTCTGACAGGCGATCAGCAGGCCAAGAACCTCGAGCTCGCGGTGGGCTAGCCCGTGCAGGTCCTCGCAGGGTGAGAGCACGACGACCAGGCTCAGGTGGCGGGGAGCGTCTTGAGGCATGCCCAGAGCCATGACGCGCAGGTAGCCGCCGGGTTCGGTTGGCGCGGGCAGCAGGAACGAGGTCCGCGGTCCGCCGAGCATCGCGCGGGGCCGCGGCCAGTACTGGCGAGCGGGGGCGGAAAGTGGGGTGGTCGGGCAGACCGAGCAGGGCCATAACGTCTCGTGACCGGCTGGACCCTGACCTCATTCCCCAGCATCCGCACCGACCTGCGCAACACCGGCGCGAATGTGGTGGACCATGGGGGTGGCTCGAGACGGGAACCTGGTCACCAGCCGCTCACCCGATGATCTCTTCCCTCTGTTTCGCCGTGGGAGTACTGTTCAGTCCACCGACGCCGGAAACTGCTCGTGAGCAGCCCGGTACGCCACATGGCGCAGGCGGGGCTGACTAGCAGCTCGACACCCGGCACCTCGGTAGCTCCAACCCTCCTGGAGGTAGGTAGCGCATGAGATGAGCTGCGTCCGGGCCGTCTTCCAAGTCGACCGATGACCCACGCAGTAAGCCAGCACCGGTCTCGGACGCGCCGGCCCTTCGAGGATCGCAGCCCACGTCCCACCTCAGGACAACCAGAAGGAAGTGATCGCGGATGCGACGGATAACGCTGCCGAGCGGGGAGTCCATCCCTGTGCTGGGCCAGGGCACCTGGGGCTGGGGAGAGGACCCCGGCCGCCGCGGCGACGAGGTCGCCGCGCTGCACGCCGGCCTCGAGCTGGGCATGACGCTGGTCGACACCGCCGAGATGTACGGCGACGGCGGCGCGGAGGAGGTGGTCGGTGAAGCATTGGCGGGTCGCCGCGACGAAGCATTCGTGGTCAGCAAGGTCCTTCCGTCCCACGCCTCCCGTTCCGGCACGATCGCGGCCTGCGAACGCAGCCTGAAACGCCTGGGCACCGATCGGATCGACCTCTACCTGCTGCACTGGCAGGGCAGGTACCCGCTGCAGGACACCGTCGCGGCCTTCCAACAGCTCGTCGAGGACGGGAAAATCCGATACTGGGGCGTCAGCAACTTCGACCACCGGGCCCTCGCCGACCTGCAGGACGTGCCGGGCAGCAGCGGGCTGGCCACGGATCAGGTGCTGTACAACCTGTCGCGGCGAGGACCGGAGTACGACCTCCTGCCGTGGTGCGCCGACCACCAGCTGCCGGTCATGGCGTATTCGCCGATCGAGCAGGGCCGCATCCTTCACGACACGACAGTGAACGACGTCGCGGCGCGTCACAGCGTCAGCGCCGCGGCGGCGGCCATCGCCTGGGTGCTGCGCCGCGACTCGCTCTGCACGATCCCCAAGGCGAGCAGCCCGCAGCACGTGCGAGACAACGCCACAGCACTGGACGTGGAGCTGACCCGCGAAGACCTGGATGCTCTGGACCGTGCGTTCCCGCCCCCGAGCGGACCGCGACCACTAGAAATGCTGTGACCCTGACCAAGGGCGCAGCCCGGTTGGTCCGGACAGCGCGGCAGCACCGTCGGTGAGGATGGGAGTTGTCGGGCTTGAAAGAGGATGATTTCGCGGATGTCAGAGAACTCTGAGCCGGGCAGCGAGGCCGACTCGCGGGACAGCGACAGCGGGTCGGTGGGCAAGCTAGAGCTGTTCTTCGACCTGGTGTTCGTGTACGCCATGGCGCAGCTGACCGAGCTGGTGCGGGACGACGTTTCGTGGCGGGGTTTCGGTCATGGTGTGCTCGGCCTACTGGCGGTGTGGTGGGCCTGGGTCTGCTACACGTGGCTCACCAACACCTTCACTACGAATCGGGTGGTATTTCGCTGCCTGGTCATCGCCGCCATGGCTGCGATGCTGCTGGCCGCAAGCGCACTCCCGACCGCGTTCAGCACCGGAGCCCTCGTCTTCGGGCTTGCCCTGCTCGCCATCCGCGTCATCCACCTGGTCTTGTTCGTCGTGGACGCCTCCCACGACGACGAACACCTCCGCGCAGGCCTCCTGCGGCTGGCCCCGAGCCTGCTCATCGCACCAGTCCTGATCGCCGTCACCGCCGCCTTCCCGGCCCCCTACCGAGAGCTGCTCTGGATCGGCGCAGCCATCATCGACTTCGGCGGACCCCTGGTCGCCGGGGTCGGGGTTTTCCGGGTAGTGCCCTCCTACTTCGTCGAGCGCCACGGCCTCATCATCATCGTCGCGCTCGGTGAAGCCGTCGTCGGGCTGGGCACCGGGGCCAGCGAGCACCTGCAGCAACCGGTCGTGCTCGCCGCCGCCGTCCTCGGAGTCCTGATCGCCGCCTCGTTGTGGTGGACCTACTTCGGTCTGACCGCCGGCGCCGAGCAACGCCTCAAAGACGCCGACGGGCCCGAACGCGCCCGACTGGCCCGCGACGCCTACAGCTACCTCCACCTTCCCCTGGTCGCCGGGGTCGCCTTCTTCGGCTTCGGCGCCAGCGTGGCGCTTGAGCACGTGTTCGACCCGTTACCGCTGCTGCCGGCCATCGCCCTCAGTGGCGGGGTGGGCCTGTTCTACGCCGCCGATGTCGCCTACCGATGGCGCGATCACCATCAGCTCGTGCCGGACCGCCTCCTCACGGCGGCCGCATCCCTGCTCATCATCCCGCCAGCACTGATCATGCCCGCATGGTCAGTGTTGACGGTTCTCACCGCGGTCGGCGCCCTGCGCCTGATGTGCGAACTCGTGCGACGGCCGCGGATCGGTCCCGCAGCCGCCGGCCAAGTCCACTGAGGCCGGAACGCCTAGGGCGTGTCTGACAATGAATCCAGGGGTCGGCTGGCACCGTCGAAGACGTGTCCGCAGTTCCCGACTCGCTGAAGCTCAAGGGTGCCGCTTTGTCGGCAGGGGCCTGCGGGACGCAGCGGCGCGCTGAGGACGCCGAGGGACTGCGCGGGGCCTGGGGCGCGTAAAAGGCTCATGGCGCCAGACGACCGACCGCGCATCGGCGCTCCCGGACGGCGCAGTCGACGTCTCGGTCGAGGGAGAGTGGCGCTTCTCCCAGACCCTGCGCCACCTCGTCTTCGCGACCGGCGCCTGGCTGAGCCGGGGGATTCAGGGCGCCGAGGAGCCGTTCCACCCGCTCGGCCAGCCCCGCGCGGGTTGGGAGGACGATGGTGTCGACCTCGCCTTCTTCGCGTCCACGCCCCCGCCCTACGAGGAGATGCCCGCGGTGCGGTCCGAGCGCCTGGCCCAGGTCCGCGAGTTCCTGGCGTCCGTGGACGACGCCGGCCTGGACGAGTAACGCCGCCACCCGTGGAGCCCCGAGTATCCGGAGACGGTGCGCTCGTGCTTTTACGTGATCCTCGAGGAGGAGTGGGAACACCTGCGCTACGCCCTGCGCGACCTGGACGCCCTCGATGACGTCGCGGCCCAGGGGCGCTGAACGACCACGGTCGTCGCCGCATCAGTCCCTGACTGCGGCGGTGGGAGTGCCGCCTGGATGCTTCTCGCTCACCCGCGCGAGGATTTTCCGGCCGGCCAGGCCACCACCGTCCTCCGCACCCCCGCTCCCGTCGGCGTCGAGGAGACGCGCGTGAGTCTCATGCTGGCCGCCCGCCGGCCCCGGTGCGGCACGGCGACGTATGAGGCGCTGTTCGATTTGGGCCGACGGGTTCCAGGTCGAAGGGTCGCTCAGCGGCCCCTCCGCTTTCTCTTTGTCGCCGACGGTCGGCCGTCGCGGGAGCTCGCGCGGTTCGCGGACGTGCGGGTGGGTTTGCCGCGATCATTCTCGGCGGAACCGCGGGCCGGGGAGGCAGGCCCATTCTGGGTCGTTCGCGAGCTGTTGACCGTGCGGCCTCGGACCACGCCGATGAAGTCCTCGAGACATGCGTTCTCATCGTCCATTCGCCAGGCGAGGGCGACTGGGGCGGGTTCAGCGTCGATGATCGGCCGGTAGGTCAGGTCGCGCCGGCTGGCACCGCGGGCAATGGACATCGGCACGACCAGCACAGCGCCGCCCAGTACGAGATCTGTTGCTGCGGCGTTGAGCTCGGTGATCACCTGCTCATCTTCGAGGTCTGCGAGCCTCACGTCGTCGACAGCCGAGATGCGGTGCTCCTTGGATACCCACGCCACTATCTGCTCCTCGTAGAGCGGGATCGCATGGAGACCCTCTCGGTCGATGGGCAGACGCACGAAGCACATGTCGAGGCTTCCGTCGCGCAGGCCGACGAGCTGTTCGGCGTCGGCCACATCGCTCACGGCGAGGGGAGCCTCGAAGCGCTCGCCCCACACCCGCTGCCACTTGGTGAGAGTGACGCCGCGCACCTTCCCAATCCGTAGTGCCGCGACCTCGGGGTTGTTCTCGCTCACCGGGGCAGGCTACCGCCCTCGCATGCTCGAGGAGTCGGTGTGGCATACGCTCTTCGGGTGAGTCAGACCCTCAAGCCGTCCACGGCAGCCCAGAAGCTCGGCATCCTGCTGACCGCCGCGCCGGAAGACTTTCAGAACACCCCGATCACGCGTGCGCAACTCGACGCCCTGCGCGCGGACCCGCCCGCATGGCTGACCGACCTGCGTCGCAACGGTCCATTCCCGCGTGAGGTCACGGCTGCGAAGCTGGGGATCTCCCACTCGGGGTTGCGGCGCAGCGGTGTCACCGAACCGTTGAACGCCGACCAGGTCGGGGAGCTCCTCACCGACCCGCCGGAATGGCTCGTCCACGAGCGTCAGGTTCACCGCAAGGTCATCGCCGAGAACGCCAGGCTGAAGGAACAGCAGAAGGGCTGAGCCCGTGACAGCGGGTGGTCCGGCAGCGGTCGTGATCGGGCTTGGCCGAAGCCGGCCCTCGCCCGGAACTCCGAGAGAACCTGCGCGTTGCGTACGGGCAACTCGACGGCGCCGAACGGGGAGCCCGATCGACGTGACGGCCGCGCTCGGTGACATGGTGACCTACAACGGCGGCCGGCCGTTGGCCTGCCTGGCCTGAGTCGTGTGCTCAACGTTCGCATACCTGGGGAGCGGTGACGCTCGACGTGAAGCGCCTGGGTTTGGTTCCCGACCTTCCAGAAGGCGAATCGGGTCATGCCCAAGCACTACACGCCGGAGTCTTGTGAGCATGCGGTCAGGATGAAGCGTTCGGGAGCTGTTGCCGCTTCCAGGCGGTGGGTCGAGGCTGCCGCGAGGAGTTCCTGCGCGAGTTTGACCGGTGAGATTGCTCGGTGCCGTACGCGATCAGTTACGTCTCCTCGGCGGCAAAGGACATACGGACACTCGGCGGGCCAGCGATCCGCCGATTGTGCTCGGCAAGGCGCCGATACGGCCTTCGGATCCGCTGTTGAAAACGTGTCGGTGTTCCGCCGCGTCGGATCAACGAGATCGTGCACGGCAAGCGGGGTATCACCGTTGATACCGCCCTGCGGCTCGCGAAGTACTTCGGCACATCAGCCGAGTTCTGGGTCAACCTCCAGAGCCATTACGAACTGGATCGTGCGGAGGACCGCGGAAGCGAGCAGATCGCCGCGATCACCCCTCTGAACGTCGCCTGGCCTCGCGGCGCTGCGGGGAGCCATCCGGCGACGTTCGACGAGCGCGCCGTCACGTGCGGGTGGCGTGCCTTCTGGGGCGAGGCGTAAACGATCGCGGTCCAACCAGTGATCACATCTGTTGGCGACGGCGAACGCACCGGCCTCAGCGGTCGCTGGATCTCGCTGGGCGGGGCCTGCGCAGGTGGCGTTCGGCCGCTGCGCGCTTGTTCTCGTCGACGGAGCGTTCATAGGCAGCCACGAAGCTCTGGACCGTGAGGGGCCGGAAGCTGTTCACCGAGTCCCGCACGTCCGCGGCGGGCACGCCCGTCGCCTTGTACGCCGGCCAGACGTCCTCGCGGAAGATGTCGGTCAGTTCCTCCGCGAGCGCTCGCGCGTGACGTTCGATGCTGGCCTGGGCGCGCTGAGCCGCGCGGAGCGGCAACCCGAAATCGAGCATCTGCACGCCGAGTGACAACAGGGTGGGGGAGACCTCGAACGTCTCATCGGCCGTCGGTTCCAGGATGCCGATGGCGGCGAGCACCTCGAGGTCGTCTTCACTCAGCGGTCGTCCGGCACGCTCGCTGAGTTCCGCGCGCTCCAAGGTCTCGGGTCGGTCCGACATCCATGGCGCGAGCAGGGTGCGGTGGAGGCGAATGGCATCCGGCGAACCGTCCGTCGGCACCTTGGCGAGGTAGCTCGTGATCGCAGCGAGGGTGAAGCCGTGTGCCTGGAGCTCGCGGATGAGCTCCAGACGCACGAGATGCTCGGCGCCGTACATGGCGATGCGACCCTCGCGGCGTGGCGGCGGAAGCATGTCCCGGCCCGTGTAGAAGCGAATGTTGCGGGCAGCGACACCGGAGCGTTCCTCCAGCTCGTTCAACGTGTACGCCTGCGCCGCCCAATCATTCACACCCCAGTTTCGCACGGGCTGGAGTGCTGACGTCGTCACTGGTGCGAGCTCTCCTCGACGTACTGTGCGGCGATGTCGCCCTCGAAGCTGCGCTCGACGGCCTTGCGCCGCAGCTTCATGCTGGGTGTCAGATCGCCGGCCTCGATCGTCAGCTCCCGGTCGAGCAGGACGAACTTCTTGATCTGCTCCCACCTGTTGAGGTCGAGGTTGAGCTCGTCGACGTAGCCCTGCGCCAGCGCTTGCACCTCGTCGGTGCGCATGAGCTCCGCGAAGTCGCTGTACGTGACGCCGCGCTCCTGCGCCCAATCCTTCATCGCGACCGGGTCGAGCGCGATGAGTCCGACGACGAACCGGCGGCTCTCACCGACGACGACGAACTGTGCCGCGTACGGGCACACGGCCATGAAGCGCGCCTCGATGACGCTCGGTGCGACGTACTTGCCGTTCGCCGTCTTGAACACGTTCTTCTTGCGATCGGTGATGCGGATGTTGCCCCGATCGGTGAGCATGCCGACGTCACCGGTGCGCAGCCAACCGTCGTCGGCGAACGTCTCGGCCGTGGCCTCGGGGTTGCCGTGGTACTCCTTCATCACGCTGGCGCTGCGCACGAGGATCTCGCCGTCGGTGTCGAAGGCCACCTCGGTGCCCGGCAGCGGCTTGCCGACGGTTCCGTACTCCACCTCGCCGATGCGGTTGAGGCTCGTCGTCGACCCGGCCTCGGTGAGTCCGCACCCCTCGAGCACCGTGATGCCGGCGCCGCCGAACCACTTGGCGATCGCCGGGTCGAGCGCCCCCGAACCGGAGCTGAGGAAGCGCAGACGTCCACCGAAGGCCCCACGGATCTTCTTGAGCACGAGGGCATCGGCCACCTTCGTCTGAACGCCCAGCTTGCGCGGCACGCGCTCCCCGGTCGTCTCCAACTCCTGCGTCGTCATCGCGACCGACGCAGCCCAATCGAGGAGGCGACGCTTCACCGGGCTGGCCTCGGCACCCGTCTTCACGCGGGCGTGGATCTTCTCCAGGATGCGGGGCACGGAGCACATGAAGGTGGGCTTCACCTCGTCGAGGTTGCTCGCGATGCGGTCGAGGTTGCCGTCGATGTAGGTGAGGTAGCCGGCACGAACGGCCATGAGGGAGAGGGCCTTGCCGAAGGCGTGCGCGAGCGGCAGCCACAGCAGCGTGACGTCGTCCTCGTGGAGCAGATCGACGGCGATGAGGGATTCGAGCGTTGCGTTCCAGCTGCGGTGCGTGAGCAGCACGCCCTTGGCGCGCCCGGTGGTGCCGGAGGTGTAGAGGATCGCCGCGATGTCGTCCCCGGTCAACGCCTCGTAGGGCTGCGCCGCCAGCACGGACTCGCCGCGGCTCACCACGCCCTCGAGCGGGACGAGCCAGTCACCCTCGCGTGAGCCGTCGAGGCTGATGACGACCGTGAGCTCCGGCAGGGCCGAACGCAGGTCGCGAAGGGCATCGATCTGTGCCGCGCTCTCGGCGACGACGACGCGGGCACTCGCGTCGCTCAGGATGTGCTCGACGTCGGCGGGAAGGCTCGACGGGTAGACGGACGTCCTGACGCCCCCGGCGCAGATGGCCCCGTAGTCGCACCAGAGCCATTCGTAACGCGTGCCGGACATGATCGCCACGCGCTCGCCGTGCTGCAGCCCCAGGTCGATGAGAGCCGCCGCGAAGACGCGCGCACGACGGCCGGTGTCGGCCCATGTCTCGCTCACCCAGGCGTCGTTCGCGTCGCGGTGAAGGACACCTTGTTCACACTCTGCTCCGCGCGCCACTGCAGCAGGTGCGCGAGGCTCGGATGAGGCAGGGGCGGCAGCGGGCCTCCGTCGGACGCAGCGGTGATGGTGCTCGCGGGCTGGCGGTCATGGACTCGTCCCTCGTCAGGTGTTTGTGAGGCATGTCACGTCATCGACCCTAACACTGACACTGTCAGTGTTAGGGTCGTTCACGTGATGAGGTTCCACCACCTCCGCCTGATGTCATCCCCACTGAGGAGAGTTCCATGACAGCCCAGCCCGAAGCGTTCGTCTTCGATGCCGTTCGCACCCCGCGCGGCCGGGGCAAGAGCTCCGGCTCCCTGCACGAGGTCAAGCCGATCGACCTCGTCACCGGCCTGATCGACGCGCTCAAGGAGCGCAACCCCGACCTCGATCCGAACCGCATCGACGACATCGTCCTCGGCGTCGTGACGCCCATCGGTGAGCAGGGCATGGACATCGCCAAGACGGCCGCGCTCGCTGCGGGCCTGCCGAACACGGTCGCCGGCGTTCAGCTCAACCGCTTCTGCGCCTCTGGCCTCGAGGCCGTCAACCAGGCCGCCGCACGGATCCGCTCCGGCTTCGAGCACCTCATCGTCGCCGGCGGCGTCGAGTCGATGTCGCGCGTGCCCATGGGCGCGGACGGCGGCGCCTGGCCCATGGACCCGGCCACCGCCTTCGCCACGAACTTCGTTCCTCAGGGTGTCGGCGCGGACCTCATCGCCACCCGAAACGGCTGGAGCCGCGACGACGTCGACGCCTACGCCGTCGAATCCCAGCGTCGCGCCGCGGCCGCTCAAGCCGAGGGTCGTTTCGACGGTGCGCTCGTTCCCGTCAAGGACGCGAACGGCATGACCATCCTCGACAAGGACGAGACGGTCCGGGGAGACACCTCGGCGGAGAGTCTCGCGAAGCTCAAGCCGTCGTTCGCCATGATCGGTGACCTCGGAGGCTTCGACTCCGTCGCGCTCGAGCAGTATCACGAGGTCGAAGCCATCGACCACGTCCACCACGCGGGCAACTCCTCCGGCATCGTCGACGGGGCCGCCCTCGTGCTCATCGGTGGCGAAGCCACCGGCAAGGAGCTCGGCCTCACGCCCCGCGCCCGCGTCCTCGCCACCGCCGTCAGTGGAGCCGACCCGACGATCATGCTCACCGGCCCGACGCCCGCCGTCCGCAAGGCGCTCGACATCGCCGGCCTCACACCTGAGCAGATCGACCTGTGGGAGATCAACGAGGCGTTCGCCGTGGTGCCGATGAACGTCATGGCGGAACTCGACATCCCCCACGACAAGGTCAACGTCAACGGGGGCGCCATCGCGATGGGCCATCCGCTCGGCGCCACCGGTGCCGTGCTCGTCGGAACGTTGGTCGACGAATTGCACCGTCAGAACAAGCAGTACGGCGTCGTGACGCTGTGCGTCGGCGGCGGTATGGGTATCGCCACGGTCATCGAGAAGATCTGAGGGATCACACACCATGAATGCACAGACCACGAGCAACGCGGCCGTCTACTCCGAGAAGGACGCCGACGGAGTCGTCACCATCTGGCTCGATGACCCCGAGGCCAGCGCGAACACGATGAACCAGCGCTACATCGACGCGATGGGTGACGTCGTCGACCAACTCGAGAAGGACATCGAGGCGCGTGCCGTCAAGGGCGTCGTCGTCGCATCGAAGAAGAAGACGTTCTTCGCCGGCGGCGACCTCGTCGGCATCCAGAAGATCCGGGCCGACCAGGCTCATGAGGCCTTCGACATGGTCGAGAAGGTCAAGAGCCAGCTACGTCGCCTCGAGACCTGCGGCGTGCCGGTCGCGTCCGCCATCAACGGTGCTGCGCTCGGCGGTGGTCTCGAGATCACGCTCGCCACCCACTATCGCGTCGCCGTCGACGACCGTTCGGTCAAGCTCGGCCTGCCCGAGGTGACCCTCGGCCTTCTGCCCGGTGGCGGCGGCGTGACGCGTACGGTCCGCATGTTCGGCCTCCAGAGCGCGCTCATGGACTGGCTGCTGCAGGGGCAGCAGCGTGACCCGAAGCGCGCCCTGGAGAAGGGCCTCATCCACGCTGTCGTCGCGACGAAGGACGAGCTCCTGCCCGCCGCGCGCGCCTGGGTGCTCGAGAACGCAGACGACCCCGAGGCCGCCAAGCAGCCCTGGGACCGCGAGAAGTTCCGTCTGCCCGGTGGCGCGCCGTCGTCGCCGAAATTGGCCGCCGTTCTGCCGTCGTTCCCCGCCAACCTGCGCAAGCAGCTCAAGGGCGCCGACTACCCGGCGCCGCGCGCCATCATGTCGGCTGCGGTCGAGGGGGCGGGCGTCGACCTCGACACCGCCTCTCGCATCGAATCGCGCTACTTCGCCACGCTCGTGGCGGGCAAGAACTCCAAGGACATGATCCAGGCGTTCTTCTTCGACATGCAGGCGCTGGGCGCGGGTTCGCTGCGCCCGAAGGGCGTCGAGAGGTCGAAGGCGAAGAAGGTCGGCGTGCTCGGCGCCGGAATGATGGGCGCCGGCATCGCCTACGCCTGCGCCTCACGAGGCGTCGACGTCGTCCTCAAGGACGTCAGCGCCGAGAACGCCCAGAAGGGCAAGGACTACTCGAAGAAGATCCTCGACAACAAGGTCTCCCGCTCGCAGATGACGCAGGAAGCTGCCGACGAGGTGCTGGCTCGCATCACGCCGACCACCGACGCGGCCGACCTGAAGGGCTGCGACGTCATCGTCGAGGCCGTCTTCGAGGACCCCGAGCTCAAGGCCAAGGTGTTCGCCGAGGCGGAGCAGCAGGTGGACGAGAAGACGCTCCTGTGCTCGAACACATCGACGCTCCCGATCACCGGTCTGGCCAAGGGCGTCACGCGCCCGAAGGACTTCATCGGCCTGCACTTCTTCTCGCCCGTCGACAAGATGAAGCTCGTCGAGATCATCGTCGGCGAGGAGACGAGCGATGAGACGCTGGCGCGCGCCATCGACCTCGTGCAGCAGATCGGCAAGCTGCCGATCGTCGTCAACGACAGCCGTGGCTTCTTCACGAGCCGTGTCTTCGGCACATACGTGCTCGAGGGCCCGGCGATGCTCGAGGAGGGCATCGACCCCATGTCGATCGATCGAGCCGGCACGTCGGCGGGCTTCCCGACCGGACCGCTGGCGCTGCTCGACGAGGTGACGCTGTCGCTGCCGCGCCACATCGCCGAGGAGACGAAGAAGGCTGCCGCGGCCGAGGGCGCCGAGGTGCCCGAGCCGGCCGGTCTCGATGTCCTCGCGACGATGCTCGACGAGCACGACCGCCCCGGCCGCGCGGCCGGCAAGGGCTTCTACGACTACGCCGACGGCAAGCGCGGCAAGCTCTGGCCCCAGCTGCGTGAGACATACACGAAGAGCGACGTCACCACGCCGTACTCCGAC
Source organism: Dermacoccus sp. 147Ba (assembly GCF_004151355.1). Taxonomy (NCBI): domain Bacteria; kingdom Bacillati; phylum Actinomycetota; class Actinomycetes; order Micrococcales; family Dermacoccaceae; genus Dermacoccus; species Dermacoccus sp. 147Ba. The sequence goes on from NZ_SEHL01000001.1 coordinate 12,000, forward strand.
CTGCAGGATCGTTACCGCTTCGCGATGGCCATCGACGCGGCCCGCTGCTTCGAGGAGGGCGTCATCACTTCGACGGCCGCAGCGAACATCGGCTCGATCTTCGGCATCGGCTTCCCCGCCAACACGGGCGGCGTGGCGCGGTTCATCGAGACGTACGAGGGTGGCATGAAGGGCTTCGTCGCCCGCGCCAACGAGCTGGCCGACGCCTACGGCGAGCGCTTCCGCCCGTCGCAGTGGCTCACCGAGCGCGCGAACGCGGGCAAGGGTCTCGTCGAATGACTGGGAACAAACCGCTCGACGGCGTCGTCGTCGTCAGTCTGGCCCCCAACCTGCCCGGCCCGGCGGCTGCCCATCGCCTGAGCGTGCTCGGCGCGAGCGTGACGAAGGTGGAGCCGCCGAACGGCGACTTCCTCGCCCTCGGCGCGCCCGATTACTACGCCGAGCTCACGGGCGGCCAGCGGATCGTCACGATCGACCTCAAGAACGAGGACGGTCGTGCCGAGCTGGAGTCGATGCTCGAGGGCGCCGACGTGCTCCTCACGTCGGCGCGTCCGAGCGCGCTGGCAAAGCTCGGACTCGGCTGGGACGAGATCCACGCACGTCTACCGAAGCTCATCCAGGTGGCCATCGTCGGCCACCCGGGTGAGGAGGCGGAGCTCGCGGGCCACGATCTGACGTACCAGGCGGGCTACGGCACACTCGATGCGCCGTCGATGCCGCGCGTGCTCATGGCCGACCTCGGCGGCGGCGAGCGTGCCGCCGCCGCGGCGGCCGCGGCGCTCGTGGCCCGTGCCCGCACGGGTGAGGGGTCGTACGAGGAGGTCGCGCTGAGCGACGTCGCGGCCGACTTCGCTGCCCCGGTGCGCCACGCGCTCACCGTGCCCGGCGGTGTTCTCGGTGGCGCGTTGCCCCAGTACCGCCTCTACCCGGCCTCGGACGGCTACGTCGCCGTCGCGGCGCTGGAGGGCCACTTCTGGAAGCGCCTCCTAGAAGCCCTGCAGACGGTGAGTGACGACGGCACCGGCCTCGCCGACGTGCTCAGCACCAAGACGGCGAACGAGTGGCAGGAATGGGCGCGCGAGCGCGACATCCCGCTCGCCGCAGTCGTCACCCCCTGACAACCTTCGAGAGGCATCTGACATGTTCACGATGACGCCCTATCGCTCCCCGTGGCTGAACGAGGAGCTCGACGACCTGCGCAAGCTCGCTCGCACCTTCTTCGAGCGCGAGTCGAAGCCGAATCAGGCGCAATGGGCCGAAAACCACGAGGTCGACCGCGAGTTCTGGAACAAGGCCGGAGACGCCGGGCTGCTGTGCATCTCCATCCCGGAGGAGTACGGCGGCGGTGGCGGTACCTTCGCGCACGAAGCGATCATCCTCGAGGAGCAGGCAGGGGCCGGCGACGACGCGTTCGGCAACAGCGTTCATTCGACGATCGTGGCCCACTACATCCTCAAGTACGGCACGCAGGAGCAGAAGAAGTCGTGGTTGCCGCGCATGGCGAGCGGAGAGATGGTTGCGGCCATCGCGATGACGGAGCCGGGCGCCGGTTCCGACCTGCAGGCTCTGAAGACGTCGGCGAAGCTCGACGGTGACGACTACGTCGTCAACGGTGCGAAGACGTTCATCACGAACGGCTCGCACGCCGATCTCGTCCTCGTCGTGTGCCGCACGGGGGACGAGGGCGCTTTGGGCTTGTCGCTGCTCGGCGTCGAGGTCGACAAGGTCGAAGGGTTCTCGCGTGGGCGCGTGCTGAGCAAGATCGGCATGCCCGGCCAGGACACGCGTGAACTCTTCTTCAGCGACATGCGGGTGCCCAAGGAGAACATCCTCGGCGGTGAGGCGGGCCTCAACCAGGGCTTCATCCAACTGATGGAGCAGTTGCCCCAGGAGCGTCTCACCATCGCCGTCGCCGCCGTCGCGTCCAGCGAGCTCGCGCTGCGGGAGACGATTGCGTACGTCAAGGAGCGCAAGGCGTTCGGTCGTGAGGTTCTCAAGTTCCAGAACACCCGCTTCGTGCTCGCCGAGTGCCTGATGGAGACGCGTGCTTCCCGTGCGCTCGTGGATTGGTGCATCGAGCAGCACGTCGCCGGCACGCTCGACGCCGCCAGCGCGTCGATGGCGAAGGCGCACTCGACCGACAAGCAGGTCGAGGTCATCGACCGCTGCCTCCAACTGTTCGGCGGATACGGTTACATGCTCGAATACCCGATCGCGCGTCTGTACGCGGCAGCGCGGGTGCAGAAGATCTACGGCGGAACGAACGAGATCATGAAGGAACTCATCGCCCGCTCGCTGTGAGGGCGTGATTCCCGCTCGACGCTGGGGCCGACTCCTCATCGGAGTCGGCCCCAGCTTTCGGTGGGAATGCGGGGTGGCAGCCGGAGAGGCGAACTCAGGGAGGCGATAGTAGAAGGACCCGCTTCAGTTGTTCTGCGCCGTCGCGCTCGGAGGGAGCCCGCCATGCACCTGCTCGAGATCGCCGCGATTCTCGTCGTCGGCTTTGTCGGATCCGCGGAGTTCGGCTCCGCCGCCTTCGTGCACCCGGTCATTCGCAAGCTGTCACCGGACGATCAGCTGACCTTCGAACAGTGCCTGCTGAAGACCTTCGGCCGCGTCATGCCGGTGGGAATGACGGCTGCCGTCGTGCTCGGCGTCAGCGTGGCCGTGGCGCGCCCCACCGGCTGGTTGATCGCCGCTGCCGTGAGTCTGGCGGTGGCGCTCGTCGTCACGATCGTCGGCAACGTGCCCATCAATGCCCGCACCGGCCGCATCGAGGGGAAGGCCGCGCCTGAGGGGTTCATCGCGATGCGCCGGAGATGGGACGTCTTTCAGCTGGTACGAGCGTCGCTGCAGCTGGTGGGCTTCGTGCTGATGGTCGTGGGAGTCGTGACGGACCTGTAAGCGGCCTCGACCTGTCACGTGATCGACGAGGACGCTGGCGGGACAACCGCTCGATTGCGGTGTCGGCACCGACCGGCCTCCCGTACGAGGTCGGCGGGGCGACGACGGGCCCCGCTCGAGCGGCGGCGTGTTGCGTCGGAGGTGTTTCGAGCGGCGAAGAGCCCTAGCGGCTCGAACCACCTCCGGACGTTCACGTGTGATGCGCAGGCCTGCAGCCCGCGTTCTCCCGGAGGAGACACAAAGGAACCGGGCTCCCCATGCTGAGCGTCATACCGATGCCGGGTCGCAGAAGGGCGGCCCCCAGGGGAGGGAACACCATGAGCACCATCGAGAACCAGACACCACCGATCGACTCACCCGAGTACGCCGACCTGGCCCACACGGGCAGTCAGCCACCGGTGGAGGTCGAACCGAGTGAGGCACCGCGCGTCGACGAACGGCTGAGCGTCCCGGAAGGGTACGCACGAGAGAAGAGCAAGCCCCCGCTCGGGCTCGCCAAGTTCAAGGACCGGTTGCCGCAGCCGCCCGTCATCCGGGCGTGGCGACGGTTCGGCGAACAGCCCATTCGTATCCGCGCCGAGAAGGCCTTCGTGCGCTTGCATGCCGATCTGCCTCGCACGGTGGCGTGGACGTACGAAGGCTCGATGCCCGGTCCGACCATCGAGGTCCGCAGCGGCAGGGAGGCGCGCATCGACTGGGAGAACTGCCTGAGTGACGAGGACGGCCCCCTGCATCTACCGTTCGACGTCGTGCGGGTGCCCTCGAGCGGGGGCAACCCGAACATTCCGGGGGCACTGATCTCGGGCGGACGGGTCGGCACCGACCCGGCAGCGGGCGCCTTCCCTCGGATCGAGGGCACGAAGGAGCTGACGGCGGCCACCGTCGTCCACCTGCACGGAGCCCTCACGGACGGGCACAACGACGGCTGGGCCCACAACATGGCGCTTCCGGGCAACGTCACCCGGTGCGCCTACCCGAACAAGCAATCGGCGAGGACGCTCTGGTACCACGACCACGCGATGGCCGTGACGCGGTACAACGTGCACGCCGGGCTCGCCGGTTTCTACCTCATCCGTGACGAACGGGAAGAACGACTCCGTCTCCCGAGCGGAGAAGCGGAGCTCGTGCTCGCGATCACCGACCGCAACCTCGAGACGGACGAGCGAGGTTGCTTCACCGGTCGCGTGCTGTACAAGCAAGCGGGCTTCGAAGAGCAGGGCAACCCGGGGGAGATCCCGTTCATCGGCCCTTACACGCTCGTCAACGGAAAGATCTGGCCGACGACGAACGTCGACGCGCGCTGGTACCGCCTGCGGCTGCTCAATGCCTCGAACTCGCGTGTCATGCGGCTGGCGCTGCACGACACCACCGACGAGCGCCCGGACGCTGAGCCCGTGCTGAGCACCGATCCGGCCTTCGCACGGAACCGGATCGAGGACGCGCTCGTCGTCATCGGCACCGAGGGTGGCTTCCTCGGTGCCCCCGCCCGCCCCGAGGGTGGCGTGCTCGAGATGGGACCGGGTGAGCGAGCTGACGTCCTCGTCGACTTCTCGGCCCTGCGCGGTCGCACGGTCGAACTGAGGAACGAGAGCGGCACCGTGATCGACGCGGGCCAGGGCCAGGCCGAGGCGAGCGTCATGCAGTTCGTCGTAGACCGGCGACGCGTGCGCGACCCGTTCGTCCTGCCACCCGTACTCGACAAGGGGTACTCGCGCTGGGTGCACCGCCCAGACGGGGTCCTCGAGGTCGGCCAGGGGCGCACCGTCGATCATCACGCGCACGCCTGGGTGGCGATCATCCCATCGCGCATCCGCGGCGCGGTGCACCCGCAGATGTGGGAAATGGAGCAGATCGACGGCTACCTACCGATCGACACCCCGGACATCGTGCGGGTGACCGGCAGCGACGGCGAAGTCGTCACGCTGCGCCCGGTCGCCAAGCTCTTCGACGACACCACGACGATCCGTTTCGCAGAGCAGGACTGGGCGGTGTGGAACATCCTGCACCTCGGCGGCCCCGATCACCCGCTGCACATCCACATGACCGACTTCCAGATGATCTCGCGCCGCCAGTGGGAGGTCGAGAACGGTGCGGTGAAGGGCTTCGACAAGGAGCTGGCTGCCACCCCGGCGCCCCTGCCGACACCCGCGCCGGGCCGTGCCATCGATGCCATCGACGCCGGTCAGAAGGACACCTGGGTGATCAAGAGCGGGGAGTGGGTGAGCATCCTCGGCCAGTTCGCCGGTGCGACAGGAAGCTTCATGTACCACTGCCACATCCTCGACCATGAGGACCACACGATGATGCGTCCGTTCGTCGTGCTGCCGAAGTCGATTCTCGCCTTCCACACGGGCCACGCAGGCGGTCACCACTGAGCGAGGGGTGGGGGTGTGTGCTGACGACGGTCCACACCCCCACCCTCGTGGAACGCCGGGCGTTCGGTATCGGGGCGCGGCCCCGATACCGTGGGCTCCATGCGTGTTCCCCCGGACATCGTCGAACTCGCCGAAGTGGCGCATGACATCACCGTTCTGACCGGCGCCGGAATGAGCGCCGAGAGCGGTCTCGCCACCTTTCGCGATGCACAGACCGGGCTGTGGGCGCAGCAGGACCCTTCGGAACTCGCCACCCCGCAGGCGTGGGAGGCAGACCCGGCCCGCGTCTGGGCCTGGTATCGCTGGCGCATGACGCTCATGACCCGCGCCCAGCCCAACGCTGGGCACCGGGCGCTCGCCGAGTGGAGCGAGGCCGGCGATGCTCACCTGTGGGTCGTCACCCAGAACGTCGACGACCTGCACGAACGCGCGGGCAGCGACGTGCTCGCCCACCTGCACGGCAGCATCTTCGCGTTGCGCTGCTCCCGCTGCGGGCAGGACGCCGACGCCGTCGGCGAAACGCTCACCGAACCAGTCGAGCGCCTCGACCCGCCCGTCTGCGTCCACTGCGGCGGCCTCGTGCGGCCCGGCATCGTCTGGTTCGGCGAAGCACTCCCGCAGGATGCTCTGGAACGAGCCGAGGCCGCGACGCTCTCCGCCGACCTGGTCCTCGTCATCGGTACCTCCGGGATCGTCTACCCCGCAGCCGGCCTGCCGATCATGGCGCACCACCGCGGTGTTCCTGTCGTCGAGATCAACCCTGAGGAGACCGACCTCAGCGACATCGCCACCGCCACATGGCGCGTCCCAGCGGGTGAAGCCCTACCCGCGCTGCTCACGGCTCTTCGTGAGAACACGGCATAATCGATCAAAACCCCACACGATCCGTCGGCGTGATCCGTCGGCGCTTAGGAGGCACGCCATGTCCCCGACTCTGCACCCCCGGCTCGAGCCGGTCCGCGAGACGATCCTCAAGCGCAACCCCGGTGAGGCCGAGTTCCACCAGGCCGTGGACGAGGTGCTCATGAGCCTCGGCCCGGTGCTCGAACGCCGCCCCGACTACGTCGAGGCCAGCATCATCGAGCGCCTCGCCGAGCCCGAGCGTCAGATCATCTTCCGCGTGCCGTGGGTCGACGACCAGGGCCGCGTCAACGTCAACCGCGGCTTCCGCGTCGAGTACAATTCGGCCCTGGGCCCGTACAAGGGCGGTCTGCGCTTCCACCCGAGCGTCTACCTCGGCATCGTGAAGTTCCTCGGCTTTGAGCAGATCTTCAAGAACTCCCTCACCGGCCTGCCCATCGGCGGCGGCAAGGGTGGCGCCGACTTCGACCCCAAGGGAAAGAGCGACGCCGAGGTCATGCGCTTCTGCCAGTCGTTCATGACGGAGCTCTACCGCCACATCGGTGAGTACACCGACGTCCCGGCCGGCGACATTGGCGTCGGCGGCCGCGAGATCGGTTACCTCTTCGGCCAGTACAAGCGCATCACCAACCGCTACGAGGCGGGCGTGCTCACCGGTAAGGGCCTCTCCTGGGGCGGCGCCGCGGCGCGCACCGAAGCCACCGGCTACGGCACGGTCTTCCTCACCCAGGAGATGCTCGCGACGAAGGGCCGCTCCTTCGACGGCACGAAGGTCGTCATCTCCGGCTCCGGCAACGTGGCCATCTACGCCGCGCAGAAGGTCGCCCAGCTGGGCGGCACCGTCATCGCGATGAGCGACTCCGGCGGCTACGTCGTCGACGAGAAAGGCATCGACCTCGAGATCGTGCGCGACCTCAAGGAGAACAAGCGCGCCCGCATCAGCGAGTACGCCGACCTGCGCAAGCAGTCGACGTTCGTCGCCGACGGTTCGATCTGGGACGTCGCCTGCGACGTCGCGCTGCCGTGTGCCACGCAGAATGAACTGTCGGCGGACGCGGCGAAGACGCTCGTCAAGAACGGCTGCATCGCCGTCGCCGAGGGCGCGAACATGCCCACGACGCCGGACGCCACCGACATCCTCCAGGAGGCCGGCGTCCTGTTCGCACCGGGCAAGGCTTCCAACTGTGGCGGTGTCGCCGTCAGCGCTCTCGAGATGCAGCAGAACGCCTCGCGTGACTCGTGGACGTTCGAGCACACCGAGAAGCGTCTCGAAACCATCATGAAGGGCGTCTTCGAGCGCTGCCAGAGCACCGCCGACGAGTTCGACGTGCCCGGCGACTACGTCAAGGGCGCCAACATCGCCGGCTTCGTCAAGGTGGCCGACGCGATGCTCGCCCTCGGCGTCGTCTGACCCGGACGCTTCGCCGCAGAGCCCGCTCGAACCTCGCGCTCGGGCGGGCTCTGCGCGTTACAGCCGCCAACCGGTGCGGTAGCCGTGCAGCGCCGCCCGAAGGATCTCGGGCAGCTCGCGCTGGTACTTGAAGATCGTCGGCACGGTCCACACCTGGGTACCGACGACTGCCGCGTCGGCCCGGGCCAGGCCCCGCGCGACCGCCCCCGACGTCGCACGCCGGAGATCGGCCGCCTCGGGTGTGAGGACACAGTTGGTCATCGACGTACTCCGGTGACGGAACTGGCTGACCTCAGCGACGTTCTGCCACGCCAAGGCTGCAACCTGGCGCCCATCGCCGCGCAGCACGCGTACCCCCTCGCGTTCGATGACGAGCGTTTGGCGACGTAGGAACTGGATCGTCAACGACGGGATGCCGAGCACCCCGAAGAACAGCACCGCGACGAGGCACACCCACGAGCCCGGTGTGCTCGTGAACGCGCCGAGCACGCCGCGCTCGCCGATGACGACCGTGAGACCGGCGCCGCCGATGGCCGTGAAACCGAGCGCGCCGACCATGCACGCCACGAACTTGCCGGTGCTCGACGCGATACGCGTCGCGCCCGTACGCCACAGCTCCTGCACGTGGGCGTCGATGATCTCGGGGCGCGCCTTCATGCCTCCCAACCTAACGAAGCGGTAAGCGCCTGCGGCCCCGTTGCAGGGGAGGGACTTCTACCGTGGGTGGCGTGGACGCGATCAACCTCGGACGCAGGATTCAGGGCGACATCTACGGCGCCGGTGTCCACGGACGCACCCCGGTGGTTCCCGTCGAACCGGGGCGACTGAGCGAGCCACCCGCAAGGCGATGAGCGATCGTGCGTTCGCCTACGTCGACGGCAGCGCGGGACGGGGACGCACGAACGACGCCAACGTCGAAGCCTTCGGGCGCTACCGCTCGGTGCCCCGCATGCTGCGCGACGTGCGTGAACGCGACCTCGGCGTCGACCTCGTCGGCCGTCGCTACGCGCACCCGCTCCTGCTCGCGCCCATCGGCGTCCTCGAAATGGCGCACCCGCAGGCCGAGCGCGCCGTGGCGAAGGCCTCCGTGGCCACACAGACGCCGATGATCCACTCGACGCAAGCCAGCGTCGCCATGGAGGAGGTCGCCGCCGAACTCGACGAGACGCCGCACTGGTACCAGCTGTACTGGAGCAACGACGACGACCTGGCCCGTTCGCTCGTCCAGCGCGCCGAGGCGCTCGGTGCGGAGGCAGTCGTCGTCACGCTCGACACGCACCTCATGGGGTGGCGGCCCGAGGACCTCGACCTCGGGCACCTGCCGTTCGCGCGTGGCCAGGGCCTCGCGCAGTACCTCAGCGACCCGGTCTTCATGGCGCGGGTCGAGGAGCGCGCAGCCCGCGGATCGGCCCGACCGACCGAACGTCCGACGTCCGCGGCGGCCCGCTCGCTGGTGTCGAGCGCCCGGCACTACCCGGGCGAACTGCGCGAGAACCTCCGTTCGCCGCTGCCGCGCGCCGCGGTCGAGACGTTCCTCGACGTGTTCCCCTCGAGCGGTCTCACCTGGGACGACCTGGCCAAGCTGCGCGAATGGACGTCGCTCCTGATCCTGCTCAAGGGCATCCAGAGCATCGACGACGTGCGCCTCGCCACCGATCAAGGGCTCGACGGCATCGTCGTGTCGAACCACGGCGGCCGGCAGGTCGATGGCGCCGTCGCCTCGCTCGACGTCCTCGCGAGCCTGGGTGACGAGGTCGGCGATCTCACCGTGCTCTTCGACTCCGGGGTGCGCTCGGGCTCGGACGTTTTCACGGCGCTCGCGCTCGGGGCAGACGCCGTCATCCTCGGGCGGCCCTACGTCTACGGTCTGGCGCTCGCGGGCGCCGAAGGGGTGCAGGCCGTCGTCGAGCACACCCTCGCCGAGCTCGACCTCACGATGGCGCTGACGGGTCACGCGTCTGTGGCCGAGATACACCGCGGCGCGCTCGCTCGGTGACCGAACGAACGCGCCGCGACGAGGCTCGCGCTCAGGAGCGCGGGTGCTCCGCGAGGTACTCGGCGACGTAGTCGACATCCTTGTCGCCGCGCCCCGAGAGGTTGGCGACGACGACGCCGTCCTCGCCCAGCTCCCGAGCCAACTTCATGGCGTGGACGATGGCGTGCGAGCTCTCCAGCGCCGGAATGATGCCCTCCACTCGCGAGAGGGTGCTGAAGGCATCGAGACATTCGTCGTCCGTGGCCGTCACGTACGTGACGCGGCCCAGCGACGCGAGGTACGCGTGCTGCGGGCCCACGCCCGGGTAGTCGAGACCTGACGCGATGGAGTGCACCGCCGACGGCTCACCGGACTCGTCCTGCAGCACCGTGGTGGCCATGCCGTGCAGGGTGCCGGGGGTGCCCTTCGCCATCGTCGCGGCGTGACGGCCGGGCACCTCGACGCCCTCGCCGGCCGGCTCGACGCCGTAGAGCGCGACGCCCTCGTCGTCGAGGAAGCCGCTGAACAGGCCCATCGCATTCGACCCTCCACCGACGCACGCGACCGCGGCGTCCGGCAGGCGGCCCTCGAGCGACAGGATCTGCTCGCGCGCCTCGCGCCCGACGACCGACTGGAACTCGCGCACCATCGACGGGTACGGGTCGGGGCCGACGACGGAGCCGATGCCGAAGAAGACGTCCTCGAAGTCACGGGCGTAGGTGTCGAACGCCGAATCGACGGCCTCCTTGAGCGAACGCCCGCCGAACTCGACCGGCACGACCTTCGCGCCGAGCATCTCCATGCGCACGACGTTCGGGTGCTGCTTGGCGACGTCGATCGCACCCATGTGGATCTCGCACTCGAGACCCATGTACGCGGCCGCCGTCGCGAGAGCGACGCCGTGCTGGCCGGCACCCGTCTCCGCGATGAGCTTCTTCTTGCCCATGCGCTTCGCGAGCAGGGCCTCGCCGAGGCAGTGGTTGATCTTGTGCGACCCGGTGTGGTTGAGGTCCTCACGTTTGAGGTAGATGCGCGCACCGCCGACGTGGCGCGTCAGGTTGTCGGCGGGGAACAGCACCGACGGGCGGCCCGCGTAGAGGGTGAGCAGACGCTCGTACTCGCCGAGGAACGTCGGGTCGGCCTTCGCCTCGGCCCACGCGCGTGCCACCTCGGCCATCGGCTCCTCGAGGTGCGGCGGCACGAAACGGCCACCGAACTCACCGAAGAAGCCTTCGGCGTTCTCGTCGTATGAGGTCATGGTCGAACTTCCTTTCGCGGGTGGGGCGTGGCACGACCGTAACCGGCATGAGGATGCTCGCCCCACCCTCGAGCGGCGGACGGGCCGGCCGTCTCAGCCCGTGATCGTCATGGGGCTGCGTCAGGCGGTGGTCAGGCCTGAGAGGCCGAACTCAGCGTCTGCTTGACGTCCTCTTGAGCACCTTGCCGACCTCCGAGAGCTCAGGCCGGGCCACACGGAGGCCTCCTTGGGGGCCTTCACGCTGCTGATGCGTTCCTTCGTGAAGGCCGCCACCTGCGCCGGATCCGGGTTAGCGCCGGGCGTCGGCTGGACGACAGCGACGACCCACTCGCACCACTTCTCGGGGCGTCAGCCGTGTTTCGATGCCTTCGCGTTCTCCGTCCGAGGTCTTCCAGCACCCGGGCACGGTCCAGTCGCTGCTCGAGCCGGCCCCGCGTGACGAGGTCGCCGCCACCTACGCCCGGTTGGAATCGAGCGGGCGTGCTCCTCGACGCGCTGGTTGCTCCGTCGACAGCGTGACGCACCAGACTTTTCCTCTTGTTGACCAAAAGGGGTTCGATCGGGCTACTCTTTCTCCGGCACGACTTTGTGCCTAACTGACGAAAAGAGTGCCCATGTCCATGACGACCGAACACCGAACTCGCGAGGAGCGCCTCGACGCCCTGCCGTTCAACCGTCGTCACCGTTCGTTGCTCGTCGGCTCCGGCCTCGGCTGGGCGCTCGACGCCATGGACGTCGGCCTCATCTCCTTCCTCATGGTTGCCGTGAAGAAGGAGTGGGGCCTGTCGACCACCGACCTGTCGTGGCTCGCGTCGATCGGCTTCATCGGGATGGCGATCGGCGCCGGTGCCGGTGGCGCCCTGGCCGACCGCATCGGCCGCCGCACGGTCTTCGCCGGCACGCTCGTCGTGTACGGCCTTGCAACGGGCCTGTCAGCCCTCGCACCGACGTTCCTCGTGCTGTGCGCTCTGCGCTTCGTTGTCGGTCTGGGCCTCGGCGCCGAACTGCCCGTCGCCTCGACGCTCGTGAGTGAGTACGCGCCGCGCCGACTGCGGGGCCGCATGGTCGTCGCTCTCGAGTCATTCTGGGCCGTGGGCTGGCTGCTCGCCGCCGTCATCGGCTTCACCGTCGTGCCGCGCGAGAACGGGTGGCGTTGGGCGATGCTCCTCGGCCTCGTGCCCGCGCTCTACGCGGTGTGGGTGCGTCGAGGCCTGCCCGAATCCGTGCGCTTCCTCGAACGCGCCGGACGTGAGGAGGAGGCCGAGCGATCCGTCCGCGAGTTCGAATCGGCGTCCGGCATCGAAGCTCCGAAGAGCGCCGCCGTCGCGCCGGCAGACCACGAGGCTGCGCCCAAGCCGAAAATGACCGATGCCTTCGCGCCGGCCTACCGCACCCGCACCGCCGCGCTGTGGACCACGTGGTTCGGCGTCAACTTCGCCTACTACGGCGCGTTCCTGTGGATTCCGACGTTCCTCGTCGCCGGTGGCTACCCGGTGGCCAAGTCGTTCGGCTTCACGCTCATCATCACGATCGCGCAACTGCCCGGGTACCTCGCGGCCGCGGTGCTCGTCGAGAAGATCGGCCGACGTCCCACGCTCGCCGCCTTCCTCGCCGGCTCCGCGCTCTCGGCGCTCGCGTTCGGCAACGCCGGCTCCGAAGCCACGATCATCGCGGCCGGATGTGCACTCAGCTTCTTCAACCTCGGCGCCTGGGGTGCGCTCTACGCCATCACGCCGGAGATCTACCCGACCGCGATCCGCGCCGCGGGTGCCGGAAGCGCTACGGCGTTCGGCCGCATCGCGTCGATCGTCGCGCCGCTCATCGTGCCGGTCGTCTTCACCGAGCACGGCGAGGTGTGGACGTTCGTGCTCATCGCGTTCGCGTTCGCCGTCGCCACGGTGGCGTCACTGCTCCTGCCCGAACGACGTGGCGCGAGCCTCGAGGAGGCCTGAGCAGGCTCGTTGGGTGTCGCTCAGGCGCCTACGCGCTCGTCCTGCGGATCGCGCAGGGCGGGCGTGAACGTCAGCGCGGTGAGCAGCAGGCCCGCCACGAGCGGTAGGAGCATCGCGCGCTGAATGTCGAAGTGTGAGCTGAGGTAGCCGATGACGCCCGGCCCGGCCAGGAACGCGGTGTACCCGAAGCCGGTGACGATGGCGAGCACCCGACCGCCGCCGATGTGGCCCGCGATCGCGTAGATCTGCGGCGCGATCATGCCGACACCCAGGCCCACGAGCAGCCAGCCGACGAGGATGACGGGCAGGGACGACGCCACCACCGTCACCGCGAAACCGGCGACGGCCACCGGAGCTCCGAATCGGACGACCGCGACGCGTCCGTAGCGGCGCACGAGCGCGTCGCCGACGAGGCGGATGACGACCATCGTCGCCGACACGGCGACGAGACCTGCTGCGCCGGTGCCGGCGTCGACCTTCGCGACGTCGGTGACGTGGATCGAGGCCCAGTCGATGGCCGTTCCTTCGGTGAAGCCGAAGAACAGGGCCATGACGCCGAGCAACCACGCCTGCGGCGGGATGCCCGTGGCCTTCGCGGACGCCGAAACGTCGGCCTCATCCGTCGCCTGCGCGCCTGCGTCGTCGTGGGGGGCCTTGGGGGTGCGGGCCAGCAGTGCGGCGAGCGCGAGGAGCGCCGCGACGGCGATGACGATGAGGGCCGAGCGTGGATCGGCGTCGTCCTGCAGGCGGGCGAACGCCACGACGATGACCGCGCCGACGAAGCCACCGAGCGAGAAGAACGCGTGGAAACGACTCATCGCCGGTATGCCGGAGGCCTTCTCCGCGTCGATGCCGAGGGCGTTCATCGCGACGTCCATGGTGCCGTTGCTCGCACCGATGAGCGCTCCCGCGAGGACGAGAGCCACATAGTTCGGTACGAAGGCGAGGATTCCGACAGCCGCAGCCATCGCGACGCCGCTCACGAGAGACGGCAAGCGTGGGGTGATGCGGTCGGAGACGCGCCCGCCGATCTGCATCGAGACGATGGCGCTCGCGCCGGTGACGAGGAGAACGGCGCCGATGCCGCCCGCGTCCGTACCGACGCGCTCACGCAGGCCCGGCAGCGAACCGCCCCATGCGCCCATCATCACGCCGTTGACGAAGAAGATCGCGAAAACGGCGCGCACGAGCGCACGTCCCTGCTCGCGCGTGAAGGCTGTGGGGGATTCAGGCATACCGACCATTGTGACGGGCGGCCCTAGGCTGGTCGAATGGACGACAAGGCGATGCTCAAGACCTACCTCGACTCATTGCGTTCCGCGGTGTTGTGGAAGCTCGAGGGGCTCGACGAGTGGCAGGCGCGATGGCCCATGACGTCGACGGGCTCGAACGTCCTCGGCATCGTCAAGCATCTTGCTGCGATGGAGTACGGCTATCTCGGCATCGTCTTCGGCCGCCCCGGCGAGGAACTGCCCTGGATCGGGCCGGGTGCGGAGCCCAACGCGGACATGTGGGCGACCGGCGAGGAGTCGATCGAGGACGTCGTGCTCCTGTACCGCCGCGCTGTTGCCCACGCCGACGCGACGATCGATGCCCTCGATCTTGAGGCTCCGGGTAGCGTGCCCTGGTGGCCCCAGCCCGACGTGACGCTGCACCGGATTCTCGTTCACCTTGTCGTCGAAATCGCTCGGCACGCAGGGCATCTCGACATTCTGCGTGAGCAGCTTGACGGACGCGTGGGGTTGCGTGAGGCGAACCCGAACCTGCCGTTCGGTGACGACGCGTCGTGGGCCGACCACGTCGATCGGCTGCGCGACGTTGCCATCGAGGCCCAGTGGCCGGGAGCTCGCGCCGGCCTCTACGCCTTCCCGGGTCCGCTACGCGACACGCTGCTCGCCGCCATCATCAGCGGTACGAAGAGTTCCACGTCGGCATTGCTGGAGGGGTACCGCGCGGACGGTGAGCCGTTGCCCGTCGTGGGGGAGCGTGAGGTGCTCATCTCCTCGACCGGCCTGCCGGTCGGCATCACGGAGACGACCGAGGTGCGCGTCGTCAGCCTCGACGAGGTCGACCTCGATCACGCCCTCGACGAGGGTGAAGGCTTCCGGGACGTCGCCGAATGGCGGGAAGCGCACGAACGTTTCTGGACGAGTGACGACGTGCGCGCCGAGTTGGACGACCCGAACTTCACGGTGAACGACGACACCCAGGTTGTCCTCCAGGGCTTCGCGCTCGTGAAGAAGCTCTGAACGCGCCCTCTGGTTGACTGGGCACAGCCGCTCGATTCCACCGCAACGCAAGGAGAAGTCATGCGTGTCGCCATCGCCGGCTCGACCGGCCTCATCGGAACCAAGCTCGTCAAGCTGGCTCGCTCCGACGGTCACGACGTCGTCGAGGTGTCGCGTTCCTCCGGCTTCGACCTCACGGACGAGGCCGTCCTGCCCCGCCTCGCCGAGGCGCTCGCGGACGTGGACGCCGTCGTCGACGTCACGCAGGGCGCGAGCTTCGAGGAGGACGAGGCGGTCAGCTTCTTCCGTTCGGTGGCCGGCCATCTCGGCCAGGCAGCTCACGAGGCCGGCGTGCGACGCACGGTCGTGTTGTCGATCGTCGGCATCGAGGAGAGCCCCGACTACGGCTACTACGTCGGCAAGGTGGCACAGGAGAAGGCCCACCGGGAGAACTCCCCGGGCGTCCTCGTTCTGCGCGCCACCCAGTTCCACGAATTCCCGGGCCAGATGGTCGAGTTGTTCACCACCGACGGCGTGGCCGACGTCATGGACGTGGAATTGCAGCCGGTCGACTCCGCCGAGGTCGTTCGTCTGCTGCTCGAGATGGCGACGGGGTCGTTCGACGGCGATGTCCAACTCGCCGGGCCGCGCACCGAGAGTCTCGTCGGCCTGGCCCGCGAGCACGTTGCGGCCAAGGGGCTCGATGCCGCGGTGAAGCCGGGCGAAGCGCCCGCATCCATGGCCGAGGGCGGCATGTTGCCGCGGCAGGAGGACGCCGTCATCGTGCGTGGCCGCTCGTGGCACGAGTGGATGGATCAGGAGAACTGACGCTCCCGCGCTGATTTCGGCGCGTGGCGCGAACGAGGGGCGCCGCACTCGTCGTGAGTGCGGCGCCCCTCGTCAATCGTGGTCGTGGCTCAGACGCCCGCGGTCTGACGGATCCAGGCGCGGTGGCCGGTGATGTTGGAGTAGTTCGAACCGGCGTGGATGTTGCTGCCCGGGTCGGCCGTGTCGCCCGTCGAGCAGACGCCCACGATCTGACCGTTGATGACGAGCGGGCCTCCGGAGTCACCGTGGTTCGACGCGCCGTCGATGCCCTGGACGTGGATCGCGCGGCCGCGGTAGGCATCCGTGCTCGAGCCGAGGACGGTGACGTTCGCCTTGAACAGGCCGGTGGACTGCCGGCTGTTGGCGCGAAGGCCGTAGCCGCTGATGACGCCCGTCTGCCCACGCTGCGCCGTGTACGAGTTGGCCATCGGCATCGGGTTGACGCCGACCGGCTTGGCGAGGTGGACGAGTCCGACATCTCCGTAGGGGGAGTTGACGAGGCGGTCGCCGGAGACCGGCGTGCCGGGATTCGTCGTCGAGTTGGAGGTGTAGACCTTCATCCGGCTGCTGCCCTCGGTGCAGTGACGTGCGGTGAGGACCCACTGCGCGGCGATGACCTCGCCGGTGCAGCCGTACTGACCGCCGTCCTGCGTGAAGACGAGTTGTACGACGGACGGGTTGGAGGCCTGGGAGCCTCCGACGATGTACTCGGGCTTGTCGACCGTGGGCGAGGCGCCTGCCGTGGGGGCGAGCGCGAAAGCCATGGTCGTGCCGGCCGCGGCAGCGGCGAGGCGGAGCGTCGGTCGGGTCATTTTCATGCCTCTCTTTCCCGTCGACCCCGGGAGGTGGGGTCGTGAGTGCCCACAACGCTTACATAGGCGACGCAAAGAGAGTGCGTGAGCGAGGTCACAATGAAGTTACAAATTGTGAACCGTGGAACTATGTTGGTCAGTCGAGGAGATTGTTTTCCGTCTCGAACTCGACGCGCAGCGACTCGAGGAAACCGACGAACGTCGCGCCGAGTTCGCTCAGTTCCTCACCCGTGCCGCGCTCGACGTCGACCCAGCGCGTCGGGTGGCCGGGAACGACACCGAAATCCCAGTCCTCACCGCGACCGAACACGCACGCCTCGCCCACCTTCGTCACCGAACTCGGGTGCAGCACACGCAGGTACGGGCCAGGACCGCCGTCGGCGGTGAGTACCTGGCCGTTGAAGGTGGCTGACGTCAGCCAGAAGGCACGCAGGTCGTCGGGGAACGTGACGCCGAGGGCCTCCTCGGCGTGAGCGATCTCGTCCTCGGTGGCGGGGGTGTCGAGTTGGTCGGACGCGAAGTACTCGGAGTAGGACATGGCGCCAGTCTGACATTCCCCGAGCCCTCCCGTGCCACGTCGGTCGAAGCGCTCTGGGGTCCTTGCCGAAGGCTATCGGGGCGAGCTTCTGCGTCGCCCGGCCGCAGGCCGCACCGCGTGTGGAAGTGGGGGCTGGAGCGTGCCTAGAGTGAAGGTATGGCTACGCGTACTGAATCCGACAGCATGGGGCAGATCGAGGTCGACGAGGCGGCGTACTGGGGTGCTCAGACCCAGCGCAGCATCGAGAACTTCGACATCGGCCGCGACACCTTCGTGTGGGGTCCGGTGATGGTGCGGGCCCTGGGCATCCTCAAGAAGGCTGCAGCCCAGGCGAACGCCGAACTCGACCAGCTGCCCGCCGACGTCGCCGAACTCATCGAGCGTGCGGCTGACGACGTCATCGAGGGGCGTCTGAACGATCAGTTCCCGCTCGTCGTCTTCCAGACGGGCTCGGGCACGCAGTCCAACATGAACTCCAACGAGGTCATCTCCAACCGCGCCATCGAACTGGCCGGCGGCGAGCGCGGCTCGAAGAAGCCGGTTCACCCCAACGACCACGTCAACCGCGGCCAGTCGAGCAATGACACGTTCCCGACGGCCATGCACATCGCCGTCGTCCTCGACCTCGTGGAGCGCCTGTACCCGGCCGTCACCGAGTTGCGTGACGTGCTCGCCGCCAAGGCCGACGAGTTCGCGGACATCGTCAGCGTCGGCCGTACGCACCTGCAGGACGCGACGCCGATCATGCTCGGCCAGGAGTTCGGCGGCTGGGTGGCCCAGCTCGACTTCGCGCTGGAGCAGGTGCGTCAGGCGGAGCAGGCCACGCGCGCTCTCGCGATCGGCGGAACGGCCGTCGGCACGGGCCTCAACGCCCACCCGGACTTCGGCAAGCTCGCCGCGAAGAAGATCTCCGAGATCTCCGGCCAGGAGTTCCGTCAGGCCGACAACCTCTTCGCCTCGCTGTCGGCCCACGACGAACTCGTGGCCGTGTCCTCGGCGCTCAAGCTGCTCGGCGGCGCGCTCATGAAGATCGCCAACGACGTGCGCTGGCTGGCCTCCGGCCCGCGTAACGGCATCGGCGAACTCAACATCCCCGAGAACGAGCCGGGCAGCTCGATCATGCCGGGCAAGGTCAACCCGACGCAGGCCGAGGCCATGACGATGGTCGCGACGCGCGTGTTCGGCAACGACGCCACGGTGGGCTTCGCCGGCTCGCAGGGCAATTTCCAGCTCAACGTCTTCAAGCCCGTCATGGCGCACGCCGTGCTCGAGAGCATCCGCCTCATCTCCGATGCGTGCCGCTCGTTCACCGAGCACTGCGCACGCGGCATCGAGCCGAACCGCGAGCGCATCGAGGCGAACCTTGCCTCCAACCTCATGGTCGTCACGGCCCTCAACCGCCACATCGGCTACGACAAGGCGGCCGCCATCGCGAAGAAGGCCCACAAGGAGGGCACCACGCTGCGCGAGGCCGCAGTCGCCTCCGGTGAGGTCTCGGAGAAGGACTTCGACGCCTGGGTCGTGCCTGCCGACATGACGCACCCGTCGGCCTGACCCGCACACGCGAAGCCCCGGAGACGCAAAGGCTGTCTCCGGGGCTTCGTCGTGGCTGCTCGGCCGCCGCGACGTTCGTCAGGTCCCGCGCAGGTTCGCGTCGTCGACTATGCGCCCGAGCACCTCGGCCGAGTGGGCGAGGCCGGCTGCCTCGGCGTCGGTCAGGCTGAGTTCGACGACGCTGCGCACACCCTTGCGCCCCAGTACCGCAGGCACACCGAGGTAGAGATCGGTGACGCCGTAGGGCCCGTGCAGGTACGTCGAGATCGGGATGGCTGCGTACTCATCGCGAAGGAGCGCCCGGGTGATCCGCGCAAGGGCCATGCCGATGCCGTACGACGTCGAGCCCTTGGCGTCGATGATCTGGTAGGCGGCGGTGCGTGTTTCGTCGAAGATGCGCTCGATCTCGTCGCGTCGGCCGGGCACGGCGTCGAGGTCCCGCGCGAGGGGAGCACCGGCCACGTTCGCCGACGACAGCGCGGGCACCTCGGTGTCGCCGTGCTCCCCGATGATCGCGGCGTGCACCGACGTCGGTGCCACGTCGTACAGCTCACCGAGCATGAAGCGCAGGCGCGCGGTGTCGAGCGCGGTGCCGGAACCGATGACGCGCTCCGACGGCAGGCCGGAGAACTTCCACGTCGCGTACGTCATGACGTCGACGGGGTTCGTGGCGATGAGGAAGATGCCGTCGAAGCCTGTCTCCATGACCGAGGCGACGATGGAACGGAAGATTTCGACGTTGCGGCCCACCAGGTCGAGGCGGGTCTCGCCGGGCTTCTGTGCGGCGCCCGCCGTGATGACGACGACGTCGGCGTCCGCGCAGTCGGCGTATTCGCCCACGGTGACGCGGGTCGGTGTCGGTGCCCAGACGACACCGTGGTTGAGGTCCATGACCTCGCCGAAGACCTTCTGCTCGTTGATGTCGATGATCGACAACTCGTGCACGAGGCCCTGGTTGACGAGGGCGTAGGCGTAGGCGACGCCGACGTCGCCGGCGCCGATGAGAACGACTCGATCACTCATGAATCCACCGTAGGTGGGCCGGGTGAACGCCAGGTGATCGACCGGGCGTCAACGGGATTCGAGCGCGACGCCCTCCGAGCCCGGAACGAACTGTACGGACGCCAGGGATTCGACGACGGCGTCGGCGTCGAGCACGTCGGCGGGCGTCGTCGACGTGAGCGCGAGCGTGGCGCATCCGGCGGCCTTGGCGGCAGCGAGACCGCTCGGCGCGTCCTCGACGACGAGGCAGTGGGTGGGGTCCACGCCGAGGCGCTCGGCGGCGAGCAGGAACGGATCGGGGTGCGGCTTGCCGCGCTCCACGTCGTCGAACGTGACGACGACGTCGGGCAACGGAATGCCCGCTGCGGCGAGTCGGGCGAGGCCCAGCTCGCGCGTCGCCGACGTCACGACGGCGCAGCGCTTCGGGCCGATGGCCTCCACGGCCTCGATGGCGCCCGCGATCGCACGGACGTCGTCGGTGTCGGCGACCTCGAGTTCCGTGATGCGCGCCAGCGCGGCCCGTGCGTCGAGGTGCGGGGCGATGCTCGCGATGATGCCGGCCGCAGGCACCCCGTGGTGGCGGCCGAGCAGGGTGGGATCGATGTCGTATTCGCGAGCCCACGCGAGCCAGGAGCGTTCGACGGCCGGCGTCGAGTCGACGAGCGTGCCGTCGTTGTCAAAGAGGACCGCGGCGAAGGTGGGCCCGGTCAGAGCGGTGAGGTCGTCGAGCGTGGGCATGGGCTCATCCCATCATGTCGACGCGGGACGCTGAAGGGCACGCACCGCGAGCTGCGGCGCGTGCCCTTCGGCGAACGATCAGCGGGAACGATCAGTTGCTCGAGCGGTTCTGCAACGACGCGGCGAGCACGGCCGACACGTCCTGCGGCGTCTTGGCCGTGTAGACCGTGCCACCGCTGCCGGTGATCTTCGCGATGTCGCTCAGTTCCTTCGTGTTGACGTCCTCGCCGATCGCGAGCGTCGAGATGTCGACGGGGCGCTTCGGGTCGACGGCGTCCCGCAGCTTCTTCTTGAGCTCGCTGAGCGACAGGCCGCCCTTCGGGTCGTCGTTGCGGCCGTCCGTGACGAGCAGGACCGTGCTGATCTGGCCGTCCTTGTAGTCCTTCTGGGCGGCCTGGTAGGTGGCCCAGATGGTGTCGTAGAGAGCGGTGTCGCCCTTGACCCGCTGCGGAAGGGTGTCGATCGAGGCCTGGATGCGCTTGAGCTTGGCAGGGTCGGAGATCGGCGACATCGGAATGCGCTCCTCGTAGTCCTTCTTGCCGTCGAGCTCCGTCGAGAACTCCCACACGGCGATGGACGTCGATGCGGGCACCAGGGAGAGTCCGTGCTTCGTCGCCTTGGAGACAGCCTCGATACGGCTGACGCCGCGGGTCTTCTCGCGCATCGAACCGGACACGTCGACGACTGTGGTCAGACGCAGCGGCTTGGTGGCCTCGGCCCAGCTGGCGACGACCTGGCTGACCGTCTGGTCGCTGGCACCGGAGGTGGTGCGCACCGAGTCCGCGCCTTGGGGCGCGTTCGACGGCGGCTTCGAACCGTCGGCCGAGCGGTATCCGGCGCCGGCGAAAGCCTTCTGTCCCTCGGCGGAGGTGAGGCGCGTCATGAGTTCTTCGTAGGCTGCGTCGGTCTGGGGGTCGTCGGCGATCATCTTGGCCGCGCTCACCTTGACGAGCGGTGATCCACCCTCGAGCCCGATCTCGGCGAGCTTGGTGGAGCTCTTCGCGTTTCGGGCAGCCAGTGCGGCCTCCGAAGTGACGTACGGGGCGTTGGACGGGATGCTGTCGCGCGCCGTGAGAGCCAGCTGGCCGAAGGCCTCACGCGCCTTCTGGTTGTCCGTGCCGAGCGCCTGGGACGCAGCGGTCACGGCGAGGGCGCTCGCACGATCACGCGTGATGTTGGCGACGGTCAGCGGTGGGTTGGCTGACAGGATCTTCGTCCATGCCGCCTCGTCCGTGCCCAGCTTCTTCAACTGCGCGCTCGGCCCGCTGATGATGGCAGGCGATGAGGCGAAGGCGGTGCCCGGCGTGATCTTCGTCCCGGCGGCCTCGGAGGCTTCGTCGAACGAGCCGGGGTTGTCGCTCACCCAGATCTGGGCACTGGGGGAGCCGCTCTTGATCTGCTGCAGGGTCTCGGAATCCGTGGCGGCCTGCACGGCGTATGTGCGTTCGCAGCCCTGCTCGTCCTGGCCGCCCTTGTACCCCTCAAGGGCCTTCGTGAGGGGGCCGGACAGCGTCGGGTTCGCGGTGATCGTGATCTGGGCTCCGGCGCACTTGTCGCCACTGGCGGCGGCGTTCTCACCGTTACCGCCGTTGTCGTCACCCGCCTTGTTGCAGGCCCACGCTCCACCGCCGATGGCGAGGAGGGCAACGACCACCGCAGCGACGGTCTTGCCTGAGTTGGAGCGCGCGGACTCGCGACGGCGTTCTGAACGGCTCGTGTAGTCGGCGTCAGCCACGGGGAACCTGCCTGTGAAACGGAGCGACGGCCACTGGTGCACCCGCCGGCGCGTCGCCCGCACGGCAGTGCTTCGTGAGACGACTATGTCGTGCGTCTCACGCCGGTAGTCTAGGGCGTCGGCGTGATCGAACCTCGAGCACCGGCTGTCGGGGGCTCACAGGGCCTTCCCGGCGGGGGTGGTCAAGCTCACGGCACAAACCGGTGAGCCGTGAGCGTTACGTCAGTACTGTCACGCTCGACCCGCAAGCCAGCAGGAAGGCTCCTTGACATGCTCCGCACGATGATGCGCGCCAAGATCCACCGGGCGACGGTCACCCACGCAGACCTCCACTACGTCGGCTCCTGCACGATCTCGGCCGACCTCATGGAAGCCGCCGACCTGCTCGAGGGGGAGCAGATCGACATCGTCGATGTCGACAACGGCAACCGCCTCACCACCTACGTCATCGAAGGGCCGCGCGGCGAGGGGCGCATCGGCATCAACGGCGCTGCCGCGCACCTCGTGGGCGTCGGCGACACGGTGATCCTCATCGCGTACGGCCAGTTCGGCCCGGACGAGCTCGCCGCCCACGAACCCCGCGTGGTGTTCGTCGACGGCGACAACCGCATCGTTGAGAAGGGCAGCGACCCGGCGCACGCGCCGCAGGGCTCCGGCCTCGTCGACCCGCGCGAAGGCTGACCGGTCGCAGGTGCCGTGTCGCAGACGTGACACGACGGGCAGTGTCGGGCTCAGCCGACGCCGGTGCCGACGAGCGCGCCCACGCCGAAGGTGATGGCCATGGCGAGCAGGCCGCCACCGACGTTGCGTACGACGGCGCGCTGGGGTGCCGCGCCGCCGAGACGGGCACTGACGAAACCCGTGACGGCGAGCGCCAGGACGACAGCGACGACGGTCACCGGCACCCGCAGGTTCGTCGGGGGCATCAGGATGGCGAGCAGCGGCACGAGAGCACCGAGCGCGAAGGCGAGGAAGGATGCACCCGCGGCGCTCCACGGGTTCGTCAGGGCCTCCGGATCGAGGCCGAGTTCGGCCTCGGCGTGGGCCTTCAGAGCGTCCTTCGCCGTGAGTTGCTCCGCGACCTGACGGGCGAGCTCCGGCTCGAGCCCCTTGTCGACGTAGATGTCAGCCAGCTCGTCGAGTTCCTCGTCGGGAAGGTGTGCCAGTTCCCAACGCTCCTTGGCGATGAGGGCCCTCTCGCTGTCGCGCTGCGTGGAGACGGAGACGTATTCGCCTGCTGCCATCGACAGCGCGCCCGAGACGATGCCCGCGATGCCGGCGACGAGAATGGGCGTGCGCTGCGTCGTCGCGCCGGCCACACCCATGACGAGACCGGCGACGGACACGATGCCGTCGTTGGCGCCGAGCACCCCGGCACGCAGCCAGTTCAACGTCGAAGCGTGAGTGGCATCATGCGGCTCTCCGGCATGCGCGGCAGGTGCGGAACTCGTCATGATCGTCAGTGTGAAGAACCAGCCTGCCCGCGCCAAGGTAGGAAAGCCTTGCGTCACTCGCCCGAGTGCCGACATGGTCACCACGGCGGCCGCAGCTCACGCCGCCGACGCCAGCGCCTCCGCCACCTCCATCGGCCCCGTGCACTTCTGGGCGTCGCGTGCCGTCGCGGCAGGTGTCAGACGATGTGTGCCTCGTCATGCTCCGAACGACGTGTCCTCGAGCACGGAAAAACCCTGCGACAATGGGAAGTATGGCTTTGAAGTCCCGTAACGACGTCCGAAACGTCGCGATTGTCGCCCACGTTGACCACGGTAAGACCACGATGGTCGACAAGATGCTCTGGCAGGCCGGCGTCTTCGCCGAGCGCGCCACGGTCGAGTCGACCGGTGAGCGAGTCATGGACTCGGGTGACCTCGAGCGCGAAAAGGGCATCACGATCCTCGCGAAGAACACCGCGATCCACTACAACGGCCCGGCGGCCAAAGAAGTTGCCGGTCTCGCCGACGGCGAATTCGTCACCATCAACATCATCGACACCCCCGGCCACGCCGACTTCGGTGGCGAGGTCGAGCGCGGCCTTTCCATGGTCGACGGCGTCGTCCTGCTCGTCGACGCGTCCGAGGGCCCGCTGCCCCAGACGCGCTTCGTGCTGCGCAAGGCACTCGACGCGAAGATGCCGGTCATCCTGTGCATCAACAAGGTCGACCGCCCCGACGCGCGCATCGGCGAGGTCATCGACGAGGTCTACGAACTCTTCATGGATCTCGACGCCGACGAGGACCAGATCGAGTTCCCGATCGTGTACGCCTCGGGCAAGAACGGCATCGCCTCGATGACGCGCCCCGAGGACGGCACGCTGCCCGAGGGGGACTCGGTGGAGCCGCTGTTCCGCACGATCCTCGACACGATCCCGGCGCCGACGTACGACGACGAGGCGCCGCTGCAGGCCCACGTCACCAACCTCGACTCCGACAACTTCCTCGGTCGCCTCGCGCTGCTGCGCGTGTTCAACGGGGAGATCGCCAAGAACCAGCAGGTCACGTGGTGCAAGGCCGACGGCACGCAGCAGAAGGTGCGCATCACCGAACTGCTCATGACCGAGGGCCTCGAGCGCAAGCCGTCCGAGAAGGCCGCTGGGCCCGGCGACATCATCGCCGTCGCCGGCATCTCCGACATTACGATCGGTGAGACGCTCGCCGACGCCGAGAACCCGATCCCGCTGCCGCTCATCACGGTCGACGAGCCGGCCATCTCCATGACGATCGGTACGAACACCTCGCCGCTCGTCGGCAAGGAGCGCGGCACCAAGGTGACGGCGCGCCTCGTCAAGGACCGCCTCGACAAGGAGCTCATCGGTAACGTCTCGTTGCGCGTTCTGCCCACCGAGCGTCCCGACGCCTGGGAGGTCCAGGGCCGTGGTGAGCTCGCGCTCGCCATCCTCGTCGAGCAGATGCGTCGAGAGGGCTTCGAGCTCACCGTCGGCAAGCCGCAGGTCGTCACGCGTGAGATCGACGGCAAGCTGCACGAGCCGACCGAGCGCCTCACGATCGACACCCCCGAGGAGCACCTCGGTGGCATCACGCAGCTGCTCGCCGCCCGCAAGGGCCGCATGGAGCAGATGACGAACCACGGCACCGGCTGGATCCGCATGGAGTTCGTCGTGCCGGCGCGTGGCCTCATCGGCTTCCGCACCGAGTTCCTCACCGAGACCCGCGGTACGGGTATCGCGCACAGCATCCACGAGGGTTACGAGCCGTGGTTCGGCGTCATCACGACGCGCGTCGCCGGCTCGCTCGTCGCCGACCGCAGCGGCCCCGTCACGTCGTACGCGATGGTCAACCTGCAGGAGCGTGGCGTCCTGTTCGTCTCCCCGGGCACCGAGGTGTACGAGGGCATGATCGTCGGCGAGAACAGCCGCGCCGACGACATGGACGTCAACATCACCAAGGAGAAGAAGCTGACGAACGTTCGCGCGTCGTCGGCCGACAACTTCGAGAAGGTCATCCCGCCGAAGCAGCTCTCCCTCGAGCAGAGCCTCGAGTTCTGCCGCGAGGACGAGTGCTGCGAGGTCACGCCGACCGCCGTGCGCATCCGCAAGGTCGTGCTCAACGCGAACGAGCGTGCTCGCGCCACGTCGCGTGCGAAGAACGCGGCCAAGAGCTGACGCTCCGTGCCTGACGAAGGCGGTCACCCTCTCGGGGGTGGCCGCCTTCGTCGTTGCCGGGGACGCTTCACGAACGCTTTGCGTTTCGATCGATCCCGTACGAAGGTTGACCTCATGGCCCGTCTGCTCTTCGTTCACGCACATCCCGACGACGAATCGCTGTGGACGGGCGTCGCGTTGGCCCATCATGTCGCCGCAGGCGACGAGGTGCACGTGCTCACGTGCACGCTCGGGGAGGAGGGCGAGGTCATCCCCGACGACCTCAAGCACCTCGAACTTCCCGCAGGCGAGGCGCGTGATCCTGACGCAGCCGACCCGCTGGCCGAGGTGCGCCGCGACGAGTTGCGCGCCGCGATGGAGGCCATGGCCGTCACCTCGTCGGTCGTCCTCGGCGACGAGGAGTTCCGTCGCCTCAGCGGGCGCGAGTCGGCGCCTGCGTTCCGCGACTCCGGCATGGCCGGCACGCCGTCCGCCGCGCACCCGCGCGCCTTCGCGAGCTGTGACATCGACGCCGTGGCGGCCGATGTTGCGGCCTACGTCGATGCGCTCGCCCCGGACGTCGTCGTCACCTACGACGAGCAGGGCGGCTACGGCCACCCCGATCACATCCGCACCCACGACGTCACCGTCGCCGCCGTCGCGGCGTCGCGAACACAGCCGCAGTTGTTCATCACGCTGACGCCGCGCTCGTGGGCCGTCGAGGACCGGGCCTGGCTGCACGCGATGTGCTCCCCGCAGTTCCTCGAGGAGACAGGCTTCCTCGTGCCCTCGGCCGACGACCCGTTCCCGCCGTCCGTCGCGGAGGACGCCGAGGTGACGCACGCCGTCGTCGACGAGCAGGCCGTCACAGCGCAGATCCGGGCGCTTAGAGCCCACCGCACGCAGGTCACTGTCGCCGACGAGGTGTACGCCCTGTCCAACGACATCGCTGCGCGACTTTCCGGACGTGAGGGGTACGCCCGCTATGACGCCGAAGCGCGTGCACGTGTCGGTGCCGCGGCTCCCGGCGAGCACGCCGGGCCGGGAACCAACGGCCACCGAGCGCCCCTGGTGACGCGATGAGCACCCACCACGAACCGGTCGACCCGGACCACTACCGCAAGGCCATCGGGCGATTCGCCACGGGCGTCAGCGTCGTCACGACGAAGGCCGGCGGTCTTGATCACGCCATGACGGTCAACTCCCTGACGAGTGTCTCGCTCGAGCCCGTCCTCATGCTCATCAGCGTCGAGCGCGAGGCGCGCTTCTGGGATGCCGTCATGGAGTGCGGCGAATGGGGTGTGTCCCTGCTCGGTGCGGACGCTCAGAAGACCGCGAGTTGGTTGTCGACGCGTGGCCGCCCTCTGCACGGGCAGCTCGACCGCGTCCCGCACCACCGCGGCGAGGTCACAGATGTCGCCCTCCTCGACGGTGCGCTGGCAGAGTTCGAGTGCCGCACGACCAGCACGCTCGACGCCGGCGACCACACGCTCGTCGTCGGTGAGGTGCTGTCGCTGGCGATCGGCGACGACCCCGGCGATGCCCTCACGTACTACCGCGGGGCCTTCGGTCGCCTCGTATGACACTCGTTCGGGTGAACGGCGGCGCGTCGAGCGTCAGAGTGCACGCCGCAGCCTCGAACTCGTGTTGCAATGGGTGTTCACACAACGAACGGTATTCAAGGGGTTTCAGTGAGCGACGACGCACGGAACGCATCTGCGCGCCGAGGGAAGAAGGGCCTGCTCATCGGCAGTGGCGTCGGTGTCGTCGCTCTCGCCGCGGCCGCCTACGTCGGCGCGTGCTACCACTACAAGGACGCCATCCCCGAGGGCACGACCGTCGCGGGTAAGAGCATCGGTGGCATGACGTCCGAACAGGCCACCCGCCAGGTCCTCACGCTCAAGCACCCGAACGCCTCGACGAAGGCGAACGTCACGGCCGGCGATCAGTCCTTCGACCTGGTGCCGGCATCCGCGTGGAAGCCCGACGCCGAGAAGACCCTCGACGGCGTCACCGAGTTCAGCCTCTCCCCGGGCCGACTGCTCGATCAGATCAACGGCGGAGGCGAGAAGATCGAGCCGGTGTACTCCGTCGACAAAACCGCCCTGACGACCTTGGTCAAGAAGGCTGCGGAGTCGAAGATCGACGGTGCTCCGAAGCAGGGACGCGTCAAGTTCATCGGTGGCAAGGTGTCCATCGTCGACGGGGCACCGGGCCACGGCGTCGACGAGAAGAAGGTCGCCGACGACATCGCGAACGGCTGGCCGAAGAAGACGGACTACACGACCGAGCTCGTCGAGAAGAACTCCGACGCCTCGGACAACGCCGTGCAGGCTTTCGCGGAGGGCGACGCCAAGAAGGCGATGTCTGCCCCGCTGGAGGTCAGTGCCAACGGACAGAGCGTCACCCTGACGCCGGCTCAGGTCTCCGACGTCATCTCCTCCACGACCGGGGCCGACGGCAAGCCGGCGATCAAGGTCGACACCAAGGCTCTGCTGACGACGGTTCTCTCGCGCGGCGACAAGATGCGCGTTCCGGCAGTCGACGCCAAGGTCGTCTGGAAGGACGGTCAGCCGTCCGTTGTCGAGGGTCGCTCGGGTAAGGAGATCGACGAGTCGAAGGTCGCCAAGATCGTCGGTGACGCCCTCGTGGGCGATCACAAGGCCACGCTCGCCATGAAGGAGCAGAAGCCGGCGGTCATGGCCAAGGACGTCAACGTCGAGGCACTGCCCAGCACCTCCATGGCTCACTTCGAGTCGCCGTTCCCCACGGGCCCCAGCCAGCAGGCTCGCATTCACAACATCACGACGGCCATCAACCGCCTCAACGGCATCGTTGTCCAGCCGGGCGAGCAGTTCAGCCTGCTGCGCGCGCTCGGGTACGAGTTCACGAAGGAAGCCGGCTACGTCGAGGCGGGCACGCTGCAGGGTGGGCTGCACCTCGACGGCATGGGTGGCGGCGTCTCGCAGGTCTCGACGACGATGTACAACACGGCGTTCTTCGCCGGGGTCCAGCTCGATGAGCACACGGCGCACGCCGTGTACATCTCGCGCTACCCGATGGGTCGCGAAGCGACGATCTGGAACCCCGGTATCGACAACAAGTGGACGAACGACACCGGCAAGCCCATTCTCATCAAGGCCCACGTCGAGTCGAACAAGGTCGTCATGGACTTCTACGGCACGAAGAAGTACGACGTGGCCACCCGCACGAGCGGCAAGTACAACATTCAGCCGCCCAAGCACCGCACGGTCAAGAACGTCAAGGGTTGTGAGAACACGGTCGGTGGCGGTGTTCCGGGCTTCGACGTCGACGTCTACCGAGAACTGAAGTCGGGCTCGACGACCGTGCGTACGGAGAAGATCCACACGAAGTACAAGCCGGACGACATCATCACGTGTCAGAACTGAGACGCGCGCAGGCGACGTCTTGACTCGTGACAGGGTGACGCGTCCACGAGCGTGCTCGGGGACAATGGCGACGTGACCACGATGCCGAAGCCTGCCGCCGAAGTGACCGCTCACGCCGCGACGATCGATGTCGAAACCATCGCGCACGAACTGCGGCACCACGAGGTGGGCGACGTTCTCGTCGACGGTACGGACCGCGCCGCCTACTCGAGCGATGCAAGCCTCTACCGCGTGCTGCCGCGGGCGATCGTGCGTCCGCGCAACACCGACGACGTGCTGGAGACTCTCGCCGTCGCACGCATGCTCGGGGTGCCGATCACGCCCCGCGGCGCCGGTACGTCCTGTGCGGGCAACGCCGTGGGCCCGGGCATCGTGCTCGACTTCAGCAAGCACATGAACAAGGTGCTCGACGTCGATGTCGCAGCAGGCCGGGCCGTCGTCGAGGCGGGCGTCGTGCACCAGAGCCTGCAGAAGGCCGTCGTGCCGCACGGCGTGCGATTCGGGCCGGACCCGTCGTCGCACACCCGGTGCACGATCGGCGGCATGATCGGCAACAACGCGTGCGGCTCGCGCGCGCTGGCGTACGGCAAGACGAGCGACAACCTCCTCGGCATGGAGATGGCCACGGCCGCAGGGGAGTTGCTGCGCCTCGACCATGGTGCGCCGCGCGATCAGCTGACGTCGACTCATCCCTACCTCGAGCGGCTCGACGCCCTCGTCGGCGGCAACCTCGCCACGGTCCGTCAGGAGTTCGGTCGCTTCGACCGCCAGGTCTCCGGCTACGCCATGGAGACGCTTTTGCCCGAGCGCGGCTTCGACGTCACCCGCTTCATGGCGGGCACCGAGGGTACCCTCGGCGTGCTCACGGAGGCGACGGTGCGTCTTGTCACCGACCCGACGCACCGCGTCCTCGTCGCCCTCGGCTACGAGGACATGGCGAGTGCCGGCGACGCGGCACCGCTCGTGCGCGCCTTCGACCCCATCGCGTGTGAGGGGATGGATCGTCGCTTGGTCGACGTGCTCATCGCTCGCCGCGGCGCGCAGGCCGTGCCCGCGCTGCCGAAGGGCTCGGGGTGGCTGCTCGTCGAGATCGCGGGTGACGACCACGCCGAGGTCATGGCGCGCGCTGAGGCCTGCCTCGTCGGCTGCAATGCTCTCGACGGACGCGTCGTCACCGATGTCGCCGAGTCGACGGCCCTGTGGAAGGTGCGCGAGGACGGCGCCGGCCTGGCCGGGCGCTCGCCCAAGGATCTGCCCGCGTGGCCGGGTTGGGAGGACGCCGCCGTCCCGCCGGAGAAGCTGGGCGCGTACCTGCGTGACTTCGACGAACTCATGGCCGGCTACAACCTCTCCGGCCTGCCCTACGGTCACTTCGGTGACGGGTGCCTGCACATCCGCATCGACTTCCCCCTCGGCGCCCCCGGCGGCACCGATGTGCTGCACGAGTTCCTCGGTGAGTCGGCGAAACTCGTAGCTCGCTACGGCGGTTCGATGTCCGGCGAGCACGGTGACGGGCGGGCCCGCAGCGAGTACCTCGCTTCGATGTACTCGCCGGAGGCACTCGGGCTGTTCGCCGGCGTCAAGGAGATCTTCGACCCGACGAACCTGCTCAACCCCGGTGTTCTCGTCGACCCCAACCCTGCTGCGGCCGACGTCCGGATGGCACACGTCGCGCCCCTGACGAGGAACCTGGCTCTTGCCTACGCCCACGACGGCGGCGACTTCGCGAAGGCCGTCCACCGGTGCACCGGTGTCGGAAAGTGTCGCGCCAGCACGCTCGGTACCACGAACGTCATGTGCCCGAGCTACGCCGCCACCGGCGACGAGAAGGACTCGACGCGCGGCCGCGCCCGCCTCCTGCAGGAGATGGTGAACGGCGGCCTCGACGGCGGTTTCGTGCGCGACGGCTGGAAGTCGAAGGAGGTGCACGACGCGCTCGACCTGTGTCTGTCGTGCAAGGGCTGCACCTCTGATTGTCCGACCGGTATCGACATGCCGGCGTTCAAGTCCGAGGTGTTGCACCAGACGTACAAGGGGCGCGTGCGGCCGCGCTCGCACTATGCGCTCGGTCAGCTGCCGCGGTGGGTTCGCCTGGGCCGTCGCGCGACGGGGCTGTTCAACCTCGCGCTGGCCACGACGCAGAAGGTGCCGGTGCTCAAGAAGGTGGCCGGCGTCGACCCGCGCCGCAGCGTTCCGGCGATGGCGCGTGAGTCGTTCCGCGACTGGTGCCGCACGCACGATGTGAGCTTCTTCGAGGATGCCGACCGCGCGGGCTCGGTGAGCGAGAACGCCGTCGTCATCATGGTCGACACCTTCACCGATCACTTCTCGCCCGAGGTCGGCCAGGCCGCCGTGCGCGTGCTGCGTCGTGCGGGATGGGAGCCCTACATCGTCGAGCGCGCGGGATGTTGCGGCCTGACGTGGATCTCCACCGGCCAGCTCGACGGGGCCAAGAAGCAACTTCGCGGACTCGTGGGCGATCTCGCGCCGGTCGCGCGCCGCCACGTGCCCGTCATCGGACTCGAGCCTTCGTGCACAGCCGTGCTGCGGGGCGACTCCGCCGAACTGTTGCCCGGAGACGAGGACGCTGCCCTCGTCGCGCGCTCGACCTCGACGCTCGCGGAGTTCCTCGCGGGGGACGACGCGTGGACCGCGCCCGACCTGAGCGGCACCGATGTCGTCGCCCAGCCGCACTGCCACCACCACGGCGTCATGGGCTGGTCGCCCGACGCGAAGCTGCTCAAGGACGCCGGCGCGAACCTCCAGCAGCTCGGCGGGTGCTGCGGGCTCGCCGGCAACTTCGGCGTCGAACAGGGGCACTACGAGGTCTCCGTCAAGGTCGCCGAACAGCAGTTGCTCCCGGCCATGGATGCCCGTCCCGACGCCGATGTGCTCGCCGATGGGTTCTCGTGCCGAACCCAGATCGCGGACCTCACGGAGCGTCGGGGCATCCACCTGGCGCAGCTGCTCGATCGCGCCCAGAGCAAGCAGTAGGGCAGTTCGGCGCGTTCGCGCCGCGTGCCCCTGCCACGCGTCTACGGTGAACCCGCGAGCGAAGGGGCAACCGATGACGCATTGCACGGCCACCGAATCGAGGGTGCCTGCGCTCCGCAGTGAGCCGGGGCGGTCGTCGTGAGGCGCGGTACGTCGATCCCCGCGGTGCTGCTCGCGGCCGTCGTCAGCTTCTTCATGGCTTGGTTCGGGTTCGTCGCGATCTTCGCCACGAACAACGGGTTCGACGGCCCGTCGGCCCTCGGTTAGACGCTCACGGTCGTGACTTGCGTCGGCACGGGCGTCGTAGCGCTCGTGTGCGTGTTGCGACTGTGGACCTCGCGCGTGGGCGATCTCGGCCGTGCCTTCGCCACGATCCCGTTCGTCCTCGTCATCGTGGCGGCGATCTGGTTCCTCGTCAGTGCGTTCGGCGGCGAGCAGGGCCACGACTTCGGCCTGGCCGGCCCCGATGGCGCCTGGCTCGCACTCGTCCTCACCTGCTTCAACCTTGCCCTCGCGGGCGGTTTCGTGGCCGGCCTCGGGGCGATCGAGCGGCATGCCGACCGGCGGTCGCAGACCCTGCTGGCCCCGCACAGTGCCGTCGAGAGTGCCCCCCTGGCGCCGAGCTCCTCGGCGGTGCCTCACGCCGGCAACCCAGTGCTCCGCGGCGTCGGCCAGGTGCACGAACTGCCGACGTGGTTCGGGTGGAGCAGCGCCGTCGCGGCGGTTGTCATTGCGATCGCCCTGGCCCTCGTCAACCGCTACGTCGCGCTGTCCACCGTCAGTGGAAGCGGGAGCGCTGGAGCGTCAGGCCAGCGGGTTGTCATCGGCCTGATCGCCACTGCCCTCCTTCTCGTCTCGGCGATCGGGTGTGTGTTGGCGCTGCGGGGACATCCCCTCGGTTTCGGTACGCGCGCCGTTGCCTTCTTCGCCTACGGCCTCGCAGCGTTCGGCCTCAACATGGGGCTGCTCTCCGAGATCGTCGCCTTCGTCGCGCTTCCCACCGCGGGCGGTGGGGACGGCGGATCCGGCGACTACGCGGCGCTGCTTCCGGCGCTGCTGTCGCTCGTCCTGCCGCGGTTCGTGCGAGGTGGTGCTCGCACCGACGTCACGCAGCTTCACGCCGGCTGACTCGAGCCCCGCGCAGCAGTTCCCACGCGATGCAGATCGGTTGCAACCGAACGGGGCGTCCCTGCGTCCTAGGGGTTGAAGGCGGTCGGCGAACGCCGAGCGAACAACTGCAGGGGGTTGGTCATGGCCATGTGGGAAGCCACGCAGGAGCACGAGGCGTCGTTCACCGAGGAGTTCGGGCGCGACCTGCTCGTCCTCGCCGCTGGAATGGGCGTCGCTGCGACGCTCGGTGCCGTTGCCGTCTGGGTCGTCGAGCCCGTCGGTCTGCTCACCGGGTGGAACCGTAGCGCCGCGCTGTGGAGCCTCGTGCCCGCGCTCGCGCTCCTCGCCGCGCACTGGCAGGTGGCCAAGTCCTGGACGGGCGGTGCGCGGGTTGCCGGGTTCGATTCGCGCGCCACGATTCTCGCGGCGCTCATGCTGGCGCCCGCCGTTCTCCTCCTGAGCGGAGCCCTCGTCGCGGCTCTCGTCGGTCTCGTGGGTGGGCCGAGGCACACCAACCTCGTGGCCGACGACCTCACGACGGGCGCGCACCTCTTGCGCGCCGGGGTGGGCGTGGTGATCGGCGTCGGGGTCGCCCTCGCCGCACGTCGCCTCACGCACCGTCGCTGAGGGAACCTCCGACCTCCGCGGTCACTCGGCCAGGCTCGGTCAGAGCGTTCGGCGCTCGCAGACGAAGCGCACGCGGGTGCCGGGCCGAGCCTGAGCGAGATGGTCGACGTCCTCGTCGCGGATCACGGCGATGACGGGGTAGCCGCCCGTCGTGGGGTGGTCGGCGAGAAACACGATCGGCTGACCGTTCGCGGGTACCTGGATCGCTCCGCGCACGAGTCCTTCGCTCGCCAACTCGCCAACGCGCGACCGCTCCAGAGCTGACCCCAGCAACCTGACGCCGACTCGATCACCCTCGGCGCTCACCTCCCACGCCTTCGCCGTGAACGCGGCGCGAGCTTCGTCGGTGAACCAGTCGTCACGTGGCCCCCACACCGCGCGGAGCAACAGGTCACCGGAGCGCACGAACGCGGTGCCGGCATCGACGCCCGGTACGTCGCCTGCGGTGTCGTCGCCGAACGGCAGTTCGTCGCCGGCCGTCACCGGGGCGGGCCCCAGGCCTGTCGTCGGGTCGCTCGAACGCGATCCGAGCACCGGCGCCACCGCAAAGCCACCGCGAACGGCGAGGTAGGTACGCAGGCCGTGCGTCGGCGCACCGACGGCGATGTCGTCACCCGCCCGCACGTGCACGGCCTCGCCGAAGGCGACAGGACGCCCGGCCACGTTCACTGCCGCGGGCGCTCCGGTGAGCGCGATGACGGCATCGGTCGTCACGCTCGCGCGCAGACCCCCGAGAAGCACCTCGAGGGTGGCCGCATCCTCTGCATTGCCGATGAGGGCGTTCGCCAGTCGGTGGCTCGCTCGATCGGCCGCGCCGGAGGGACACACCCCGAGGTGGCCATACCCGGGGCGTCCGAGATCCTCGACGAGGGCCAGCGGCCCGAGCGCCTTCACGACGAGGCTCATCGGTCCTCCTCGACAAACCGCACCCGCGTGCCTGGTACGAGCAGGGCCGGCGGCGTGCGATCCGCGTTCCACAGGTCGACGTCGCTCATTCCGATGAGCTGCCAGCCACCGGGGGAGGAGCGGGGGTAGAGGCCGGTGAAGTCGCCGGCGAGCGCAACCGAACCGGCAGGAATCCGGGTTCGAGGTGACTCGCGGCGGGGAACGGTGAGACCGCCGTCAGAGCCGATGAGGTAACCGAACCCCGGCATGAACCCTGCGAATTCGACCGTCCAGAGCTGGCCGGTGTGGCGCGACACGACCTCGTCGGCGTCGATGCCCAGGTGCTCTGCCACCCAGTCGAGATCCTCGCCGTCGTAGCGCACCCTGAGCTCGACGACGTCGCTCGTCGCTTCGTTGCCATGAGCTTCTTCGGTCAGGTCGAGCGCCCGCACAGCCGCTGCCACTCCGGCCACGGCGTCCGGATCGGTGCAGCGCACGAGCACGGTCGTCGCTGCCGCAACCTGCTCGACGACGCCGTCGATCGACGTGCGGCGCAGAGCCGCGTCGACCCTGCGACGTTCTTGGGCATCGGTGAGGTCGATGAGGAAGGCACGCTCCCCGACCGGGCGCAGCTCGAACGTCACACGAACGCCGCGATCGCCGCGCCGGCTCCGGTGAGCGACTCCTTGACGCGTACCGCCATGTCCACGGCACCGGGCGAATCGCCGTGGACGCAGATGGACTCGGCGTCGACGCGCACCCGCGAACCGTCGATGGCTTCGACCTCGCCGGTCGTCACGAGCGAGAGCATGCGCTCGGCGACGAGGGCGGGGTCGTGGAGGACGGCGCCGGGTTCGCGCCGCGGGACGAGGGTTCCTTCGGCGGTGTAGGCGCGGTCGGCGAAGGCCTCACGCACGGCGCGGATACCGCGGGACTCGGCGAGGTCGAGCACGACGCCACCGGGCAACCCCAGGATCGCGAGCGGCTGCCGCGCGGCCGCGTTGAACCGCTCGACGGCTCGGACGACGGCCTCGGCCTGCGCTTCGTGGTGGACGATGGCGTTGTAGAGCGCCCCGTGGGGTTTCACGTAACCGACGCTCGTGCCGTGCGCGCGGGCGACGCCGTCGATGGCGGCGAGCTGGTAGAGCACCTCGGCCTCGAGGCGGGCGGGTTCGACGTCGACGAAGGTGCGCCCGAAGCCGGCGAGGTCGCGGTAGGCGACGTGCGCGCCGATCGTGACGCCCCGCTCGGCCGCTGCGCCACACGTGCGGGCGAGGACGAGGGGGTCGCCGGCGTGAAAGCCGCAGGCGACGTTCGCCGAGGAGACGACATCGAGGAGGGCCGCGTCGTCGCCCATCGTCCAGGCCCCGAAGGATTCGCCCATGTCGGCATTTAGGTCGATGGTGCGCGCGTCGGCAGACATGCAGGCAGAATCGTCGACTCGCACGGGCGCGTCAAGCGGTTCGCGGGCTCGCCGGTTCGGGCGCGCGAAGGTAGACGTAGGTGTGGTGCACCGTGAACCCAAGGCTCTTGTAGAGCGCAACGGCAGGCGTGCTTTCGGCACCGACCTGAAGGTAGAGCGAGCGCGCACCGCGGCGAGCCGCTTCGTCGGCACACCGCCCGACGAGGGCTCGCGCGAGACCGCGTCGGCGCCGCTCGGGCGTGACGGCAACCTCGAACAACCCGCCCCAACCCTGAGCGAGGGCCATGCGCCCGTGCGCCACCGTCACGCCTTCCTCGCGCACTGTGACGAAGGCCTGATTCGGCGAGCCGGTGAGGATCCGTCGTGCCACGGCGTCGTGCGAGCGGGCGCGCTCGTCGGCGAGTTGCCACCACTCGGGCGTGAT
The DNA here is from genome assembly GCF_004151355.1 of Dermacoccus sp. 147Ba. Classification (NCBI taxonomy): domain Bacteria; kingdom Bacillati; phylum Actinomycetota; class Actinomycetes; order Micrococcales; family Dermacoccaceae; genus Dermacoccus; species Dermacoccus sp. 147Ba. The sequence continues at coordinate 48,642 of NZ_SEHL01000001.1, forward strand.
GTCCGCGTCGACCTCGATGTCCAGTGACCTCGCCGAAGGCTCGGTGTCTCGGTCGCTCACCTCGGCGCTCGCCGCCGTCATGACGAGCGTCGGGGAGGTCACCTGCCACGCCAGGGCCGTGACCTCACGGACGAAGTCGTCGTCCTGCGGTCCGAAGCCCGGTGCGAGCGGTACCTGGAGCAGGGGCGGCAAGCCTCGTTCGCGGTACCAGGTGATGATGTCGTCGAGCGCCGTCACGGTTTCCCGCTCGGTGGGCCCGAGAACGAGGCACGAGTTGGCCCGCCGCGTGTAGCCCTCGCCGGCTCGAAGCAGCCAGCGCCCACGGCGTTCGACCTCGAGCGGGCGCCAGCCGTCCACCATGAGTTCCTCGAGGTCGCTCACCGTGACGGCCCGGTGTGGGCGGCCTCGCCGCCCGGGCGACGGCGGAATCTCCTTGGCGGCCACGACATCCGACACCGCGATCTCGACGTCCGGCCCGCGCCGCGGTTCGACGACGAGCGTCGAAACATCGCGACGCACGAGGGTGCCGACGACGTCGGTGAGGGTGTGCCCGGCGCCCGGCGTCCCGGCGGCGGAGCCCCTCTCGGCGTCGCTCAACCGGCGGCGCACCATGACGCGGGTGCCCTCCCGCAGCGCGGACGTGGGGTCGGGCCGATTTCCAGGGGAGTTGCTCACATCGGCATACTAGGAGTGGGACTCGGAACGTTGGTAACGTAATGTTCTGAAATGCATAACGTTCGCTTTTGCTTCCGCAGTCGAAAGCGCAACGCACGACGATCAGCGAGGAGCTATTCGTGACCTACGTCATCGCCCAGCCCTGTGTCGATGTCAAGGACAAGGCCTGCATCGAAGAGTGCCCGGTCGACTGCATCTACGAAGGTGAGCGTTCGCTCTACATCCACCCTGACGAGTGCGTCGACTGTGGTGCCTGCGAGCCGGTCTGCCCGGTCGAGGCCATCTACTACGAGGATGACACCCCCGAGGAGTGGGCCGACTACTACAAGGCGAACGTCGAGTTCTTCGACGACCTCGGTTCGCCCGGTGGCGCCGCCAAGATGGGCGTCATCAAGAAGGACCACCCGATCATCGCGGAGCTGCCTCCGCAGAACGAGGAGTGAGGCGAAGCCTCTTCGTCGTGACCGACGTGCTGCCCGTCGTCCCGTGTGGGGCGGCGGGCTTCGCGTATTCCCGAGAGCGTGGTCACCCGGATGCGTGGACAGTGCGAATCCCGCGTCGCACCCGGTGAGAGGATGGACGCATGGCGCTCCATCTCCCCGATTTCCCCTGGGATTCCTTGGCTGCGGCCAAGGCGAAGGCCCAGGAGCACCCCGACGGCATCGTCGACCTCAGCGTCGGCACGCCCGTGGACCCCACGCCCCGCGTCCTCCAGGAGGCGTTGGCGGAGGCCGCCGACGCGCACGGCTACCCCCAGGTCTGGGGCACGCCGCCCCTGCGCGAGGCCATCGCGGGCTGGTATGCGCGCCGGCGCAACGCAACCGGCGTCAACCCGGACGGCGTCCTGCCGACGATCGGTTCGAAGGAGCTCGTCGCCTGGCTGCCGACGTTGCTCGGTCTGGGCCCCGGCGACGTCGTCGCCTTCCCCGAGGTGGCCTACCCGACGTACGACGTCGGTGCGCGCCTCGCCGGCGCAACGCCGCGCCCGATGCGCAACCTCACCGAGTTCGGCCCCGAGGTGCCGAAGCTGCTGTGGCTCAACAGCCCCGGCAACCCGACCGGGCAGGTGCTGCCCGTCGAACACCTCGCCAAGGTCGTCTCGTGGGCGCGTGAGCGGGGCGTCATCGTCGCCAGCGACGAGTGCTACGCCGAGCTCGACTGGCGCGAAGGTGCCGGCAGCCCCGGCAACCTCACAGCGCCGAGCATCCTCGACGACCGCGTGTGCGGTGGTGACCACTCGGGCCTGCTCTCGGTCTACTCCCTGAGCAAGCAGTCGAACCTCGCCGGTTACCGGGCGAGCTTCGTCGCCGGGGACCCGGCGATCGTCGGACGCCTCGTCGAGGTGCGCAAGCACGCGGGCATGATCGTGCCCCGTCCGGTGCAGCGGGTTCTCGAGGTGGCCGTCGGGGACGACGAGCACGTGGCCGCGCAGAAGAAGGTTTACGCCGCGCGTCGCGCGATGCTGCGTCCCGCGCTCGAGAAGGCGGGCTGGCGCATCGATCACTCCGACGCCGGGCTGTACCTCTGGGCCACCCAGGGCCGCCCGTGTCGCGAGTCGGTCGCCGACCTCGCCGAACTCGGCATTATCGTCGCGCCCGGCGACTTCTACGGCCGCGCCGGGGAGGCGCACGTGCGCATCGCGCTCACCGCGACCGACGAGCGCATCCAGGCGGCTGTGACGCGCCTCACAACACTTTGACAGTCCGTCAACGATTTCCGACTACGTACGAGTAGCGGATTAAAAGCAGGGGAAATTCTCGGGTAACGTCGTGCTCGCTACTCCGGTACAACCCTGCCGGTCCGCAAGGAGGAACAACCGAATGACTTCACAGGGCAACGCCACGTTCTCGGCCGACGGCAAGGAACTCGAGTTCCCGCTCGTGCCCGCGGTCGAGGGCTGCAGTGGTTACGACATCTCGTCCCTCATGAAGGAGACCGGCAACGTCACGCTTGACGTCGGCTTCGTCAACACGGCGGCGTGCAAGTCCGCCATCACCTACATCGACGGTGACGAGGGCATCCTGCGTTACCGCGGCTACCCGATCGACGAACTGGCCGAGCACGCCACCTTCCTCGAGGTCGCCGCTCTGCTGTTCGACGGTGAACTGCCGTCCCAGGAGCGCCTTTCCACCCTCAAGGAAGCCGTGCGCGAAGCGTCCGTGCTTCCCGAGGGCCTCGAGAAGATCTTCGACGCCTTCCCCGAGGGCGCGCACCCGATGCACATCCTCTCCTCGGTCGTCCCGGCGCTCGGCACCTACTACGCCGACTCGCTGTCGATCAAGGACGAGGCCGCTATCGAGAGGGCCTCGGCCGCTCTCCTCGGCGCCATCCCGACGCTCGCGGCCTACGCGTACCGAAAGTCGATCGGCGAGAGCTTCATCGCTCCCGACCCGTCGCTCGAGTACGTCGAGAACTTCATGCACATGATGTTCGGCAAGAAGGAGGACAAGGAGACGGTCGACGCACTGGCCATGCTCCTCGTCCTGCACGCCGACCACGAGCAGAACTGCTCCGCCTCGACGGTGCGCATGGTGGGCTCCTCGGAGGCCGACCTCTTCCAGTCGATCACCGCAGGCATCGGCGCCCTCTCGGGTCCGCTGCACGGCGGCGCCAACTCGGCCGTCCTCGAGATGCTCGAGACAATCCAGTCGACGGGCGACACGGCAGAGTCCTTCATGGACAAGGTCAAGAACAAGGTCGACGGCGTGAAGCTCATGGGCTTCGGTCACCGCGTCTACAAGAGCTACGACCCGCGTGCGGCCATCGTCAAGAAGACGACGCACACGATCCTCGAGAAGAACGGCAAGGACGAGCAGCTCGAACTCGCCATGGGCCTCGAGGAGACCGCGCTCAAGGACGACTACTTCGTCCAGCGCAAGCTCTACCCCAACGTCGACTTCTACACCGGCCTCATCTACAAGTCGATGGGCTTCCCGACGGACATGTTCACCGTCCTGTTCGCCATCGGCCGTATGCCCGGTTGGATCGCGCAGTGGCGTGAGCAGAACCAGGACCCGGCCAAGAAGATCGGCCGACCGCGTCAGGTCTACACCGGCGCCACCGAGCGCAGCTACCCGGCCTGATCGCCGAGTTGCCGAAGCGGCCCGCCACCCCTCGAGGGGTGGCGGGCCGCTTCGCGTGGTCGTGGGTTGCCTCAGAACAGGCCGATCCAGCCGAGGACGATGAGAAGAACGGGAGCGAGAACCGCCACGAGCAGGAGCCAGGCCACTATCCGGTTGCTGCGACGCTCACCGTTGAGCTGAGAGGCGAACTGGAGGCCGGGGGCTGTCTCGGCTTGGAGGCCGTGGGTACGAACCGGGTCCGGGCGCTCGGGAATCCTCGAGTCGTGTGAGGTCGTCATGGCGCGTCCTTCCGGTGCCGGGGTTGGTGGGCTCTCTATGACACGCGGTGGGGCGCCCGGACACCCCTTGCGATGCCTGCAATTTCGCTGTGAACGACGCTCGGCCCTCCCCGCCGTGTGGCGGGGAGGGCCGAGCGGAACGAGCCGTGGCGTCAGTTGGCGTGCAGATCGGCGTTGAGCTCGATGCCCTTGCCCGCACGCGCACGGCACTCGACGGCGCCCGTGGCGGAGTTGCGGATGAACAGCATGTTGTTGCCGCCGGAGAGTTCGACGGCCTTCTTCACGCTGCCGTCGGGCATCGTCACCTTCGTGCCTGCGGTGATGTAGAGGCCCGCCTCGACGACGCAGTCGTCACCGAGCGCGATGCCGAGGCCGGCCTCCGCGCCGAGGAGGCAGCGCTCGCCGAGCGACACCCGCTGCGTGCCGCCGCCGGAGAGAGTGCCCATGATCGAGGCGCCGCCGCCGATGTCGGACCCGTTGCCGACGACGACGCCCTGGCTGATGCGCCCCTCGACCATCGAGTGCCCGAGCGTGCCGGCGTTGAAGTTGACGAAGCCCTCGTGCATGACGGTGGTGCCCTCGGCCAGGTGCGCGCCCAGGCGGGCGCGGTCGGCGTCGGCGATGCGCACGCCGCTCGGGGTGACGTAGTCGGTCATGCGGGGGAACTTGTCGATGCCGTAGACCGAGACCTGCCCGCGCTGGCGCAGTCGGGCGCGCGTCATCTCGAAGCCCTCGACGGCGCAGGGGCCGAAGTTCGTCCAGACGACGTTGGCGAGGGCGCCGAAGAGGCCGTCGAGGTTGATCGTGTTCGGCGCGACGAGGCGGTGGCTGAGCAGGTGCAGGCGCAGGTAGGCGTCCGAGGCGTCGCGCGGGGAGGCGTCGAGGTCGACGACGGTGCGCACGACACGCAGGGTCACGCCGCGGTCGGCGTCCTTGCCCTCGAGGACGAGGAGCTCCGCCGGGGCGCCGGCGTCCTCGTCGGGTTCGCCCAGCGCTGGGGCGGGGTACCACGTGTCGAGGGTGGTGTCGTCATCGGTCACGGTGGCGAGGCCGAAGCCCCAAGCGGTACGTGCGTCAGTCATGCGCCCGAGCCTAGCGACCGGCCCCCGCTGCGGGCAGGTCGTTTCGGGAGCCGAGCACTTAGGGTGGGCGCATGGCTTCTCTCGATCTCACGCAGGACGTCGTCACGCTCACCGAATCGCTGTGCAACATCGAGTCGGTCTCGTTGAACGAAGCGGCGCTCGCCGACGCCATCGAGACGGAGCTCGCGAAGCTCGATCACCTCGAGGTCGTGCGGGACGGCAACTCGCTCGTGGCGCGCACGAACCTGGGGCGTGACGAGCGCATCGTTCTGGCGGGGCACATCGACACCGTGCCGCTCACGAGCGAGCCGGCGAACCTGCCCGTCAAGCGCGTGAACGGCAAGCTGTGGGGTCGGGGCACGACCGACATGAAGGGCGGGGTCGCCATCCAGCTCAAGCTCGCGCACGACCTCGTCGCACCGAACCGCGACATCACCTTCGTGTTCTACGAGGGTGAGGAGATCGAGGACCAGTACAACGGTCTCGGGCGCATCGCGCGCACCCGTCCCGACCTGCTCGAGGGCGCGGCCTTCGCCGTCCTGCTCGAACCGACGAACGGCGGCATCGAGGGCGGCTGCAAGGGCACGCTGCGCGTCCACGTGCGCACCAAGGGCCTCGCTGCGCACTCGGCGCGCCCGTGGAAGGGTGACAACGCCATCCACAAAGCGGCCGACATCCTGAACCGCCTGCGCGAGTACGAACCGCAGACGGTGAACGTCGACGGCCTCGACTACCACGAGGGCCTCAACGCGGTGAACATCTCCGGTGGCATCGCGGGCAACGTCATCCCGGACGCCTGCACCGTGACGGTCAACTACCGCTTCGCCCCGGACAAGAGCGCCGACGAGGCGCTCGCCTACGTCACCGCCTTCTTCGACGGCTTCGACCTCGAGTGCGACGACCTCGCCGGGGGAGCGCGCCCCGGACTCGACCGCCCCGCCGCGAAGGCCTTCGTCGAGGCGCTCGATCTGCCCGTCGTGGCCAAGGAGGGGTGGACCGACGTGGCCCGCTTCTCGGCCGTCGGCGTGCCCGCGGTCAACTTCGGCCCCGGCGACCCGAACGTCGCCCACATGGACGACGAATGGTGCCCCGAGGACCAGATCGTCGACGCCCTCGAGGCGCTCACCGGCTGGCTCGCCTGAGCGATCGGGTGCGGGAGGACGCTGTGAGCGAACCCGACGGACGGTCACCACTGGCGCGTCGTCTCCTGCCGGACGGTGAGGAACCCGACCCGCGCTTCACCCTGGCCAACGAGCGCACCTTCCTCGCGTGGATGCGCACCGCGCTCGCCTTCGTCGCGGGCGGCGTGGCTGTCGAGGCCTTCACGAACGACTTCATGCCCGAGGTGTGGCGACGCGTCGTTGCTGTGCTGGTCGTCCTCACCGGCCTCGTCATCTCCGTCATGGCGGGCGCTCGATGGCTGAGCGTCGAACGAAGCATGCGAACCGGGCGGCCCCTGCCGGTGCCGTTGCTCGTTCCGCTCCTGTGCGGCACGGGCGCTGTGGCGTCGATCGTGACCGTGCTCATGATCGCGACGCTGAACCGGTGACCGATCTGCACCCGGCGAGGCGTCGTCCCGGGTCCGCCGAGCGGCGGCACGCCGATCCGGGGCTGCAGCCCGAGCGCACCACCCTCGCCTGGGGACGAACGTGCCTCGCCCTGTTCGTGGCGGGGCTCTTCCAACTGCGCTTCGTCCCTGATTACGGCGTGGCCGCGCTCGTTCTGACGAGCTTCTGCGCGGCTGCGGCGCTCGTCCTGTCCGCGACGGCCCGCCTGCGTTATCGCAACGCCACCCGGCGGCTGTTGGGCGAGCGGCGCGAGCCCGCGCTCAAGAGCGTCATCGGGCTGAGCGCCGTCGTCGTCGTGCTCGGCCTCGGAGAGATCGTTCTCCTCCTGCGCGGCTGAGCGGACTCCGACTCGGCGCCTGCAAATTCGTGGTTTTGCGCGGCTGGTTCGGCGTGACGAAACTTCCAACTGAATCGTTGGAATTAAATCCAGGAGACCACCTCATGTCCAAGCCCGTCCTCGCCGTCATCATCGGCAGCGTTCGCGCCGGCCGACAACCCGCTGCTGCATGAAGAAGGACTCGTCCGTCGTTGGTCTCGGCAGGACGCTCCGCCCAGCGTGAGCGTCGGCGCTCACTCATATCCGTACGGAAGGAAGAACACCCGTACTACCTCTCGATTCCCGCACCGCCCTCGTCGTCGTCGACGTCCAGAAGGGCATCCTTGCGATGCCGCCCAAGGAGGTCGCCGATCAGCTCGTCGAGGCGAACGTAACGCTCGCCGACGCCTTCCACGCGGCGGGGCTGCCCGTCGTCTGGGTGCACGCCACCGGCCTGCCGCCGGGGCGCGTCGAGCGCCCGATTCCCGAGGACGACGAACTGCCCGAGTGGTTCGCCGACCTCGATGGGCGGCTGCCTGCCCGCGAGGGTGACCTTCACATCGACAAGCCGCGCACCATCAGTGCCTTCTCCCGCACCGACCTCGCGGAGAAGCTGCGCGCCGAGGGCGTGACGCAGGTCGTGTTCACCGGCATCGCCATGGGCGCGGGCGTCGAGGCGAGCGCGCGCAGCGCGTTCGACGAGGGCTTCACCGTCACGGTCGTCTCCGACGCCGTCGTCGACGGTGACCCCGAACGTCAGCGTGCCTCGCTCGGCCACGACATCCCCTCGATCGGTGGCGTCGCGACCGTTGCCGAGGTGGTGGCGGACCTCGCGAAGCGCTGACCACGCGAGCGAGCTCACCCGAACGACGAAGGGCGAGGTCGAACCTTTCGGCGGTTCGACCTCGCCCGTGCTCGTGTTCGACCGGCCGCGTCAGAAGCCGTGTGAGTCCACATCGCCTCGGGCGCCCGCGACGTCGCACTGACCGAGCAGGTTCTTGGCCGCCTCGATGACGTTGCGTCGGCGGGTGTCGAGGTCGACGTCGTCCGGGTCGGCGCTCATCATGTGCGCGATCTGCGGAACGGACGACCACCAGCCGGCCAACGACAGCAGGAGGAACGCGAGGACGTCGGCGTCGACGTTCGTGGCGATCTCACCGTTCTCCTGCCCGGAACGCACCGCCGAGACGCGCGCGGCGTAGTACTCGCGCCGGCGCGACTCGTCGAGGATGGTTCCGTTGTAGGTCAACCCCTCCCACAGGACGAGACGGTTGAGGTGCGGATGCTCGCGGTGATAGTCGAACAGGTCGCCGATGTAGGCGTCGATGTCGAGTCGCCCCGTGGCCGAGACGGGCACGGCCTCGGAGATCTTGCGCAGTTCCCCGTCGAGCACGACGCCGAACAGGGCCTGTTTGTTGCCGAAGTAGTGGTAGATCCGCTCCTTGTTCACGCCGGAGCGCCGGGCGACGTTGTCGATCGTCGTGCCGGCCGGACCCTTCTCGGAGAACTCGAGCAGGGCTGCTTCGAGGATGCGACTCTTCGTCTTCTCGGTGTCCCACGCCATGCTCGTGCCCTGTGCCTTCCCACCCCTGGGCGTCGCACGGTGGTGCGCCGCAACATTCTTCGCAGCAACGTAACAGTTGGACCTGCACTGCGGGTTGTGGCGAACGCGACGCGACGACGTCGCCCCACCCTGTGGCGGGGGCGCGGCACGCCGTACGTCCTCGGTGAGGGGCAGGACGTGCCCGGCCCCATCGTTTCTGAGAAGCTGTCTTCCGTGAGCGCACCAGAGCGGCAGCAAGCCGACGTCGACCTGCTCGACGACAATCCCTACACGCGGGTGACGCGCGCCGATCGGGGACTCTTCGGCTGGCGCGAGCTCGTCGCCACGCGCTGGCGAGCCATGCGCATCCAGTCGGAGTTCATCCGCGGTTTCTCGGCGCTCGCCGAACTCGGCCCGGCCATCAGCGTCTTCGGTTCTGCGCGTGTGGCCACCGACGATCCCGCCTACCAGGTCGGAGTCGACGTGGGTCGCGCCCTCGTCGAGGAGGGCTTCGCCGTCGTCACAGGTGGCGGTCCGGGTGCGATGGAGGCGGCGAACAAGGGGGCGCGGGAGGCGGGCGGTGTCTCCGTCGGGCTCGGCATCGAGCTGCCGTTCGAGACCGGCCTCAACCCGTACGTCACGACCGGCATGAACTTCCGCTACTTCTTCGTGCGCAAGACGGTATTCGTCAAGTACACGCAGGGCGCGGTCGTGCTGCCCGGCGGCGTGGGCACGCTCGACGAGATGTTCGAGGCGCTCACCCTCGTGCAGACACAGAAGGTTAACCACTACCCGATCGTGCTCGTCGGCGCCGACTTCTGGGAGCCTCTGCGCGGCTGGATGCGCGAGACGCTTCTTTCGCGCGGCATGATCGCTGCTGCCGACGTCGAGCGTCTGCGCATCGTCGACAGGGCTGACGAGGCGCTCGCCTTCATCCGTGAAGCGCACGCAGCTGCTCTGGAAGCCGACCCGGAGGACGTCGCAAAGGTTCGCGCCCAGCAGTCGAACGACCAGGAGGCCACCTCATGATGATCTTGCTCATCGTCGTGCTCGTACTCGTCATCGGTGGCGTGGTCGCCGTCGTCGTCGGGCGCGTGGGGGCCGACACCATGAGTTCGCCCACGGAGACGTCGGCATTCGACCTGCCGAAGGGCAAGCTCGGCTCGGCGGGAGTCGATGCCGTGCGCCTCGACCAGTCGCTGCGCGGCTACAACATGGCGCAGGTCGACGCCGTGCTCGACCGGCTCTTCGACGAGATCCACGACCTGGAGGCCCGGTTGGAGCGGAGCGAGCACGACGAACCGCGCGGCGAGAGGGTGCCGGTGTCGCGTTTCGGCGCCGGACGCGTCGAGCCGGAGCGCGCTGACCGCGCCGCGGACGTCGTGCAGTTCCGTCGCCGCCGCGGCGAAGGCGACGATGCTGACGCATGAGCCCGACGGCATCGCGCGATGCGGTTGGGTGACGAGTGCGCCCGACTACCTGCGCTATCACGACAGCGAGTGGGGCCGACGGGTGCGCGGTGAGCGCGAGCTGTTCGAACGCCTCATGCTCGAGGCTTTCCAGTCCGGGCTGTCCTGGCTGACGATCCTTCGCAAGCGCGAGGCGTTCCGGGCGGCCTTTCGTGACTTCGACCCGGACACCGTCGCCGGCTTCGGTGACGCCGATGTCGCACGGCTCATGGGCGATGCCGCCATCGTCCGTAATCGGCGCAAGATCGATGCGACCCTGACGAACGCGCGTGCCGTCGTGCGGCTGCGTGACACGGTTGGCCTCGAACGGCTCGTCGAGGAACACGCGCCCGTCGAACACTCGCGTCCCGGCACGCCGGACGAGGTCGTGGGGTTCTCGAGCGAGTCCACCGCCCTGTCGAAAGCGCTCAAGCGTCACGGCTTCGCGCACGTGGGCCCGACGACCTGCTATTCGCTCTTCCAGGCCTGCGGGTTCGTCAACGACCACGCGGTCGGCTGTGCTGCGGGCGACGAGATCGCGGGGAAGCGAACGACCTAGCCCTTCCGAGAGAGCCGGGGTGGTCAGGGCGTTCCTCGCCACCCCGGCTCGTCACCGTTCGGCGACGTTGCGTCAGCGGCCCTCGAAGGTCGGCTTCTCCTTGGCCAGGAACGAGGTCACGGCGCGGCTGTGGTCCTCGGTGGCACCCGTCGCCATCATGCGCGGCTCCTCGAAGTCGAGCGACTCGTCGAGGGAGTGGGTCGAGGCGAACATGAGCGCTTCGCGCATCGCGGCGTAGGCCGCCGTCGGGCCTGCCGCGAGACGGGCGACGAGAGCATCAACCGTCGCGTCCAACTGGTCGTCGGCCACCACCGTGTTGACGAGGCCCAGCTCAAGGGCGCGATCGGCCTTGATGGGTGTTGCGTCGAAGAGGAGCTCACGGGCGTGCGCAGGGCCGACGAGGCGTTGCAGGGACCAGCTCGCACCCGTGTCACAGCTCAACCCGATGCCGGCGAAGGCCGTGGTGAAAGTGGCTGATTCCACGGCGACGCGGAAGTCGGCCAGCATGGCGATCGATAGGCCGGCCCCAGCGGTGACGCCGTTGAGCCGGGCGACGACCGGCTTCGGCATCCGTGCGATCTCCCGCGCGATCGGGTTGTAGTGCTCGGCAACGGTCGACAGGGTGCTCCCGCTGCCCCCACTGGCGAGTTGTTCGGCGTGTTCGCGTAGATCCTGTCCGACGCAGAAGCCGCGCCCCTCGCCGGTGAGGACGACGACGCGCGCCGACTCGTCGGAGGCGGCTCGACGCAGCGCGTCGAGCAGTTCGACGCGCGCCTCCGTGGTGAGCGAATTCAGTGCCTTGGGGCGGTTCAGGGTGATGGTTGCGACCGAATTCGAGACGTCGTAGAGGACGGGAGCTTCAGAAGTCATGCCCCCAATTCAATCGCATCCACCCCGACGAATGGTGACGCGCGCCACTCCGCGATTTCGTCTGGCCGAAAAAGCGCGTCATACTAGTAGCAACAAGCCCCGTCGCGCACGCGCGACACGGCCCGTCACACCCGGTGGGCCCGTCGGTGATCCCTCGTGGAACACCCGGTGGACGGCGGAGCGCGATCGAGAACGGCACGCGCCCGCGCGTGCACCTGAAAGGGGTCACCCATGGCAGCCATGAAGCCTCGGACCGGCGACGGTCCGCTCGAGGTCACCAAGGAGGGTCGCAGCATCCTGCTGCGTATGCCTCTCGAGGGCGGCGGCCGTCTCGTCGTCGAAATGAACGCTGACGAGGCGAAGGCCCTCGGTGACGCGATCAAGGGCTGCGTCGGCTGACGCACGCTGATCGCGAACCACGAAGAAGGCGCTCACCCCGCGACGGGGCGAGCGCCTTCTTCGTGTGTTCGAGCTGAGTCGTCGGCTGATCAGCGCCTGACGCACACGAGGAGGCCGTCGCCCACAGGCAGCAGCGTCGTCATGAGGTCGTCGTCCTCACGGAGCGTCTTGGCCAGCGCGCGCAGGGTCATCGTCGTCTCGTCGCGTACCGCGGGGTCTGCCACGCGGTCGTGCCACAGCATGTTGTCGAGCACGACCACGCCCCACGGGCGTACGAGGCGCAACGCCTGTTCGACGTAGGCCGGGTACTCGTCCTTCTCCCCGTCGACGAGCACGAGGTCGTACGCGCGATCGGCCAGACGTGGCAGCACCGTGAGCGCACTACCCGAGATGATGCGGGTGCGCTGCGGGGCGTGACCCGCGCGCTGGTAGGCCGCGCGGGCTGCGCGCTGGTGTTCGAGACTCACGTCGATCGTCGTCAGGACCCCGTCGCTCGGCATGCCCTCGAGCAGCCACAGCCCCGAGCAGCCGGCGCCCGTGCCCACCTCGACGACGGTGCGTGCGCCCGTCGTCGCAGCGAGCATGCGAAGGGCCGCTCCCGCGGCGGGGCTCACCGGCGTCGCGCCGAGGTGCTCGCCCTGTTGGCGCGCAGCCTCGATGTGGGCCGGTTCATACGCGAAGTCCTCGGCATACGCCCAGCTGGCCGGTTTGAAGCTCGTCATGACGTTGATTCTATTTGGAAGCAAGTCTCGCCCGCGAACCGTCGGAGCACATCGATCGGCTGCGGAGGGAACGAACGGGTAGCCGTTCGCGTTGAAACCGTCGAAGAGGGGCCTGGGCGACGCTCAGGCCACGCACAGACGGCCCGGTCAGGATGAGTACAGAAACCATGCGGTGTCGACTCGTTCGACCGGGGAGGACATGAGATGAGAAGCCAGGTGCCGGACACGGTCAGCGACCCGGTTCACCCAGTCAACACCCGCTCGCGCGTCGTCGTGCCCGAACGGGCACCCGAAGGCTGGGCTCCGCCGACGTGGGAGGAGATCGTCACCGAGCACAGCCCGCGCGTCTACCGCCTGGCCTACCGCCTCACGGGCAATGTTCACGACGCCGAGGACCTCACGCACGACGTCTTCGTCCGCGTGTTCAACTCCCTGAGCTCCTACCGGCCGGGAACCTTCGAGGGCTGGCTGCACCGCATCACGACGAACCTCTTCCTCGACCGCATGCGTCGAAAGCAGCGCATCCGCTTCGACGCGCTCGCCGACGATGCCGACACGCGCCTGCCCTCCACGGCCCGAGGCCCCGAGCAGGTCGTACTCGACGCCGAGTTCGACGACGACGTGCAGCGCGCGCTCGACGCCCTCGCGCCCGACTTTCGTGCCGCTGTCGTCCTGTGCGACATCGAGGGGCTCTCCTACGAGGAGATCGCGGCCACCCTCGGACTCAAGCTCGGCACCGTGCGCTCCCGCATCCACCGCGGGCGCGCCGCACTGCGTGAATCGCTCGCGCACCGTTCGCCTGCGGCCCGCGAGGAGCGCCGACGCGCCGGAGATGTCGTCGTGCGCGCAGCCACCGACGGGCTCGGAGGGCCCCGCACAGCCCTGGGGATGTCGTGACGCGCCGCTACAGGGAGGGCCACCTCGGAGAGTTCGTCGACGCCTACGTCGACGGCCAACTCGACGAGACGAGCTCCCACCTCGCCGCACGGCACATCATCAGCTGCGAGGGCTGCCGCCAGAGCGTCGAAGCCGAACGTGCCATCGTCCTGCAGGTGCGCCGAGTGCCCCTCGACCCCGGACGTCACGCTCGCCTCGTCGCAGGGCTCGTTGCGCTCGACACACGTGATCCGTCGTACGACACACCTCGTGGCGAGGCCGCCGTGCATTCCCCGGCGAAAGAGGAGCGGGTCCACCTCCTCTCCCCGGACGCCCCCGCGCAGTACAACCGATCTTCCCGACGCCCGGTTCTCGGCATGGTCGCGCTCGCGGCAGCCTGCGGCGCCATCGTCATGAGCAGCGCCGCCCACCCGCGCAGCACGGCACCCGGCGCCCCCACCATGGCGTCCAACGCCCAGACCACCGACCACTTCGACGCGCCCGAGGTGCGCGGCGAAGGGCCACGATCGGTTGCCCGCAGCGCCTGGTCCGTCGTCCTGATTCAGGCGAACGACGAGCGATCAGGCAGAATGGCACCATGATCGAGATCGACTTCGCAGGGGTGACGCGCGCGTGAACATCCCGTTCATCGACATCAACTCCGGCGAGTTCATTCTCATCGTCATCATCGCTCTCGCGCTCATCGGCCCGAAGCGCCTGCCGGAATACATCGCGAAGTTGCGCACCTTCATCCGCACCGCACGCGACATGGCCGAAGGTGCCAAGACCCAACTCAAATCCGAGATGGGCCCCGAATACCAGGACATCGACTGGCGTCAGTACGACCCGCGTCAGTACGACCCGCGCCGCATCGTTCGCGAAGCCCTCTTCGACGACCCCGACGCCGATATCGCCGCCGAAGTCGGCCTCACCGAACGTCGAGCCAACGGCTCCACCGCGGCCGGCGCCGTCGGCCCCGACCACGCTGCGTCCGGCGTCGGCGCCGAAACCCACAGTGCAGGCGTCGGCGGCGAGGACACCCAAGCGATCCCCAGCGCCCCGCGCTCCCACATCTCCGCCGAATACCACCCCGACCGCACCACGCCGTTCGACACCGACGCGACGTAGGCGCTCCCTTGCCCTATCTTACGGTGATCTGACCTCGCAAGCTCGGTCAGATCCCACGGTGCGACAGGCCTTCGGGGCGAGTCGGCTCCCAGCGCGGTCCGGTTGGTCTGCGCTGCTCACCTTTCGCGGCACATCCTCACTCTTCAGCGGGCGACGTGCGTGCTTCCGCTACATGACGAAGCGCCTCGGCTGGACCTTTCGGTCCGGCCGAGGCGCTTCGTGTTCGCTTTACTTGCGGTTCGGGGTGAGGCCCAGGCTGCGGCCCGCCAGGCCGCGCGCACGCGTGCCGAGGCCCTTCGCGATACCGCGCAGCGCCACCGCGGCGGGGGAGTCGGGGTTGCCCACGACGACCGGCGTACCCGCGTCAGCGCCCTCACGCAACGTCGTGTCGAGCGGAATCTGGCCCAACAGCTCGACCTTCGCGCCGATGGCCTGCGTCAGCGAGTCGGCGACCGCCTGGCCGCCACCCGCACCGAAGATCTCCTGACGCGTGCCGTCCGGCAGCTCCAGCCACGACATGTTCTCGATGACGCCGGCCACGCGCTGCTTCGTCTGCAACGCGATCGCGCCGGCGCGCTCCGCGACCTCCGCGGCAGCCTGCTGCGGCGTCGTCACGACGAGGATCTCCGCCGTCGGGATGAGCTGCGCCACCGAGATGGCGATGTCACCCGTGCCGGGCGGCAGGTCGAGCAGGAGGACGTCGAGGTCGCCCCAGAACACGTCCGCGAGGAACTGCTGCAGCGCGCGGTGCAGCATCGGGCCTCGCCACACGACGGGCTGGTTACCGGGCACGAACATGCCGATGGAGATGACCTTCACGCCGTGGCTGTCCGGCGGCAGGATCATGTCGTCAACCTGCGTCGGGCGCTGCTCGACGCCGAGCATGCGCGGCACGGAGAAGCCGTAGATGTCGGCGTCCACGACACCGACCTTGAGGCCCTGCTCCGCCATCGCGGCAGCGAGGTTCGTCGTGACGGACGACTTGCCGACGCCACCCTTGCCGGAGGCGACGGCGTAGACGCGCGTCATCGAACCCGGCTGCGCGAAGGGCACCTCGCGCTCGGCCTGACCGCCACGCAGCTGCTCACGCAGATCCTTGCGCTGCTCGTCGGTCATGACACCGAGCGTCACGTTGACGCCGGTGACGCCCTCGACGCCCATGACGGCCTTCGTGGTGTCTTCGGTGAGCTTCGACTTCAGCGGGCAGCCCGCGATCGTCAGAAGGATCGTGACGGCGACGTGGCCGCTCTCGGAGACGTCGACCGAGTCGACCATGCCCAGTTCGGTGATGGGCTTCTTGATTTCAGGGTCTTCGACCGTCGCGAGGGCAGCGCCGATGGCATCGAGAGTGGGAGTGGACATGCCATCCATCGTACGACCCAGTAGGAAGTGCTCATGCCGGGGCGACGTGGTGTTGCACACGTCCGCCTTGCCGCCCGGAGACGGCGGGAAGGACGCTGATCAGGCGCCGTCCTTGCGCCGCGGCTTGCGCTCGTTCTTCGAACGCTCCGCGCGACCGCCCGCCTCCTCCTCGTCGTCCTCCGGTGAGGCAAGCATGCCGCGCTCCTCCATCTCCTCCAGGAGCGAGCGCAGCTCGGAACGGACGAAGTCACGCGTCGCGGTCTCACGCATCGCGAGACGGAGCGAGGCCACCTCGCGGGTGAGGAACTCGGTGTCGGCGAGGTTGCGCTCGTCGCGTGCCCGGTCCTGTTCGAGACCGACACGGTCACGGTCGTCCTGACGGTTCTGCGCGAGCAGGATGAGCGGCGCCGCGTAGCTGGCCTGCAGCGACAGGATGAGCGTGAGCAGCGTGTAGTTGAGCGCACGAGGGTCGAACTGGGCCGATTCGGGCATGAAGGTGTTCCACGCCAGCCAGATGGCGACGAACAGCGTCATCCAGATGAGGAACGTCGCCGTGCCCATGAAGCGCGCGAACTTCTCGCTCGCGACACCGAAGTTCTCGGAGTCCATCGAGAAGCGCGGCAGCACACTCGCGCGCTTCTCCTGGGGCTGATCGAGGCGCCCCGTGCTCTCGCCGCGTTCGTCGCCGCGCATCTCGCGGCGCGCTTCCTTGAGAGCGTCGCGGCGCATCTCCTCGCGGTTGTCGCGACGTTCGTCCTTGCCGCTACGGCTCATGCGTCCACCCCCGGCAGCTTGCGGTCGTGGTGAAGGTCGTGGCGCTCCTCACGCCAGTCCTCGGGAAGGATGTGGTCGAGCACGTCGTCGACCGTGACGGCGCCGAGCAGGCGCCCGTTGTCGTCGACGACGGGCAGCGAGACGAGGTTGTACTGCGCCAGCGTGCGCGTCACCTCACCGAGAGGAGCCTCGACGTTCAGCGGGTCGATGGTCGAGTCGACGACGTTGCCGACCGACGTGTGCGGCGGCTCGCGCAGCAGACGCTGCGTGTGCACCATCCCGAGGAAGCGTCCCGTGGGCACCTCGAGCGGCGGGCGCGCGATGAAGACGGCCGACGCGAGGGCCGGGTCGAGCTCCTCACGGCGCACGACGGCGAGTGCCTCCGCGATCGTGGCCTCCGGGCCGAGGATGGCGGGCTCGGTGGTCATGAGACCACCGGCGGTGTTCTCGTCGTAGGAGAGGAGGCGTCGCAGCGGCGCGGCGTCCTCGGGCTCCATCCGCTTGAGCAGGTCCTCGGCCGTCTCGGGCGGCAGGTCGCCGAGGAGGTCGGCGGCGTCATCCGGTTCCATGGCCTCAAGGACGTCGGCGGCACGGTCGGTGCCGAGCGCGGCGATGATCTCGACCTGGTCGTCCTCGGGGAGCTCCTCGAGGACATCGGCGAGCTTGCCGTCGTCGAGGGCCGCGGCCACCTCGGCGCGCCGCTTCGGTGTGAGGTCGTGGATGACCTCGGCGAGGTCCTCAACGCGCAGGTCGTCGTACGCCTCGAGGAGTCGCTCGGCCGACTGCTCCTGGTGCTCGCGGTGCAGACCGAAGACGTCGCGGATGTCGTGCAGGCTCGTCTTGCCCGCGCGTCGACGCGCCAGCCGGTTCATGGCCCGCGACGCGCTCGAGGCGCTGCCCGACTCACGCACGAAGACCTTCGTGATGTTCCAGTCGCGGCGCTGGTTCTGCTCCATCGACATGTCCTCGACCGTGCCGACGAACTCCTCGGCTTCGGGGTCGCGCACGGTGACCTGGCGGTCGAAGAGCTCGGCACACACGAGGGTCTCGTTGTGGCGCTGCTCGAAGCGGCGCATGTTGACGAGACCGGTGGTGATGACCTTGCCCGCGTCGATGGAGGTGACACGCGTCAGCGGCAGGAACACGCGGCGACGCTGGACGACCTCGACGACGAGGCCGATGACGCGCGGGCTCGGGTTCTTGCCGAAGACGACGACGACGTCACGAACTCGTCCCACACGGTCTCCGAGCGGATCGAAGACGGTGAGGCCGACGAGGCGGGCGACGAAGACGCGGGTACTCACGGGCTCACCTTAGCCGCGCCGCCGTCGTCACCCGACCCGGCTTCCGGCGAGGCAGGACCGCTTTCGTTCGTCGCCTGTTCGTCGGCGCGTTGCGCGGCACGGTTCGCGCGCTCGGCGGCGGCCTGTGCGGAGCGGGTGGGCCCGGATGCCGGACGCCGGCCGTCATCGGGACGGTCACCGGGCGTCTGCTGCGCCGGGGTGGGTGTGTCGGATGTCGAGCCACTCTCCGCGGCTGGCGGCGGCAGCTTCTGTCCGCGCAGCACGACCGTGGTGAGGTCGGGAACGAGCCGCAGAACCGTGGCCTCCTCACGCCACCGAGCCACGATGTCGCCTCCGGGAGCGTTGAGACGCCCCACCTTGAGAGCGCCCGTGGCGGCTTCCCAATCGTCGTCCTCGGGCGAGACGACGGAGGCCTCCGCGTCGAACGCGACGAGGCGAGCGCGAGACTCCTTGGCCCGAGCGACGACGCTCGTACGCCCCACGTGGACGGGGCTGTACTGCTCACCCGGGCCCGTGACGACGTACGCGACACCATCGACGACCACGTGCCAACACGGTGCAGACCCGGCCGCGGAGGTGAGCCACAGCAACCCCGACTTCGCGAGGGCTTCGGCGACGAGACGGTCGGTGGGTGCACTCATGCACGCAGTATTTCATTGCGATTTCGTTGCAGGTGCTCGCTACACGGCTCCGGCGGCGGAGCCGCATCGGGTTTCTCTGGCATGATGGACGTTGGTTTGGATGGAACGACGTACGAGCACTGCAGGCGCGGTGTCGTCGACGGTTCGACGAACATCGACCTCTTGGGGAACCGGACGCCTCGCAGTTGCGTCATAGGTACGCGGGAGGGAAACCGCAGCGGCCGAGTGGTCGCCCGTTCCACGAGAAGGAGACGTGTCATGGAACACAACGAAATCAGCCGCCGCGGTGTCGTCGCGGGTGCTGCCGCCATGGGCGCACTGGCCGCCGTGGGTACCGGCGTGGCCACCAGCGCCTCCGCAGCCAACCCGGTTCTCAAGGCCGGTAGCCGCGGTTCGTCCGTCACCGCGCTTCAGAAGCGCCTCAACTCGCTCGGCTACTGGTGTGGCACGCCCGACGGTGTCTTCGGTGCGCTGACGGTGCAGGCCGTCCTCGCCATCCAGAAGGTCGCTGGTCTCGGCCGCGACGGGGTCGTGGGTGCCAAGACGTGGGGCGTCGTCAACCGCGGAACCCGCCCGGGCAGCCGTCGCGGTGGGAACCGCATGGAGGTCGACAAGCGTCGCCAGATCGTCATGGTCGTGCGCGGTGGTTCGGTGAAGTACATCTTCAACACCTCCACCGGCAACGGTGAGCTGTTCACCTACTACGGCCGCAAGATCCGCGCGACCACGCCGTCCGGCGAGTTCCGCATCAACCGTCGCGGATCGAACGGCTGGGACTACGGCGCACTCGGTGGCCTGTGGCGCCCGTTCTACTTCAACGGTGGCATCGCCTTCCACGGCTCCGCGTCCATCCCGGCCTACCCGGCCTCGCACGGTTGCTGCCGCCTGTCCGTGTCGGCGCAGAACTTCCTCATCGCGAACCGCCTGCTCTACATCGGCGAGCCGGTCAGCGTCTACTGATCGCGGACGCCCCCACGATCGACGACGGCCCGTCACCTCCTCTCGGAAGTGACGGGCCGTCGCTCGTCCGGGCAGAACGTCAGCGGCTCCAGACGTCCTTGATCCAGGCCTCGACCTCGTCAGGCTCACGGGGAAGGGCCTTCGACAGGTTCTCGTTGCCGTCGGCCGTGATGAGCACGTCGTCCTCGATGCGCACACCGATGCCGCGGAAGCGCTCGGGGGCGAGCTCGTCGTCCGCCTTGAAGTACAGGCCCGGCTCGATCGTGATGATCATGCCCTCGCTGAGTTCGGCGTCCATGTACTCCTCCTTGCGCGCCAGGGCGCAGTCGTGGACGTCGAGGCCGAGGTGGTGGCTCGTACCGTGCACCATCCAGCGACGGTGGTACTGGCCGTTCTCCGGGTCGAGCGTCGCCTCGACGTCGACACCCTCGGGAAGAAGGCCCCACCCGTGCAGGCGCTCGGCGATGACGCGGATGGCCGCAGCGTGGACGTCGGAGAACTTCGCACCGGGTTTCGCGGCTGCGAAACCGGCGTTCTGTGCGTCGAGGACGGCCTGGTAGATCTCGCGCTGGGCAGGGGAGAAGGTTCCCGAGACCGGCAGCGTACGCGTCACGTCGGCGGTGAACAGCGAGTCGACCTCGACTCCGGCATCGATGAGGATGAGGTCGCCGGAGCGGATCTCGCCGGTGTTCTTGATCCAGTGCAGCGTGTTGGCGTGGTCGCCGCTCGCACAGATGGAGTCGTAGCCGACGCCGTTGCCGGCGTGACGCGCGTGGAGTCCGAAGACGCCCTCGACCCAACGCTCACCGCGACCGCGGTGTACCGCTTCCGGAAGGTCAGCGACGACGGCCTCGAAGCCACGTGCCGTGGCGTCGCAGGCCTCGCGCATCTGGCCGACCTCCCACGCGTCCTTCGTCAGGCGCGCGGTGGACAGGAAGCGTGCCAGCTCGGCGTCCTTGGCCTGGACGGCCTCGGTGGCCGCCTCGTCGAGGTGGGAACGCACCTGCTCGATCTGGGCGGTGACGTCGGCGTCGGCGTCGCGCACGACGAGGACGTCGACGGCGCCGGCGTCCTTCGCGACGGCGTCACCGAACTCGTCGAGGTGGCGGGCCGTCACGCCCAGTTCGTTCGACATGTCATCGAGCGTGGGTCGAGCACCCACCCAGAACTCTCCGTAGCGGCTGTCACCGAAGAACTCCTCGGTGTCGCGGCCTGCGAGGGGCTTGAAGAAGATCTGGGCTTCGTGGCCGCCCTCGGGGCGCGGCTCGAGGACGAATACGGCGTCCGGTTCACGATCGGCGCCCAGGCCCGTCACCCAGGCAAAGGCCGAGTGGGGACGGAACTGGTAGTCGCAGTCGTTGCTGCGGACCTTGAGTCCGCCTGCGGGGATGACGAGCCGTGCTTCGGGGAACTCCCGCGAGAGGGCCTCGCGGCGGGCCGGCGTGAAGTCCGCGACGGCCGCACGGGCCGTCGGCGTCGTGTCGCGCGGCGCCCAGCCGGAGGCCACGAACTCGCGGAACTGCGCGCCGCCGGGGCGGCTTCGGTGCTCTGCTTGCTGCTGCTTCTCACTCACACCTCCCATTGTGCCTCTTCGCGCCGACACTGCGCCGGGTGGGCGGCTTGCCGACCCAGGGTGGGTATGCCGCACAATGACGGGTGGCTGATGGTGGATGCGACAAGGTGGTGAAAATGCCCGAGGGCAACATGCGTGGACGGCCCCAACGATCGACGCCGGGCGGTTCGACACGCGTGCGAGGACGAGCTCGATCGGTGCTGCGTCCGAGCGGTCCTCCGACGATGCCCATCGCGGTTCGGGGCGGGAGTGACTACGTCTCGGAGTGGCACACCCGCGCCGTCATCGACTTCTGCCTGCGTCTGGGTGAGGCCATGCTCGTGACCGGGGCCTCCGTCGCCGACACGACAGCTGCCCTGTTGCGGGTCTGCCGCGCCTACGGCCTCTCGAGCGTCCACGTCGACATCACCTACACCTCCGTGACGCTCAGCATGCACCGCGGCGTGCACCGCGACCCCATCACCGTCATGCGCATCGTCAGTTCGATGGGTACGGACTACTCGCGCCTCGAGGCACTCCACTCCCTCGTGCGCGAGATCGGTGCCAGCGGCGGCGAGCCCGTCGACATCGAGGACAACCTCGGTGAGCTCGAACGCATCCTCGAGATGCCGCACTCCTACCGTCGCGGCGTCGTGACGGCAGCGTGGGGTCTCATGGGTGCCGGTGTTGCCATGCTTCTCGGTGGCGGTCTCATGATGATCCTCATCTCCGGTGTCGCCACCGCGCTCATCGACTACGTCCAGGTGCGGTTCGCGCGGATGGGGTTGTCGACCTTCTTCGGACAGGTCATCGGGGCGACCATCGCAGCCGGCATCGCGGTGGCATTGATCGTCATCCGCGATCACACCGGCGGCATCTGGTGGCTCGCACAAGTGCGCCCGAGCATCGTCGTGGCCTCGAGCATCGTGGTGCTGCTGGCCGGTATGTCCGTCGTCACCGCTGCGCAGGACACCCTGGACGGCTTCTACCTCACCGCCGGTGCGCGCACGTACGAGGTCATGCTGCTGACCGGCGGCGTCGTGGCCGGGGTTCTGCTCGTGCTGAGTCTCGCGCGTCGCATCGGGGTGAACCTGTACGTCATTCCCTCGGACGGGTTGGCGCAGAACGTCGTCGTCCAGATCCTCGCCGGAGCGCTGCTCGGCGGTGCCTTCGCCGTCTCGGCCTACTGCGCGCCCCGGGCGGTCCTCGTCTCGATCGTCACGGGTGGGGTCTCGTGGCTCCTCTTTGCCACGTTCAACATCCTGGGGGGCACCTCGCAGCCCGTTGCCTCCGGAATCGCGACCTTCCTCATCGGGTGTGCGGCACCGACGGTGGCGCGGCGACTGCACGTGCCAAGCATCGCAGTGACCGCCGCGAGCATTGTTCCCTTGCTGCCCGGTCTCGCGGTCTACAAGGGCATCATGTACTTCGTCACGGACAACGAGGACAACAACTGGGTCGACTCGTTCCTGCTGGCGATGCTCGTGGGGCTTGCGCTGTCGGTCGGCGTCTCCCTCGGGACGCTGCTCGGCCGTCAGATTTCCGCAGGCGCGGACTCACTCACCTCGAAGGTGTTGCGTCGCACCGTCCAGCAGACCGACTGACGCGCGTCACTTCGACGTCGACGACGCCGTGGGCTTCGTGGACGTGCTGCTCGAGGGTTTCGCCGAGCCGGTTGCCTTGCCGGACGAGGAGGGCGCCTTCGAGGACGAACTCGACGAGGAAGCTGTGCTCGAGGAACTGGAGCTCGGCTTCGGCGGGTTGGACGTCGAGGTGGGAACGGGGGCCGGTGTCGTGCCGCTGGCGGTCGAACCCTTGTCGCCCTTCTTCGTCCACGTCAGGCCAGCGAGGAACGACGTGAGGGTGGCCTCGTCACGCTTCGCGTCGGCCTGGGCACTCGTCAGCGTGATGACGTAGAGGGCTTTGTCGTGCGCCACCATCGTGTAGGTCCGCTGCAGTTCGACGTTCTTCTCCGTCGACTTGGCCGTGAAGGCCACCGACTTCTCACCCCCGACGGTGCGCTCGGGAAGCCGCTCCACGCTCGCGCCGTCCTGGCGAGCCTGCATCATCGCCATCTGGACGGTCTGGTCGAGAGCCGGCGCGGGGGAGATCTTCGAGCGGGTGATCGCGATCGTGGGGGCGACGTTGTGAGCGATGGTGGCCGAGGAGAGGTAGGCGACGGCCTGGGCCTTCTTCGACAGGTTCCATCCGCTGGGCACCACGAAGTTGAAGACCTTGTCGGAACTCACGACGGCGCCGGGGCTCGGCGACGTCACCGGGTTCGGGTTGGGCGCAGCCGTCGTCGGCGACTGGGCACCGTTCGTGAACGTCGACGACGTCGGTGTGACGTCCTTCGGGTCGGCGCCCGAACTACAGGCCGTCAACGAGACGAGGGCTGCAGCGGTGAGGGCGGCGACGACGTGGCGAGGCATGAAATCCAGCCTATCGACGTGGCTCACGCGCCCTGGGAGCGACGCGCGGCGCACCGCGCGAGCCACGGCGTGACCGGCCTGCGCCACAGCAGATAGACGGCCGAGATACCGACGACGACGGTGACGAGACCCAGAAACGCTCCCGGGCCGAAGGAACGCACCGCGGAGAAGGCGAACGTGAAGGTGTAGACGGTGGCGAAGAGCGTCGCGAGAGGCCGTCCGCTGGTGCGACCGATGGCGCACAGCCGAGCGACCACGAGCCAGAGCGCCACGAACGTCACGCCGGTGCCGACACCGAACCAGTACGCCTGATCGGTGGCTCGCTCGAGCGCCTTGCCGTCGAGGGAGCGGTCGAACTCGTCGGCGAGGCGGGCCGTCTGGGCGCGGATACCCTCCCGATCGAGTGCCGTCGTGAGGGTCGACAACGCCTGGACGAGCGCGCCCGCAAGCATGAGCCATACCGCGTACCGCACGGGTTGGGGCATGGCCTCGCCGGTGGTCGTGTCGTCGTCGGAGCGGAAGGATTCCACGACGAGCAAGGCTAACGTGTGAACGTGCGTATCGACCTTCACACCCACTCCACCTGTAGCGACGGCACGACGACGCCGGCTGAGGTGGTCGCAGAAGCGGCTCGCTCCGGCCTCGACGTCGTCGCCCTCACCGATCACGACACGACGCGTGGTTGGGACGAGGCAGCCGCTGCCGCCCGTGAGCACGGCATCGACCTCGTGCCCGGCATCGAGGTCTCGTGCAAGCACGAGGGGATCAGCATCCATCTGCTTGCCTACCTCCCGCCCACGGACGGCGAACTGTTCGCCGAGCTCGAGAAGGCCCGCTCGTCGCGCCTCACGCGAGCGCAGCGCATGGTGGAGCGCTTGGGTGAGGACGTCGACATCACGTACGAGCAGGTGCTCTCCGTCGCCGGTGCCGATGCGACCATCGGGCGGCCGCACATGGCGGACGCTCTCGTCGCGAACGGCGTCGTCGCGAATCGCTCCGAAGCGTTCGAGCGCTACCTCTACAACGGCAGCCCGTACCACGTCGGCCATTACGCGCTCGATCCCGTGCGCGCCGTGGAGTTGGTGCGCGCGGGCGGTGGAGTGCCTGTCATGGCGCACCCCTTCGCCGAATCGCGCGGGCGCATTGTCGACGAGGACGTCGTGCGTGCCATGGCTGACGCCGGCCTCGTCGGCATCGAGGCGCACCACCGCGACCACGATGCCTCACAGGTCGAGCGGGCGCTCGCGATCGCCCGGGAGCGTGACCTCGTCGTCACGGGCTCCAGCGACTTCCACGGAGCCGGCAAGCCCAACCGATTGGGGGAGAACACGACTGCTCCCGACCAGTACGAACGGCTGCTCGCCGGGGCTTCCGGCGGTACCGAGGTCGTGCGGGCCCGCCACTGAGCCGTGTGATCGCGTCGTGAAGTGAAGCACGAACGCCGTCGGCCCGGGAACCACGTGGTTCCCGGGCCGACGGCGTTGCTCGAGTCTCGAGGCCGATCAGACGTCGTGACGCGGCGGCTGCCCCTTCGGGCGAACACGCGGACGTCGGGGCGTCTGACCGGGCACATGCGTGGCACCGCTGTCACCCGTGGCGACCTCGGTGGCGAGCGTCGAAACCCTCTCGGCGTGCTCGGACGGCACGGCGACGAGGCTGATGTCGTCACCGCCGTGCGTCTTGACGCCGCTGATGACGGCCTTCTCGATGAGGTCGCGTCCCTTCTGGGCGCGCAGCATCATCGGGTCGGAGTGCAGCTCCCGCACGAGCGCGACGCACATGAGCACCATGACGATGACGAACGGCAGCGAGCTGACGATCGTGATGTTCTGCAGGCTCGTGAGAGCGGCCGACGAATCTCCTTCGGCCAGGCCGGCGAGAAGCATGACGGCGGCCACGGCGCCGGTGGCGGCACCCCAGAAGATGACGACCCAGCGGCTCGGCTCGATGCGGCCACGCTCGCTCAGCGTGCCCATGACGATCGAGGCCGCGTCGGCGCCCGAGACGAAGAACACGGCGACGAGCACCATGACGACGACCGTGGTCACACCCGCGAGCGGGAAGTGGTCGAGGACGTCGAACAGGGCCGCGTTCGAGTCGACGGTGAAGACACCCTCGACCTTCTTCGCGATGTCGTGGGTCTCACGCTGCACGTCGATGGCCGTGCCACCGAAGATGGCGAACCACACGAGCGAGACGAGCGACGGCACGAGGAGAACGCCGGTGATGAACTGGCGGATCGTACGGCCACGCGAGATGCGCGCGATGAACATGCCGACGAACGGGGTCCAGCTGATCCACCAGGCCCAGTAGAAGACCGTCCAGCTCGCGAGCCAGTCGTGCATCGGCTGCAGGCCGGTGGCCTGGCTGCGCGACGCCATGAAGGGCAGCTGGTCCATGTAGTCGCCGAGGCCGGTCGGCAGCAGGTTGAGGATGAAGGCCGTCGGGCCGACGACGAACAGGAACACGGCGAGCACGAGGGCGAGCACCATGTTGAAGTTCGACAGGTACTGGATGCCCTTCTCGACGCCGGAGACGGCCGAGAAGATGAAGCAGATCGTCAGGATGACGATGATCGACACGAGTGCCGTGCCGCCGACCTTGTTGACCCAGCCGTTCTTCTCGAGGCCGGCGGCGATCTGCAGGGCACCGAGGCCCAGCGATGCGGCCGAACCGAACAAGGTCGCGAAGATCGCGAGACCGTCGATGACCTTGCCGACGGGTCCTTCGGCGCGGCGTCGTCCGATGAGCGGAACGAACGTCGAGCTGATGAGCTGGCTGCGCCCCTTGCGGAACGTTCCGTACGCGATGGCGACACCGACGACGGCGTAGATCGCCCACGGGTGAAGCGCCCAGTGGAACATCGTCGTCGCCATGGCGACCTGGAGTGCCTCGGGGCTCTCCGCGCCGGCACCGCTACGCGGCGGCGGGGTGACGAAGTGCGTGAGCGGCTCGGCGACGCCGTAGAACATGAGGCCGATGCCCATGCCGGCGCTGAACATCATCGCGATCCACGAGGTCGTCTTGAACTCGGGCTTCTCGTTGTCGTGACCGAGCGGAATGTTGCCGTAACGGCTCGCCGCCAGCCAGATGGCGAAGATGACGAAGCACGTGGCGAACAGGATGAACGCCCAGCCCATCGAGTCCATGACCCACCCGAGGGCGGTCGAGGAGCCCGACGACATCGTCTTGGGCGAGAGAAGACCCCACGCGACGAACGCGATGGCGAAGGTAGCCGTCACGCCGAAGATGATCTTGTCGAGAGTGCCCTTGTGGACGGCCTCGTGCTGGGGAATGGGCTCGTCGACGCCGACGAGCATTTCGTGGGACGAGTGCGCGGTCGACGAATCCGACGACGTACCCTCGTCCGAGGCTGTGTGCTGCTGCGAAACGCTGTCAGGTTCCGCTGGTGGTGTCGTGTCGGACACGCGGAACCTCCCGTATCGGCCCCTTGCGGGTGCCTACTTTTCGTACTCGGACAACCGCTTTCCCCCGAAGGGAGGGAGACCGGTGACCGTGTGAGCCTACCGGGGGCCGTGACGCATAGCGAATGAAATCAGTTAAGCCGCCCCGCCAGACGGGTCACGTCCGAGCACGAAACGCCCCCGCCGTCGGAAGCGAGACCGAGGACGGGGGCGTGACTGACATGCGTTCAGCGCCGGAAGCGGCGGCGCAGTCCGCCGACGACGGACCGGGCGCGGTCGGCGGGTGCGGAGCCGTGCGGAATGACCTGCGACAGCGTGCTCTTCTCCCCGTCGTCCGCAGCTATCGCGGCACGTGATTCGGCGCCAATGCTGGTCTCCTCACCCCGCGCCTTCCGGTCGGCGAGGCGCCGAAGACGCTCCGTGCGCAGGGCCGCGGTGCGCCCCCGGTCGGTGCGGTACTCGAGATCGTCGGCACTGATCGTGCCCGCCCGCAGGTCGATCTGCTCGCCCACATAGCGGAAGAGCACGGCGATCGTGGCGACGACCGGAACGGCGAGGAAGCCACCGACGACGCCGTGGCCCTCGGAGCCCGCCGCGATACCGAGCAGGACGAGCACGGGGTGCAGCGACATCGAGCGGCTCTGCAGCATCGGCTGGAGCACGTGGCCCTCGATCTGCTGCACGGCCACGATGATGCCGAGCACGATGAGCGCCGTCGTCGGACCCTGCGTCACGAGGGCGACGAGCACCGCGAGAGCACCCGCGACGAACGCACCCACGATCGGGATGAAGCCACCGAGGAAGGTGATGACACACAGGGGCAGGGCCAGGGGCACGTCGAGGATGACGAGACCGATTCCGATGAAGATCGAGTCGATGAGGGACACGATCGCCTGGGTGCGGATGAAGCCCGAGAGCGTGTGCCACGCGCGGGTGAAGACCTCGGTGAGGTGCGCGCCGGTGCGCTCACCCGTGACCAGACGCACCCACGGCAGGAATCGGTCACCGTCCTTGATGAAGAAGAAGGACAGGATGAGGCTCAGCACGAGCGTCACGAGGACACTGCCGACCGTCGTCACACCGGAGAACACTCCGGACGCGATGACGTCACCGGACTTGGTGATCTTGTCGTTGATCGTGCCGACTGCGTTGTCGATCTGCTGTTGCGGAACGTTGAACGGCGGGCCCTGGACCCACTCCTGAACCTGTGAGACACCCTGGGTCGAGCGGGTCGCGAGTTCCGGAGCCTGGTTCGCGACCGAGGGCACGATGGCGGAGATGACACCGCCGAGGATGCCGAGGGCCCCGAGGATCGAGATGACAGCCGCCAACGCCGGGGCGCAGCCGCGTCGACGAAGCCACGCCGTCGGCGGCCACAGGACCGTGGCGATGATGAGGCCGAGGATGAGCGGCAGGATGATGACCCAGAACGGCGCGAGCGCGCGTCCGAGCAGGTAGAGCGTGACGATGACGACGCTGATACGTAGTGCCCAACGCGACATCGAGGCAAAGCCCGACGCGAGGATCTGCGAGCGATCGGCCATGGGGCCGTTCTCCGGCTCGTTCTCGTCCTGACTCTCACGGCGCGCATCGAGGTTGCGTTCGTCGAAGTTCTGGTCGCCGGTGTTGCGGCTGTCGTCCTGCTGGGGCGGAACGTCGGCGTCAGCGTCGAGTGGCCTGGAATCGTCCGGGTTTGTCGCCGGCATCTCGTCGTCCTGGCGCTTGGCTGGCGTCATGGGTGGGCGACCTTTCGTGGCAGTGTCTTTGCGCCCACAGTAATGGGCGT
Source organism: Dermacoccus sp. 147Ba (assembly GCF_004151355.1). Taxonomy (NCBI): domain Bacteria; kingdom Bacillati; phylum Actinomycetota; class Actinomycetes; order Micrococcales; family Dermacoccaceae; genus Dermacoccus; species Dermacoccus sp. 147Ba. The sequence goes on from NZ_SEHL01000001.1 coordinate 77,425, forward strand.
GCGGTGCCGCCCGCGAGGTGGCGGAGCGGGGTGTCGCACGATGCAAAACAGGGTGCACCCCAAAGGATGCACCCTGTTTCGACCGATCAGTTCTGGTCGGCCGGCGGCGTGTTCGCGCCGCCCGAACCACCGCGCGTGCGGCGACGACGTCGGCGCGGCTGGCCGTCGCCGGAACCCTTGGAGGAGTCGGCTCCGTTGCTCTCACGGCTCTGACGGTCACCGCCACGTGGGCGATCGCCGTTCGAGCGGGAGCCGCCTCGGCCACCTTGGCCGCGGCCACCGGAACGGTTGTCGCGACCGCCACGACCACCGGAACGCTCGCTCGAGCGCTCACCGCCGGAGCGGCCCGTCTCGCCGAGGTCCTCGACGCGCTCTGCGCCGAGTCCTTCGCGGGTGCGAGCCGACTTCGGGAGCTTTCCCGTGGCGTTCGTCGGGATGTCGAGATCCGTGAAGAGGTGCTCGGAGCTCGAGTACGTCTCCTGCGGGTCCGGGATGCCGAGGTCGAGCGCTTTGTTGATGAGCGTCCACCGGTGCAGGTCATCCCAGTCGACGAGCGTGATGGCGATACCGGTGTTGCCCGCGCGGCCCGTGCGGCCGATGCGGTGGACGTAGGTCTTCTCGTCCTCGGGGCACTGGTAGTTGACGACGTGCGTGACGTTTTCGACGTCGATGCCGCGCGCGGCGACGTCGGTGGCGACGAGGACGTCGACCTTGCCCGCACGGAAGGCGCGCAGGGCCTGCTCGCGAGCGCCCTGGCCGAGGTCACCGTGCAGCGGTGCTGCCGCGAAGCCGCGCGCGTTCAGCTCGTCGGAGACCTTGGCGGCGGTGCGCTTCGTGCGGCTGAAGATGATAGTGAGGCCACGGTCCTTGGCCTGCAGGACGCGGGCGAGGAGTTCGACCTTGTCCATGGCGTGTGCGCGGTAGACGATCTGCTCGATGGCAGCCACCGTCTCGGCCTCGCTCGCGTCGTCCTGCATGGCGCGGATGTGCGTGGGCTGCGTCATGTAGCGGCGCGCCAGCGCGACCACGGCGCCGGGCATCGTCGCGGAGAACAGCATGGTCTGGCGGGCGGCCGGCGTCATCGCGAGGATCTTCTCGACGTCCGGCAGGAAGCCGAGGTCGAGCATCTCGTCGGCCTCGTCGAGTACGAGCCCGCCGACGTACGACAGGTCGAGGTGTCCGCGGGAGGCGAGGTCGATAAGACGACCGGGCGTACCTACGACGACCTCGACGCCACGCTCGAGTGCCTCGATCTGCGGCTCGAAGGCGCGGCCACCGTAGATCTGGACGATGCGGATACCGCGGCGCTTGGCGGCTGCCTCGAGGTCGGAGGCGACCTGGACGGCGAGCTCACGCGTCGGCACGACGACCATGGCCTGTGGCTTGCCCTCGGGTGCCGGGACGGGGGAGTTCGACGTTTCGCCCTTCACGGTGACGCGGGCGAGGAGCGGGACGCCGAAACCGAGCGTCTTTCCGGTGCCGGTACGGGCCTGGCCGATGATGTCGTGGCCCGAAAGGGCCACGGGCAGCGTCATCGCCTGGATGGGGAAGGGGTGGACGATGCCCTTGTCGGCCAGGGCCGCGACGATGTCGGGGTGGACGCCGAAGTCGGCGAACGTCTGGGCGGAGATGGGCTCGGCGGGGGCCTCGGCCTCGATGGAGGTGATGCCGGCCGAATCGAGTTCGGCCGCGCTCGGCTGGGTCTGGGTCACGATCGTGCTTCCTGTCGGGCCCCGGGGCATGGTTGCCACGCCGGAGCGAAGGAGGGCCGATCGGAGGTCTTCTCGTTCACTGCGCTCACGCGGGGAACGACCTTGGGTGGACCTTGGGGGCGGCGGAGGGCCGACCTCGGTCGCGGCATCGTGGCCGACCGGGCACCTGCTGTCCGTTTCAGTGTACTCGCCGCGCGTCGAAGCAGTGGCTGCGGGCGATAGCATCGCCTTCATGAGCGACTCCGTGACGCCCGCGCCCGCCACTGCCGTCCTGCGCACCCTCGACGACCCGGACTACCGGGCCGGGGTCGTGGATCTTCTGAGCGTCATCGCCTACGGCGAACTCTCCGGAGCCTTCGCCACCGTCGACGACGCCTCGCGTGCGCCGCGCCTCGACCACAAGCTGGCTCTCGCCCGCATGGCCCGGATGGACTTCGACCACTACGAGGAGCTCGCTGCTCGGCTGCGCGAGATCGGCGCCGAGCCCGAATCCTCGATGGAGCCTTTCACGGCCGCCATCGACGAGTGGCACCGCCGCACTCCGCCAGCCGACTGGTACGAGGGCCTCATGAAGGCCTATGCAGGCAGCGCTATCGCGAATGACTTCTACGCGGAGATCGCCCGCTACGTCGACCCCGAGACCCGCGCACTCGTCGAGCGCGCGGTCGGCGCTGACGAGCAGGATGCCTTCGTCAAGCAGGTGCTCGCCGAGGCGATCGCCCAGGATCCGCGCCTCGGCTCGCGTCTTGCGCTCTGGGGGCGCCGACTCGTCGGCGAGGCGCTCAGCCAGGCCCAGCGTGTGGCGGCGTCCCACGACGCCCTCACGGCCCTGCTCGTCGACGACGGCTCGGGCGTCGGCGCCGACCTCGCCGAACTGACGCGCATGTTCGAGCGGCTCACGACGAACCACTCCGAGCGGATGCAGGCGCTCGGCCTCACGGCCTGACGCCTCCGCCCGAGACGCAAGAATCCCCCGCAACCAATCGGTTGCGGGGGATTTTTCGTGCGCGAGGATCAGACGCGCGTGGTGTTCTTGCGACCCGTGATCGACAGGTAGACCGTGATGAGGATCGCGGCGATGATGACGCCGAGGATGAGGGCGATCCAGTCGATGCCCTTCGTGTCGCTCTTGCCGGAGATCGCGGTGTAGATCGAGGAACCCGCGACCGAACCGATGATGCCGAGCACGATCGTCATGAGGATCGAGATGTTCTGCTTGCCCGGCATGACGAGACGCGCGAGCGCGCCGATGATGAGGCCGGCGATAATGGCGCCGATGATCGTACCGATCATGATGAACTCCTAACAGTGATGGCCGGGGCGGGTGTGCCCCAACGCTTCTGCTCTCACCTAAGCGAATTTTCAGGTCACTTTCAACTATCCACCCATGTGGGTGTGTTATTGGCGCCTTCGGGTCGAGGCCGAATCTCCGGGGTGAACGGGGCCTTCGCGCTGGTGGGAGAGAGCTTGTAAAGACCTGGGCGCCGCCGTCCCGAAGTCGGGACGGCGGCGCCTCGGGGACGGCTCGGGGCGCTCAGCCGCCGAAGCCGACGCGACCCTTCTGCTCGGCCGCGATGTCGACATAGGCGAGCGCCGACGTCGGAACGGTGACCGACTGGCCCTTCTCGTCCATGAGCGTGAGCGGCGTGCCGCTGCTCAGGGCCTCGCCGACGGCCGCGCGCACGGCCTCGGGCGACTCGTTCGATTCGATGACGATCTCTCGGGCGACGTTCTGAACGCCGATACGGACCTCCATGGCCCCTCCTCTTGTCTCGGTGAAGTCTTGGTCAATGGTGACGGGTGCGGTTGCCTCTGCCCACATCTACGGGCACCGGTCACCGTGGGCCTGTTGAGGTCAACGCCTCAGCCTGCGATTTCATCCCCGCCGGTCTTCGGGAATCCGGTCAGTCCCCTCCAACCGAGGACGCCGACGATGCGTGCGGCCTCCTCGCGGGGAATCGGCGCACCCTGGGCCACCCAGTAGCGCGCGACGACCTGCGACATGCCGACCAGTGCGACGGCGACGAGCCGGGCCTGCTCCTCGGGCAGGCCGGTGTCCTCACGCACGACCTGAGACACGATGTCGGCGGTGTCGTCGAGGCTGCGCTCGACGCGCTCGGCGACAGCGGGCTCGTTCGTCAGGTCGGACTCGAAGACGAGGCGGAAGCCTGCGTCCTCACGCTCGACGAACTCGAAGAAGGCCCCGACGGCGGCGGCGACACGTTCGTTGTTGTCGGTGGTCGACTCGACGGCCTTGCGCACCAGTTCGGGGAACTCGCGGGTGTGCTGGTCGAGCAGCGCGAGGTAGAGGTCGAGCTTGCCGGGAAAGTGCTGGTAGAGCACGGGCTTGCTGACGTGCGCCCGCTCCGCGATCTCGTCCATCGCGGCGCTGTGGAACCCCGACTCGACGAACACCGACTGCGCGGCCTCCATCAACTGGGCTCGCCGGGCCGAGCGGGGCAGACGTCCGCGCTTGGTGGGGTCGTCCGTGCCGGTCATCGGGTGAACTCCTTCGTCGGCGGTCATAGGCTGGGTGTGACTTTAGCGCCCCGCCCCGCCAGAGCGGGCGGCAGCTACCGGGAAGGAACATCTGTGGCATCGTCGCGACCACTCGACCCGGGCGAGCGCCTGCGTTACGCGCGCCACCTGACGCTGCCCGGTGTGGGCGAGGCGGGTCAGCGCGCGCTGCGTGACGCACGGGTCCTCGTCGTCGGCGCCGGAGGTCTGGGGGCGCCCGTCGTCTCGTACCTCAGCGCGGCCGGGGTCGGGGTCATCGGTGTCGTCGACGACGACGTTGTGGAGCGTTCGAACCTGCAGCGGCAGGTCATCCACACCGAAGCCGGGGTGGGCGAGGCCAAGGTTTCCTCCGCGGCGCGGTTCGCGTCGCAGCTCAACAGCGGAGTGACGATCATGGAGCACCGGGTCCGCCTCGACGCCCGGACTGCGCTCGAGATTCTTCCCGAGTACGACGTCGTCGTCGACGGGAGCGACAACTTCTCGACGCGTTACGTCCTCAACGACGTGTGTGTCGCGTTGCGCCTTCCCTTGGTGTGGGCGTCGATCTCGCAGTTCTCGGGCCAGTTCGGGGTGGTCGTTCCGGGCCTCGGCCCGTGTTATCGCTGCGTGTTCCCGCGCCCGCTCGCGGACGGCGAGGTGCCGGACTGCGCCGTCGGCGGTGTGCTCGGCGTGTTGCCGGGTGTCGTCGGCACGATGGAAGCGGTCGAGGTGATCAAGCTCGTCACCGGCGTCGGGGAGGTGGCCCGCGACGGGGTCTGGCTCTACGACGCGCTCTCGACGACCCTGACGCGGTTGCCGCTCGCTCGTGATGTGGAGTGTGTCGTCTGCGGTGACGGTGACCAGCGTCTGTTCGACGGTCTCGACGGGACCGGCCGGGGAAGTGACGTCACCGAGGCGGGTCAGGTGCCGCAGGTCGACGCCGCGCAGCTGGCTGAGCTCGATGACCCGCTCGTCGTCGACGTTCGGGAGCACACGGAGGTGGCTGCACGGCCCGTTCCTGCGGGGTGGGGTGAGGTGGTCGTGCGGCCGTTGAGTACGTGGGAGCCGTCGACGGCTCCGGAACTGCTCACGGCGGCACAGGGTCGTGCGGTCGTCACGGTCTGCGCGGCAGGATCGCGTTCGGCCCGGGCCGCGCGGGTGCTGCTCGATGAGAGTCGCGAGCAGACGGGACCGCGGATCATGTCGCTCGCCGGTGGCCTGGCCGCATGGAAGGAACAGGCGGAGCCGAGGGCTCGTGAGCTCGATTGAGCGCAGCAGGCGGGACATCTCGATCAGAACCTCGTCCGCACGAGGCGGCCCGTGAGGAACTGCGCGAGCGCGTCGTCGAGGTCGTCCACGACGTGCCCGAAGGCGCCGTGACGACCTACGGCGACATCGCCGCGGTCGTCGGAACCGGCGCCCGGCAGGTCGGCCGCATCATGAGCGAGGGCGATGCGGCCTGGCCGTGGTGGCGCGTCACTAACGCCGCGGGTCGCCTTCCGGAGCACCTGCAGGCGGAGGCGCTCGCGGCCTATCGCGAGGAAGGAACACCGATCCGCGGTGATCACGCCGATCTGCGGCGCGCGCGATGGCGCCCCGGGTTCGACGAATGACGCATCGTTGCGCGGTTGTCGGTGGCAGGTGATGGGATGACGCACATGCCGACGCCACCGCTCCAGCTCCGCTCGATGCCGCGCGCCACACCCGGCGGCGACCCCGCGGCCGCGATGCTGTTCGATGCGACACAGCAGGCGGTGCTCGACGCGGACGACCGAGTGCTGCACGTCGTGGGTGCGCCGGGTACGGGCAAGTCGACGCTCGCGGTGGAACTCGTGGCTCAGGCGGTCCGCGACGGCCTGGCCCCGGACGCCTGCGTTCTGCTCTCGCCCACGCGCACGCTCGCCGGCGAGCTGCGGGCCAGGGTGACCACGCGCGTCGGAGGCACATCGAGCGAACCGATCGCACGAACGCCGCAGGCGCTCGCCTTCGGCATCCTGCGCGCCCGCGCCGCTCTTGAGGGGCTTCCCGCGCCGCGGCTGCTCGCCGGGCCGGAGCAGGACGTGGTGATCAAGGAGTTGCTCGCGGGACACCGCGCCGGGCTGGGCCGTGTGCCGAACTGGCCCGCCGATCTGAGCGAGGCACTGCCCACCCGCGGCCTGCGCAACGAACTGCGTGACCTGCTCATGCGTGCCGTGGAGTGGGGCCTTTCGTCGGACGAGCTGGTGGCACTGGGCCACGAGCACGGCCGACCCGAGTGGTGTGCCGCGGCGAGCGTCCTCGACGAGTACGACGACGTCACGGCGCTGTCGCGCCCCGGGGCGTTCGACCCGGCGTGGATCCTCGGCGCGGCCGCCGAGGCGCTCCGCTCGAACGACGACCTGCTCGCCCAGTACCGCTCGCAGTTCTCCCTCGTCGTCGTCGACGATGCGCAGGAGCTCACCCGCGCAGGCGTCGTCTTCCTCCGAACGCTCGTCGGGCCAACGCAACGACTCGTGCTCATCGGAGACCCGGACGTCACGGTGCAGGGCTTCCGGGGAGCCGACCCGCGCTACATGGCCGAGGTCGCCGAGGATCACGGCGCCACGCGGCGTCTCACGCTCGGCGTGGGGCATCGCGCGCCGCGTGCCCTGGCGGCCGTCCGCGAACGCGTCAGCGCCCGTATCGGTGCGGTCGACGGTGCGGCGCACCGCAGCGTCACCACGCGACCGGGCGGTCAGGTCGACGTCGCATTGCTGCGTAGTGCCTCGCAGGAGGCAGCGCACATCGCCGGTACGTTGCGCCGCTCCCACCTCGTCGACGGGGTGGCCTGGCGCGACATGGCGGTCATCGTGCGCGGCTCCGGCATGACCACGGCGCTGCGTCGGGCGCTCAATGCCGCCAAGGTTCCCGTCGCCATCCCGCCCGCCTCACTCGCGCTGCGGGACGAACCGGCGGTACGTCCTTTCCTGGCCGCCCTCGACCTCGTCACTGCGGGGGAAGAGACGGTGCCCGGTGACCTCGCGCTCGATCTGCTCACCTCCCCGCTCGGCGGGGCGGATCCGGTCGTCCTGCGGCGGCTGCGGCGTGCGCTGCGGCGCGAGGAACTGGCACTCGGCGGTGCTCGTACGTCCGACGAACTTCTCGGGGCTGCGCTGTTCGAGCCCGTCCTGCTCGCGTCGCTCGGCCCGGAGGGCACGCCGGCTCGTCGGGTGGCGCGTGTCCTCGACGCCGGACGAGCCGCGTTCGCCCAATCCGGTGAGTCCGGCGACGCGGAGCACGTGCTGTGGGCCATGTGGCAGGCCAGTGGCCTCGCCGAGCCGTGGGAGGCGAACGCCCTCAGCGGGGGCGTCGCAGGTACCCGGGCCGACCGTGACCTCGACGCCGTCGTCGCGCTCTTCGGGGCAGCGGCCACGTACGCCGACCGGTTGCCCGGCGCCGCGGTACGCGACTTCCTCGACCACGTGCGCGGCCAGGACGTTCCCGGTGACCGCCTCGTCGCGGCGGCGCCGGACGACGACGCCGTCGCGCTGCTCACGCCGGCCGGCGCGGCCGGACGCGAGTGGCACACCGTCGTCGTCGCCGGGGTTCAGGAGGGCGTCTGGCCGGACCTTCGGCTGCGTGGTTCGGTCCTCGGCTCGGAGGAACTCGTCGACATCCTCGCGGGCCGTGGCCGTTCGCTGGCCGCGCGTCAGGCCGCTGTGCGGTACGACGAGACACGGCAGTTCGCCATGGCGGTCAGCCGCGCGCGCGAGAACCTCCTCGTCACAGCGGTTCGTGACGACGACGAACAGCCGAGCGTCTACCTCGACATCGTCGACCCGCTCACCACGTCGGCCGGAGCGGATGCCTTGCGCGAGTTCACCTCGGTGGCACGCCCCATGACGTTGGCGGGTGTCGTGGCGGAGGCGCGCCGGATGCTCGCCTCCACCGACGAGATCGAACGAGACGAAGCCTCCCGGCGCCTCGCCCGCCTCGCCGCAGCCGGTGTTCCGGGCGCTGACCCGAGCAGTTGGTGGGCCCTCGTCGCCCAGTCCGACGACCGACCGGTGCGCGCCCCTGAGAGCGTCGTGCGGGTGAGCCCGTCCAAGGTGGAGAGCTTCCACCGCTGTTCGCTCAACTGGCTGCTTACGACGAACGGTGCCTTCGGCCCTTCGATCGGAGCAAGCACCATCGGCACCCTCGTCCACGAGATCGCGCAGGAGTTCGCCGACACCGATCCCACCGCGATGCAGGCCGCGCTCGACGAACGCTGGCCACGTCTCGGGCTCGGCCAAACCTGGCTGGCGAGGGTCGCCAAGGAACGAACGAGTGGCATGATCGGCCGGCTCGAGGGCTATCTCGCCGACGCGAAGGCAGACGGTTGGTCCGGCGCCGGAGTCGAGCGGCCCTTCAGTGCCGTCATCGGCCGGGCCAAGATCTCCGGCATGGTCGACCGGCTGGAGAGCCACGACGGCCGCGGCCTGCGCATCATCGACTACAAGACGGGCGGGTCCAAGCCCAACGATGCCGAGGTGGCGGCGCACCCGCAGCTGGCCGCCTACCAGGCCGCGCTCGAAGCGGGAGCCTTCGGTCCGGGCGTGACGAGCGGCGGCGCCGCACTCGTTCAGCTCGGCAAAGCCGCGGGCGACAGCAGCCGAAGTCCCGCCAAGCTCCAGGTGCAACCGCCCCTCGTGGCCGACGAATCCCGCCAGGATCCGGCCGGGGACGAGGCTTCGACCGAAGCCTCCGTCGGAACGAGCGCCTGGGCGCGCGACCTCATGGAACGCACCGCCGACGGGATGGGCGCGGCTACGTTCCGCGCCGCCATCAACCCGGGATGCACGATCTGCCCGGTCAAGAGTTCCTGCCCTCTCCAGCCGGAAGGACGCACGCTGTGAGCGACATCCCCACCGAGCCCGCCACGGCTGCGTCGAACGGTCGGCGGTACGTCAGCGCGGACGAGATCGCGGACGCCTTGGGGCGCTACCGGCACACGCCCGAGCAGAAGGCCGTCATCGAGGCTCCGCTCGAGCCCCTGCTCGTCGTGGCAGGTGCGGGCTCGGGCAAGACCGACACGATGGCCTCACGCGTCGTGTGGCTCGTGGCGAACGACATCGTGCGTCCTGCGCAGATTCTCGGGCTCACCTTCACGCGCAAGGCAGCGGGTGAGCTCGCCGAGCGCATCGGGCAGCGCCTGCGCCTGCTCGAGGCGAGCGGGCTGTGGAAGCCACAGGCCGACGAGGACGGCACCGAAGGCCTCGGCGAGGCGCCCACCGTTTCCACCTACAACGCCTACGCCGGGCGCATCGTGAGCGAACACGGGCTGCGCCTGGGCATCGAACCCGACTCCCGGATGCTCTCCGAGTCGGCATCCTGGCAGTTCGCCCACGAGGTCGTGGCCTCGTGGGACGGCGACATGTCCGACATCACGGTGGGTGAAGCGAGCGTCAGCGCGGGGGTTCTCGCCACGAGCGGCGAACTCAAGGAACACCAGCGCGACGTCGACGATCTGCGCGCCTACTACGAGGGCCTGTTCGCAGGCCTCGAAACGATCCCGTACGCACCCCGCAAGCGCAGCCTGGGAGACGCTGGAAAGGCGCTGCGGATCAAGGCCAAGGGGCATCTTCAACTGCTTCCGCTCGTCGAGGGTTATACGCGGCTGAAGGCCGAACGCTCGGCCCTCGACTTCTCCGACCAGATCGCCTTCGCGGCGCGATTGGCGGAGCGCTTCGAGCAGATCGGGGAGGGGGAGCGTCTGCGTTACCGCGCGGTGCTGCTCGACGAGTTCCAAGACACGAGTGCCGCGCAGATCAGTTTCCTCGCCTCGGTCTTCGCGCGCGGTGAGCAGCGTCCCGGCGTCATCGCCGTCGGTGACCCGCACCAGTCGATCTTCGGTTGGCGTGGCGCGAGTGCCACGACGCTCGCCTCGTTCCGTCAGGAGTTCGCTCTGCCGGGTGAGGACGTGACGCCGGTGGCGTCGCTGTCGACGTCGTGGCGCAACGACCAGGCCGTCCTCGATGTGGCCAACGTCGTGGCGGCGCCCCTCACCCAGGCTTCCCGTGTTCCGGTCGAGCCGCTGCGTGCGCGTCCTGACGCCGGGCCGGGCACCGTGCAGGCGGCCCGCCTCGAGACGGATGTCGAGGAGGCGCGCTACGTCGCGCGGTGGATCGCGGAACGACGTGCCGTCGTCAGTGCCGACGGGCACGAGCGAACAGCAGCCGTCCTGTGCCGCAAGCGCTCTCAGTTCGTCCCGGTTCTCGAAGCCCTCGACGCCGAGGGCATCCCGGCCGAAGCCGTCGGCCTGGGCGGCTTGTTGCAGACCCCCGAGGTCGTCGATCTCGTCTCGATGCTCTGGGTCGTCGACGATCCGGGTCGAGGTGATCACCTCATGCGGCTGCTCACCGGTCCGGCCATGCGCCTGGGCCCGGCCGATCTCGACGCCCTCGGCACGTGGGCCCGTGAACTGCACGAGCGTCAGCGCGAGGAGGCCGCTGCAGCGCTCGCGCGTGCCGCCGAATCCGCCGGCAGCGCAGGGGAGAGCCAGTCCCCGGGCCGTTCGGAGGGCGAGGCGTCACCGGGTCTGATCGCGCCGGTGGCGCGCCGGGAGGCAGATCTCGCCGAAGGCACCCGCGACGACATCAGCCTCGTCGAAGCCATCGGTGAACTGCCAGACGAATCGTGGCGTGGGCGGGACGACGAGCGCTTCTCGCCGGAGGCGTTGGCTCGGCTGGCGGGCTTTCATACCTCCTTGAACCGACTTCGTCTGCTCACCGGTTTGCCGCTGGCCGACTTCGTGGGAGAGGCCGAGCGAGTGCTCGGACTCGACATCGAGGTGCTCGCGCGGCCGGGGCACGATCCGTCGACGGCGCGCGCTCACCTCGACGCGTTCGCCGACGTCGCCGGTACCTTCTCGGCGCAGGCGGAGCGTCCCACGCTCGGAGGGTTCCTTGACTGGCTCGATGCTGCACGTGAGGAGGAACGTGGCCTGGAAATGCCGGCCATCGAGGTGAACCCCCGGGCCGTTCAGGTGCTCACCGTGCACGCGGCCAAGGGCCTCGAGTGGGATGTCGTCGCCGTGCCCGGCCTCGTCGAGGGGTCCTTCCCCGGGCTCGACGGGCGAACGCAGGCGGCCGGCGACGAGTGGGCCTTCTCGCAGCACAAGGTCAAGGGTTGGCTCTCGGGCCTCGCGAGCATCCCGTACGACCTGCGCGGCGACCGAGGCGGCCTTCCCGCGTTCGACTGGCGAACCGCCGCTGACTCGGACGACCTCAACGACCGTTACGGCGTCTACCGGGAGGCGGGCCAGGCTCACGAGCGTGTCGAGGAACGGCGCCTGGCGTACGTCGCGTTCACCCGCGCTCGCTCGGAGATGCTCCTCACCACTGCGCCGTGGACGAGCGGGAGCAAGTCGCCGCGGTTGGCGTCGAGCTTCCTCGAGGAGGTGATCGCCGCCGACCTGGCCGAGGTGCTGCAGTGGTCGCCGATGCCGCCCACGCTCGTCGACGGAGAACCTCCGACGAACCCCCTCGAGGAGAACGCGCACGAGGTCATCTGGCCCGTCGACGCGATGGCCGATCACCGCGCAGCCATGACGCCTGGTGCCCGCCTCGTCGAGCAGGCGCGCGAACGTCTCGCCGAGGGCGAGGACCTCGAAGCACCGGGTCAGGCCGGCCTGCCGCTCGAAGGCACCCCGGAGGACCGCGACCTCGAGGTCGAACTCCTTCTCGCAGAGCGCGCTCGTGAGCGTCGGCGTGAGGATCGTTCGGTCGTGCTTCCCTCCCACCTGTCGGCCTCGGCCGTCGTCGCGCTCGCGAGCGATCCGGCCACGTTCGCGCGGCGCCTGCGTCGACCCATGCCGAGCGAGCCGGCGGTCGCCGCGCGCCGCGGTACGGCGTTCCACGCCTGGGTCGAGCAGCACTACGGCTCGGCTGCGCTCGTCGATGTCGACGAGCTGCCCGGATTCTTCGACGAGGAACCGGCCACCGATGACGCCCTGCCGCGTCTGAAGGAGAACTTCCTCGCGAGCGAGTGGGCCGCGCGCACCCCGCTCGATCTCGAGGTCTCCGTCGAAACGGTCGTGGCGGGCTACGCCATTCGCGGTCGCATCGACGCCGTCTTCGCGCGCGCCGACGGTGGCGTCACCGTCGTCGACTGGAAGACAGGCGCCCGCCCGGACGCCGCGACGTTGCGCCATCGCAGCCTTCAGCTCGCCACGTACGCCCTCGCGTACGCGCGCCTCAAGGGGCTCGACCCGGCCATGGTCGACGGGGCGTTCTTCTACGCCGCGAGCGGAGAGACGTACCGCCCGCCGATGCAGACCCAGCGTGAGATCGAGGAGTTGCTCGTCACCGCCACCGAGGGGTGACGGAAGCCGAGCGAGCTCAGCTTTCGCGTTGTGGCAGGCGGGTCTTCGGGGTCTCGGCGTCCACGCGGGTGGCACCCGTGGAGGTGGCTCCGTCCTCGGCCGGGGCGTCGCCCTCGGCGCGGGCCACCCGCACCGGAATCTCCACGGTGAGATCATCGTCCGGGGCGAGGTCGCCCTCGCCGACCGACTCGATGTCGGCGGGGTCGAGAGGAGCTTCGAGGTCGATCGGCTCGATGCCTGCACGGCGCGGCGGCGGAACGAGGCTCGTGTCGTCCTCCACGTCGAAAGCGAGCTCTTCGAGAGCTTCCGCGTGGTACTCGACCAGTTCCTCTTCGCCCATCGTGCGGCTCGCGAGCAGTGCGTAGGCGAGCTCCATCTCGCCCATGAGGCGGATGCGTCGTTCGAGGTAGCTGTCGGGGCGGTCGGAGCGCTCGGCGGCGTACGCCTCGAAGGCGGTGTCGAACGCCTGTTGCGGGGCGTGTGTCCACAGGAGGGAGAAGTCTCGGGCCGGGTCCGCCACGCCAGCGTGCTCCCACCCGGTGATCGCGCTGACCTCACCCTCGTCGACGAGAACGTCCTCACCGCGCAGCGGGCCGTGCGTCACGCACGTGGAGAAACGCCAGAGCTCGGGCGCCTCGAGAGCCTCTTCCCAGCGGGAAAGCAGCGCAGACGGTACGCGCTTGGTGTCAGCCGCGCGATCGAGATCGGCCAGCAGACGCTGGCGGTAGGTCTCGGCGTCGTAGCTCGGAAGCCCGGCTTCCTCGACAACACGCGGATCGACGTCGTGAAGCTTCGCGAGGGCGACACCCACGGCGCGCGCCGCCGCGGTGCGTCCCTGCAGGTCGTTCCACTCCAGGGCGTTACCGCGTGGCTGGGCGTAGACGGCGACCGCGGGCCCTTCCTTGGGGCGGGCCGAGCCCTCGACCCGCGGAAGGTCGAACGCAAGGCGGCGGTCGAGGAGCTGGACGAGCGCGTCCGAGGCAGCGAGTTCGGCACCCGCGGCACCCGTCAGGGCCGAGCGCACCACCCAGACACGGCCGTCCTGGCCGGTGACGTGGGCGCTCTGGTAGACCGCGCCAGCAGGCACGGCGAGACCTTCGACCTTGACGGGGCGGATGCCGGGCACGGCAGCCTCGGCGAGGGCAGCGAGAAGGACGGGGGAGCGCAACACCCCTTCACCGTATGTCGGACCCGCCGCCTACGCTGGGAGGCATGCCCGACGCCACGCCTTCTTTGCCGAATCTCCTGCTTGCGTCGTCGGAGATCGACCGTGACGCAGCGGCCCGCGCCGGGCACGGTTTCGTCCGGGGTCTGCTGCAGGACGCCTCGACGAAGGTGCTCGAGGTCTTCGGTGACCGCACGGCGCTGGACGGGCGTGCGCTCGGGTGGCGGGCGCCCTCCGCAGCCGACCTCGACTGGTACGAGAACGAGGGTGTCGTGCTCTACCTGGGGCGCGCGGGTGAGTCTGCTCGCCTCGCGCTTCTGCGCCCCGCCGACGACTCCCGCGAGGATCTGCTCACGCTCCGTCATGTGGCCCTCGACCTCGACCACGACGACCTGGCGGCCCTGACGACGGCCGTTGCGCTCTCGCACTGGCACGCCACGCACGGGCACTGCCCGCGTTGCGGTGGCGCCACGTTGCCGCGTCAGGCGGGATGGGTGCGTTATTGCCCGAACGACGAGTCGTTGCACTTCCCGCGCACGGACCCCGCCGTCATCATGGCCGTCGTCCACCCCGGTGAGGGCCGGGACGACGAGCGCATCCTGCTCGCCCGGGGGCCGCGCTGGAAGGGCCCGCACCGATCGGTGCTCGCGGGCTTCGTCGAGCCCGGCGAATCGTTCGAGGCCGCCGTTGCACGGGAGACCTTCGAGGAATCCGGCGTCGTCGTCGACGGCGTGCGCTACCTCGGTAACCAGCCGTGGCCGTTCCCGGCCTCACTCATGATCGGTTTCGTCGCCACGGCTCGCACGACAGCGCTGACACCGGAGGACGGCGAGATCGAGGAGATCGGCTGGTACTCGCGCGCCGACATCGAGCGCGGCCTCGCCGAGGGCACGCTGCGGTTGCCGGGGCGCATCTCGATCGCCCGCTCCCTCATCGAGCACTGGTACGGCGCCGAGTTGCCCGACGAAGGGGGCGCCGCGTGAGCTCCGTCTCCCCAGGGGCGATGGATGCCGACGCGGTACTCGAAGGGCTCGACCCGGGGCAGCGCGAGGTGGCCGCGAACCCGCTCGGCCCCATGGTCGTGCTCGCGGGTGCCGGCACCGGCAAGACCCGCGCCATCACGCACCGCATCGCCTACGGCGTCCACTCCGGTGCGCTCGTCGGCCAGCGCACCCTGGCGGTCACGTTCACGGCCCGGGCGGCCGGTGAGATGCGCACGCGACTGCGCGACCTCGGCGTCCCACAGGTCGTGGCCCGCACCTTTCACTCGGCGGCCCTCAAGCAGTTGCAGTACTTCTGGCCCCAGGCCATCGGTGGAGGCGCCCCCGAGGTGATCAAGACGAAGGGCAGCATCGTCGGCGAGGCCGCCGGGCGCCTGCGCCTGCAGATGGACCGCACTGCCCTGCGTGACGTGGCCTCCGAGATCGAGTGGGCCAAGGTCTCGATGCTCACTCCGGAGACCTACCCCGTCGCCGCTCGACGAGCCGGACGTCAGCCGGCCGACCTCGACCTGACGGCCATGGCGCGGCTGCTCGACGCGTACGAGGACGTGAAGTCCGCGCGCAACGTCATCGACTTCGAGGACGTGCTGCTGCTCATGACCGGCATCCTCGCCGAGCGCGAGGACATCGCCCGCACCGTGCGCGATCAGTATCGCCACTTCATCGTCGACGAGTACCAGGACGTCAACGCCGTCCAACAGCACCTGCTGTCGCTGTGGCTCGGCGAGCGCAAGGACCTGTGCGTCGTCGGCGACCCGGCCCAGACGATCTACTCGTTCACCGGCGCATCGCCCAGTCATCTGCGCACGTTCGCGTCGAAGTTCGAGGGCGCGAAGCGCGTCGAACTCGTGCGCAACTATCGCTCGACGCCGCAGATCGTCACGCTCGCCAACGAGGTGATGAAGAAGGCCGACCGCGCGTTCGGCAGCGTGACGCTCCAGGCCCAGCGCGGGTCCGGCACGACGCCGCGCCTCGTCACCTACCCCGACGATGCGGCCGAGGCGCGCGGCGTCGTCGAGGACATCCGCGCCCTCCTCAAGGCAGGGGAGAAGCCGAGCACCATCGCCATCCTCTTCCGCACCAACGCACAGTCCGAGGCCTTCGAGACGGCACTCGCGGATGCCGGCGTGCCGTACCAGATCCGCGGGGGCGAGCGGTACTTCAACCGTGAGGAGGTCCGTCGGGGCATCCTCCTGCTGCGCGGTGCAGCGCGTAGCGACGACGGCTCCAAGCCCCTGCCCGACACCGTCGCCGACGTCCTCATGGGCACCGGGTGGTCGCCACATCCGCCGGCTGCCGGGGCCACCCGCGAGCGGTGGGAATCGCTGCAGTCGCTCGTGGAACTGAGCAAGGACGTCGCGCGCACCGTGCCCGGGGCCCAGGTGCGTCAGTTCGTCGCCGAACTCGACCGTCGGGCCGCGGAACAACACGCGCCGAAGGTCGAGGGCATCACGCTCGCCTCCCTGCACTCGGCCAAGGGGCTGGAGTGGGATTCGGTCTTCTTCGCCGGTGCGAGCGACGGGCTGCTGCCGATCATGATGGCCACGACGCCCGAGGCGATCGAGGAGGAACGACGCCTCATGTACGTCGGCATCACGCGAGCACGCAAGAACCTCTCCCTGAGCTTCGCGCTGGCCCGTCACGAGGGCGGACGGGCCACCCGCTCGCCGTCCCGTTTCCTCGACGGCACCGGTTCGGTACTGGAAGGAGCGGCCGCTGCGCGCCGTCCGGGCGCTCGCAGCACCCGGACGAGCAAGCCGCTCAAGGCGGCGAAGTGCCGCACCTGTGGCCGCGATCTCGACACGGCCGCCGAGCGCAAGATCGGGCGTTGCTCCGAATGCCCGGCCACCTACGACGAGGGGCAGTTCGAGGCGCTCAAGACGTGGCGTCGCGGCGCCGCGCAGCGCGACAAGGTGCCGGCCTTCGTCATCTTCACCGATGCGACGCTCGTCGCCATCGCCGAGACACGTCCGACGACGCCGGCGGGGCTGCGCGCCATCTCGGGCGTGGGAACGTCGAAGGTGACGAAATACGGCGCGTCCGTGCTCGCAGTCCTCGCCGGCGCCGACCCGGAGACGGAGGTCGAATCGCCGAGCGCCTTCGGAGAGTTCGACCCGGCCTGACGCGGATTTAGGGGGCGCGAGAAATCTTCCCGTTAATTCGGTTGCCCGCTTCTCGTCGCCCCGACTACTGTGATCTCACATCACGGCGGATGCCTTGCATTCGCGTGAGCAGAATCGAGAAAGCTCCGCTCGCCGAGCGGACCGACCAGGGAGGTGCCTCATGGACATCATCACCACGATGACGACGTCCGCCTCCCTGCGCGCTGCCCGCCAGGCCTGCGGTACGGGTTTCACCTTCGATCTTTCGGGGCACCCGTCTGCCCTGGGCCACGCCGGCGCTGAGCGCACCGGCGTCGTCGCCGCACGGAAGCCGAACATCGCTTCGGCCGGTGCGCGCGGCTTTGGCAAGCGTCGTCCCCACCTTTCTCGGTTCTCCCCGCATCCGCTCGGGGGTCTGGTGTAGTCACACATCAGCCTTCGAAGCGAAGCCGCGAGATCCGAAACCCGGGTCCGCGGCTTCTTTCGTGTCGATGAGATGTCGACATGTCGAGCCGGTGGACCCGCCCGAGACACATCGCCCGATGAGCGGGCGTCATCCGTGAAGCGAGGAACACCATGACCGCATTGTTCGAAGACCTCATACCCGTGGCGGTGGCCCAGGTAGAGACTCCCTGCGCCACTGCCGACCCGGAACTGTGGTTCGCGCAGCAGCCTGCCGACGTCGAGTTCGCCAAGGCTCTGTGCAGCACCTGCCCCGTCGTGCGGGCGTGCCTGGCCGGTGCCAAGGAGCGCGAGGAACCGTGGGGCGTCTGGGGCGGTGAGCTGTTCGAGCGCGGCGTCGTCGTGCCGCGCAAGCGTCCGCGCGGCCGCCCCCGCAAGAACGCGGCGTGATGCCGTCACCGGTGACCGCGGCGGTCTGCGTCCGACGGGCTCAGGCCGCCCGGCGGCACGAGGCGGTGCACGACCAGAGGCGGTGCTCCACCTGGGGCGCCGCGATGTCGAAGGTCAGGCTCATCGAAAGGGCGTTGACGTTCGACGCCGTGAACGAGCGGACGAACAGGCCGGCGGCCCCGGCAGCGAAGGCGTGCAGCGCCGGAGCGACCGGAGTCTCCGGTCTGACCGTTGCCGCGGCGAAGGCGGGGTGGACGCAGTCGGGACACGGCCCACCGGCGCCCGCGACGGGGCCGACCGTGACGGTGCGTGAGGTGAAGGCCAGAGGAAGGACGGCCGGTCGAGGCCCGATCAACGGCCCCGGCAGATCGGGCACGTCCCCGATCGCTTCGTAGCGCCACGGCAGAGCGCCGATGAGCAGGTCGGGGGCGGGCACGGGACGCCGTCCGTCCCACTCGCCGACGGCGTCGACGAGGCCGGCCACGACGGAGACGACGGGGCGCACGAGAGCATCGGGGCCGGTGACGAGAACGCGGCACGGTCGCCGGACGGGAGCGGCGAGTGATTCGGCAAACTTGTGCCACGCGCGGACGGCCGCGTCCGGTGCGCGCCTCGAGCGCTCGGGGTCCTCGGGCACGAGGTGGCGCAGGGCTCGCCGTTCGGCGACGTGCGGGGTGGGGGTCGTGCCGCTGGGCTGGGACATGCTCGCTCCTCGTGCCTGGCCACCGTCTCCTGGGCGTGGCTTGGTCGACTCAGCGTGCCTCGCGTGTCGGGAAGCGAGTCCGCCGTTGTCCACAGCCGTCGCGGTTGTGGACAGGAGCCGGAGCGTTGTCAGCACTCTCCACTAGCGTTCACGTCATGACCAGCTCGAGCGATCGGCGCCCCACCCACCTCACGATCGACGACCAGCCCGTGGAGATTCGCCGTAGCAGCCGCCGTAAGCGCACCATTCAGGCGCGCTTCGAGGACGGTGTCGTCGTCGTGTTGGCGCCTGCTTCGATGTCGGCGCGGGAGGAGCGGCGCGCCGTCGAGGATCTCGTCCGGCGAGTGACGCGCAAGAGCCGCTCGGCGCGCAACGACGACGCCCTCATGGAGCGTGCGACACAGCTCAGCCGCACGTACGTTCCCGGCGCGCCGGTCCCCTCGTCGGTGCGGTGGGTCTCGAACATGACGAGCCGCTGGGCCTCCTGCTCACCCGCCGACGGTTCGATTCGCCTGTCCGACGCCATCGTGGGTATGCCCGCCTACGTCGTCGACGCCGTGCTCCTGCACGAGGTGGCGCATCTCGTGGAACGCGGTCACGGCGTGGCGTTCCAGACCATCGTTCACGCCGACCCGAAACACGATGTGGCGCAGGCGTATCTCGCGGGGGCGTCGTTCGGAGCACGCCGCACCGCCGATGCGCTGCCTCAGCGCGGCCTTGACGACGACAACAGTGAGCGAGCCGCGACCGATGCCCACGCGACGTCGTCGCCCGGTGACGACGCGCCCTCGGTCGTGCGCTGACCACTTCCTCCCGGGGCTCAGAGCTCGTCCGGGGCATCTCGGGTCGTGGGCAGCGTCGACCAAACCGTCCGGCTTCACCCTCGTGGGTCGCGGCTTTCGGGCACGCTGGGGGGCACGTACCCGACGAGAGGAATTGCTAGGCATGCGTACACGGTTCACCGAGCTTCTGGGCATCGAGCACCCGGTGGTTCAGGGCGGCATGATGTTCGTCGGACGGGCGCCCCTCGCAGCTGCGGTCTCCGAGGCCGGTGGCCTCGGCATCATCACCGCCCTCACCCAGCCGACGCCGGCCGAGCTCGTCCGGGAGATCGAGGCCGCGCGTGAACTCACGGACAGGCCGTTCGGCGTCAACCTCACGATCCTGCCGAGCATCAACCCGCCGCCGTACGAGGAGTACCTCGACGCGATCATCGAATCCGGCGTGACGATCCTCGAGACGGCCGGCGCCAACCCCGAGCCGTTCATGCCCAAGCTGAAGGACGCCGGCATCCGCGTCGTGCACAAGTGCACGAGCGTGCGGCACGCGCTCAAGGCGGAGCGCATCGGTGTCGACGCGGTGAGCATCGACGGCTTCGAGTGTGCGGGCCACCCCGGCGAGGACGACGTGACGGGGCTCGTGCTCGTACCCGCCACCGCCGACGCGCTCAGCATTCCGTTCATCGCCTCGGGCGGTTTCGCCGACGGACGCGGGCTCGCGGCGGCGCTCTCCCTCGGCGCGCACGGCGTCAACATGGGCACCCGGTTCATGTGCACGACCGAGTCGCCCATCGCCGACGGCGTGAAGAAGGCGATCGTCGACGCCACGGAGCGCGACACCGAACTCATCTTCCGCCCGCTGCGCAACACGGCCCGTGTGGCGAGCAACAGCATCAGTCGCGAGGTCGTCCAGATCCTCGAGGACGGAGGCGAATTCGCCGACGTTCGCGATCTCGTTGCCGGTTCGCGCGGCAAGAGGGTCTACGAGGACGGCGACCTCGAGGCCGGTATCTGGACGGCGGGCATGGTGCAGGGCCTCATCCACGACATCGTCCCCGCCGGCGAGATCGTGACGCGTACGGTCGCCGAGGCGGAGAACATCCTGCGCCGGCTCACGGCGACCTTCTCTCTCGATGCCGAGGCGCACCTCTGACGGCCCGAACGCATCAGCCCGCCACCTCCGCGTGAGGTGGCGGGCTGAGCTTCGTGTCGGCGAATCAGGTTCGGGCGGAGAGGTTCTCGCGTGCCAGGTGGATCGATTCGACGAGGGATTCCTCCGTACCCTCGGGCAACGCGTAGACCGGCCACCACCGCACGTCGTCCGACTCGTCACTCATGACGAGGTCGCCGCTCCGGGCGATCGCGGCGTAGCGCAGGTCGAGGTGTTCACGGCACCAGTCGAAGACGGGCGGCAACGCGTGCGCATCGACCTGGACGAGGTCGGTACTCACGAGGAGATCCCCGAGACCTGACTCCTCACGCCCCTCGCGGGCGGCCGCGTCGCGGACGCTCGCGTCGCCTGCTTCGAGGTGCCCGCCGAACTGGAACCACCGCTTCGCCTTGCCGTGTAGCGTCAACGCCACGTGTTCGAGCGACGCGTCGAGTACGACGAGTGACGCCGTGAAGTGCGTTCGCGCGCCGTGGCGCCACATGCACTGCGGCTCGGCCTCGAGGACGTCGAGCATCCGCGCTCGCGTCGCCTCCAAGGCGTCAGTCGGCGCCTGCCACGCCGTGAGCGCAGCGCGGGCGTCGTCGCGCAGGAGCGCGAACGCCTCCGGCATGGGCTCTGCCTGGTGGGCGGGGCTCACTTCTCGGAGTCGGACGGACCCGAAGGCGCGTCGTCTCCGTCGTCGTCCTTGTCTTCGTCACCCTCGGAGCGGTTCTCTGCCGCACCGTGACGCGGGTCCGAGGCGTCGCCGCTCGGCCGCGCGTCGGGGTCGCCGGCCTTCGCGTCGCCGGAGTCCGGCGTTTCGGAGGTCGCGCCGGCGGTGGACGCGCCAGGAGCGTCATCGGCGCGGTCGGCGTCCCACTCGGCGCGCCCCTGCGTGAGCAGCGCTTCGAGTTCGTCGTCCATGGCGTCGCGTTCGGGCTCGGCCACCTCGGCGCCGGTGCGCTTGGCGATGTAGCCCTCCGGGTCGGCGACGTCGTCCGCGGTCGGGATGAAGTCGGGGTGACCCCACGCCTCGTCACGCGTGGCCGCGTCGGACGCCTCGGCGAGCTTGCGCCACAGGTCGGCGGCCTCGCGCATCTGGCGCGGACGCAGTTCGAGCCCGACGAGTGAGCTGAACGTCTTCTCGGCCGGGCCGGCCGACGCGCGACGGCGGCGCACGGCCTCGGAGAGGGCCGCGGCGTTGGGCAGGTGGCCGCGCACGGCCTCGTCGGTGACGACGTCGACCCAGCCCTCGACGAGCGCGAGCAGCGTCTCGAGGTGGGCGAGGGCGCGCTTCTGCTCCGGCGACGGCTCGGGGGAGAACAGGTTGCCGGCGAGGGCCTCCTGCATCGCCTCGGCGTCGGAGGGGTCGATGTCGCGCACCTTCTCCTCGATTGCCTCGGTGTCGATGCGGATGTCGCCGGCGTAGCTCTGCACGGCTGCGATGAGGGCAGCGCCCAACCACGGCACACGCTCGTAGAGGCGGACGCGGGCTGCTTCGCGCACGGCGAGGTAGAGGTGCACCTCACCGGCGTCGACCCCGAGGCCGTCGGCGAACGACGCGACGTTGCCGGGCAGGATCGTCACGGCGTTCGGCGTGACGAGCGGCAGACCCACCTCGGTGCCGGTGACTGTTTCTCCGGCCAGAGCGCCGATGGCCTGGCCGACCTGCATGCCGAACATCGAACTGCTCATCTGCTTGAGCATCGGCGTCATCTGCGACGACAGGCTCGAGATGTCGAAGCCCGCGGGCAGCATGCCCTCGGGGATGCCGAGCTGGGAGAGGTCGCCGGCGTCCATCTGACCGAGCTGTTTCATCATCGCGTCGGAGACGGCGTTGCCGACGCCGGTGGCCACCGGCTCGACGACCTTGCGCCACGTGGGCATCGTCGCTTCGATCCACTCGCTGCGTGACAGAGCGCGGGGGCGGGCGCTCGGCGCGGCGAAGTCTGTGACGGCGTCGAGCCACAGGTTGGCGACCTGCGCCACCTGGGCGACATCGCTCTGCGTCGAGGCGGGGACGCTCGGGTCACCTTCAGCGGCGACGACGCGGCGGGCCACGTCACCGGCCATGCGCTCGTTGAAAGCAGAACCGGTGTCGCCGCTCATCATGGCCTGGAACTGGGCCTGCATCATGCCGAGCTGAGCAGGGTCGATGTTGCCCAGACCCATCTGGCGCAGGGCGTCGACCATGCCGGCGTCGGGGGTGCCGCCCATGAGATTGCGCAGCATGTCCTCGAGACCGTCACCGTTGTTCCGGTTCTCGTCGCGGTCGTCGTCGTCGCGGCCCCCGTAGGGGTTCATCGGGTTGGGAACGTCGGGCATGGAAACCTCCGCACTGGGCGTCGTCGCTTTGCGACCGACACTACCGCTCGCACCAACTCGAACTCCTCGGCGTTCTTGCAGCCGCGGGTGAGAGGATGAGCGGCGGTCGGCACCTCGCCCCGTACAACATCGAAAGGTCGCTATGAGTTCCCGCGCCTCCTTCGTCACGATCAGCCGGGCCCACTCGTGATGGCCCTGCAGCGTCGAACGAAGATCGTCCTCGGCGTCTTCCTGCTGCTCGTGGCTGCCCTCATCGCCTCCGTCGCGATCAAGGTGCCGTACGTCATCCTGCGTCCCGGGCCGGCTCCGGACACGCTCGGTTCGCTCGACGGCAAGCGCATCCTCCAGGTCAGCGGCACGAAGACCTATCCGACGACGGGTTCGCTGCGCTTCACGACGGTCTCGATGTACGGAGGCCCGGGCAACCGTCCGAGCGCCCTCGAATACGCCTTTGCGCTCACCGACTCGCACGCGGAGATCTACAAGGAGTCCGATCTCTTCGCTCCGGAGACGACGAGGGAGCAGGTCGAGCAGCAGAACGCCGCGGAGATGACGGGTTCGCAGAGTGCCGCCGAGGTGGTCGCGGCCCGCAAGGCCGGATTCACCGTGCCGGAGACGATCGAGATCGCCGCCGTCTCCGAGAAGGCCGCCGCGAAGAAGCTCCTGCGTACTAAGGACGTCATCACGAGCGTCAACGGTGTTGCGGTGACGGATTCGCCGACCCTGCAGCGGGAGATGAAGAAGGTGAAGCCGGGGGAGAAGGTGAAGCTCGGCATCACTCGCGCCGGCAAGCCGATGACGCTCGAGGTGCCGACGCAGGAGGTCGACGGGCGTGCCGTCATGGGAGTGGCCCTCAACCCGAAGGCCTCCCTGCCCTTCACGGTGAAGCTCGCCGTCGGCGACGTGGGCGGCCCCAGCGCGGGCCTCATGTTCACGCTCGCGATCTACGACACGGTGACGCCGGGCCCGCTCACCGGTGGCAAGCACATCGCCGGCACGGGCACGATGAATTCCGTCGGCGAGGTCGGGCCGATCGGCGGGGTCAAGGAAAAGGTCGTCGGCGCTCGTGAAGAGGGTGCTACGGCGTTCCTCGCACCGGCCGACAACTGCGCCGAACTCAAGGGCAATGTGCCGGACGGGCTGAGCGTCTACCGCGTGGCGACGATCGACGAGGCCGTCAAGGCCGTCGAAGGCATCGCGAAGAACGACACGAAGGGCCTCGCCCGCTGCGGTTGAGGCACCGAGAGGTCGTCAGCCTGCGAGAGTGGCCTTCAGCGCATCGACGAGACCGGGGGCGATGTTCGTTCCGATGGCAACCTTGTCGTCGCTGTCCTCGGCCCTGCGTCGTACGAGGGTGATGATCTCGCCGCCACGCAGGGCAGCGACGAGGAGGCGGACGTCCTCGCGCTCCGCGTGAGAGGCCAGACGCTCCGTCGTGGAGCCTCGTGTGCCGAAGGTGTCGGTCTGCGCGCTCGGCGGCACGATGATGCGCTCCACCGCGAGTGCCACGCCTTCGACGTCATCGGGCCACGCCGTGTGGCCGAGGGCCTTCTCGAGGTCGTCGCCGACGATGGCGTCCTCCTGCTCGATGGCGGAGTACTCGTCGGGATCAATGTCCCCGAGCACGGCTGCGAGCGCGGGCTGGGCGCGCAACAGTTCGCCGCTGCGGGCGAGTGCGAAGAGCCGGGGCGCCTGGCCCCACCCTTCGGAGGCGACATGCGCCTCGGTCTCGAGCGCACAGCGGGTCAGGGGTGACAGGACGGGCTTGACGGCACTCATGGATCCCATCGTAGGCGGCCCGGGGACCCCGCCCGCACGCGTGAGGTGGGCCACGGGTTAGGTTGGGGCAGAACGCTGGAACGAGTCTGCGCGCTGAGCGCGAGCGAACGCGCGCTGCGCGGGTGAAGGGGTGGGGCCGGTGCCTGCAGATCGGGTGCCCGAAGGCGGCGAGCAGCAGGTTGCTCTCGACCCCCGTTCGGTCAAGCGTGCGAGGCGCCTCGGGCTCGTCGTCGGTGGGCTCATCGTAGCGATCTTCCTCGTTCGGCTCGTCGCCGGCGCGTGGACGCAGTGGGCCTGGTTCGACTCCGTCGGCTTCGTCGGCGTGCTGCGAACCCAGTGGATCACCCAGGGCGTGCTGTTCGTCATCGGGGCGCTCCTCACCGGCGGCGCGGTCTGGACGTCCCTCGCCGTGGCGCACCGGGCACGGCCCGTCATCGTGCCGGAATCCGACGATGAGCTCGTCATGGAGCGCTACCGCGGCGCCTTCGAGCCGATCCGTCGCCGAGTGTGGATGGCCGTCCCGGCGCTCGTCGGCTTCTTCGGCGGGGCGACAGCGGCCTCCCAGTGGAAGCTCGCCCTCCTGTGGTTGAACCGTGTTCCGTTCGGCACGAAGGACGCCCACTTCAACAAGGACATCGGCTTCTTCGTCTTCACCGTGCCGTGGCTGAGCTTTCTCGTCGGCTTCCTCACGATGGTGCTCATGCTCGCCCTCCTGGCGGCGCTGCTCGCGCACTACCTCTACGGCGGCCTCAACTTCCGCGGTGCCGGGGGAGGCGCTCATTCCCGCAGCCCCCGTACGTCGGCCGCGGCTCGCGTGCACCTGTGCGTCCTCGCGGCTGCGCTCCTGCTCGTGCGCGCCGGTTCCTTCTGGCTGTCTCGCTACGAGAGCACGACGGCCGCGGGGTCGCGCATCACCGGCGTCACGTACACGGTCGATCACGCGATCATTCCGACGCGCGGCGTCCTCGCCCTCGCGGCGCTGTGCTGCGCGGCCATGTTCATCGCGACGATCGTGACGGGCACCTGGCGCGTACCGCTCGTCGGCGTCGCCATGATGACGGCGGTGGCGGTGCTCGTCGGTCAGGTGTATCCGGCGTTCGTCCAGCGCTTCCAGGTCAAGCCCTCGGAGGCGAGCAAGGAGACCCCGTACATCAAGGACGCGATGGCGGCCACGATGAAGGCCTACGGGCTCGGCGACATCGATCGGCGCAGCTACAGCGCGACGACCGACGCATCCGGTGGGCAGCTGCGTGGTGACACCGCGACGATGCGCGGTATCCGCCTGCTCGACCCCACCGTCGTCGGCGCCACGTTCCAGCAGCTGCAGGGGCGCGTGAACTACTACCGCTTCCCGGCCAGCCTCGACGTCGACCGCTACACGACGAACGGCGAGAAGCGCGACACCGTCGTTGCGGTGCGCGGCCTCAACCTCGCGGGTGTGCCCGCCTCGCAGCGCAACTGGGTCAACGACCACACCGTGTACACGCACGGCTACGGCGTCGTCGCGGCCGACGGCGGAAAGCTCACGTCCGAGGGTGCGCCCGTCTTCGTCGAGAAGGACATGCCGACGAACGGGGTACTCGGCAAGTACGAACCGCGCATCTACTTCGGCGAGGACATGCCCGGCTTCTCCATCGTCGGTGGCCAGGGCGCTCGCGAACTCGACCACCCCGACGCCTCGGGTGAACAGAAGCGCACGCGCTACGCCGGCAAGGGTGGTGTCGCCCTGTCGAACCCGATGAGCCGCCTCGCGTACGCCGTGACCTACGGCGACAAGAACATCCTGCTGTCCGACGCGGTGGGTGACGGCAGCCGCATCATCGACAACCGCGACCCCTCCGAGCGCGTCAAGGCCGTGGCGCCGTGGCTCACCACGGACGGCGACGTCTACCCGAGCGTCGTCGACGGGCGGGTGCAGTGGATCGTCGACGGCTACACGACGAGTGACAACTACCCGGGCGCGGCGAAGTCGAACCTCTCCGGTGCCACGTCCGACTCGACGACGGCGACCTCGCGCAACGTCCGTGCCCTGCGAGACGGCCAGGTCAACTACATCCGCAACTCGGTCAAGGCCACGGTCGACGCCTACAGCGGCGAGGTGAAGCTCTACGCGTGGGAGCCGAACGACCCGATGCTCAAGGCCTGGACGAAGGCGTTCGGCGGTTCGGTGAAGCCGATGTCGCAGATGAGCGCCGATCTCGTCTCCCACGTTCGTTACCCCTCGGACCTGTTCAAGGTGCAGCGAACGGTGCTCGAGACCTACCACCAGAACGATGCGGGTGAGTTCTTCAACGCGAGTGACCAGTGGCAGGTGCCGGACGACCCGACGGCCGGTGAGAACGCCAAGGGCCAGCCCCAGCCGCCGTACTACCTCACGCTCGCGATGCCGGGGCAGAAGGCGCCGAGTTACTCGCTCACGTCCACGTACATTCCGGTCGGTTCGCGACAGAACCTCACCGGCTACCTGTCGGTCGACTCCGACGCGGGCTCCGAGGCGGGCAAGAAGGCCTCGACCTACGGGCGGGTGCGTCTGCTCGAGATGCCCGGTTCGACCTCGGTCACGGGCCCGGCGCAGTTCCAGAACGATCTCGACTCGACGACGCGCACCTCGGCCGACGGCAGCGTGCCCCTCACGCAGTTCCTCAGCCAGGCGCGACAGTCCGGTTCGACGGTGGCGCGCGGCAACCTGCTCACGCTGCCCGTCGGGGGAGGCTTCCTCTACGTCGAGCCCATCTACGTCCAGGCCCGTGGTGCAACGTCCTACCCGCTGCAGCGAGCGGTCGTCGTCGGGTTCGGCAACAAGCTCGCATGGGCGCCGACCCTCGAGGCGGCGCTCGACGATCTGTTCGCAGGAGACTCCGGAGCGGACGGGGCGCCGCAGCCGTCCCAGGACGACGCGAATTCGGCCAAGGACTCGGAGAAGGACTCCGGGAAGGATTCGACGACGAAGCCGTCGACCTCGTCCAACGCAACGCTCGACAAGGCCCTGAAGGATCTGCAGAAGGCGTACGACGACGGGCAGGCCGCCATGAAGAAGGGCGACTGGAAGGCCTACGGCGAGGCGCAGCAGCGTCTGCAGAAGGCTCTCGATTCGGCCACGTCGGCCGCGCCGTCGGGCTCGGTCACGGCGAAGTGAGGCGCGTCGGTGGCGGCGTGAGGCACCTCACGCCGCCACCGATTTGCGTATTCCGTTCACCTGCTCTTAAGGTTGAGGCATACCGACGCGGGGTGGAGCAGCTCGGTAGCTCGCCGGGCTCATAACCCGGAGGTCGCAGGTTCAAATCCTGTCCCCGCTACAAGTGCAAGATGCTCGCATCTTGTTGAGACGAGGTCCTTCTGGCGCTTTCCCAGGAGGACCTCGTGCATTTGCCACCACTTCCACCCGTTGCCATGGCAGGCATCTGCCACCTGTTGCGATCGCAGGTGCTACCCCCGCCACCTGGCACCACCCCTCTAGTGCGGTGGGCGCTGCCGCGACTGATCTGCAGCGGCCCGGCCGGTTGCGCACGGTCATCGACAGGAGCCGGTTCGTCCCGGCTCCGTGACCTGTCGATGACGCACCTCACGGCTGGGGTGCGCTGAGTGATGGAGCCAGTGGTGGCCTACGACCCCGAGGAACGGATCAGCCGCAAGGATTCGGCCCGGTTGGCCCGGCGCAGTGAAGACACGATCCGCCGGCTGGAACGCAAGCACGGCCTGGTCACCGAGCGGGACCCGGACTCGCTCCAGGTCACTTACCGGGTCCAGGACCTCATCGATCGCGGCATCCTCCAGCTCGAGGACGTTGCCACCGCGGGGTCGGCGGCCGAGTCCGCTGAGCTGGCCGGGGCGCGGGAGACGAACGCGCACCTTCGGGCCGAGATCGCCGAACGAGACGGACGCCTGTCTTACGCCGAGGATCTGATCAAGGAGCTGAAGGAGCAGCTGTCGGTCAAGGACAAGCAGCTGACCCAGCAGTCGACCCAGATCAACAAACTGACCGACGCCCTTGGCGGGTTGAGTGCCCAGCACTGGCGGGCCGGAGCATGAGTGCGCCAGCACCGGCCAGTCACCCGAGCGGGGCGCCACGGCTGCGGGTGGTCGGCAATACCGGGGCGCAGACCGTCTGGAACCTGGACCGTCCTCTCGCGTTGCTCGCGTGCGCGGGTGCACCGGTCCAGCTCTCCGCTGAGGAAGCCGACCTGGTTGCGCTGACCAACGCGGCCGGACACTACGCGGGGCGGATCCTTGACCCTGACGTCGAGCCCGATGATGTGCACCCGGCCGAGTACGTCGTGGAGTACATGATGGTCGCCCACGGCTTGAACCGCCGTGCGAAAGGCGATCGGGTGGCGGCGGTCGAGTCCAACCACCGCCGTTACCTGATCCCGTTCTTCACTGAGCTCGCCTTCACTCGACCAGAGGGCAAGAAGGGCATCGCCTACCTCCGGCTGCCCCAGCTGGAGACCGTGCCCCCGGATGCTGGCCGGCGACGCACCACTCCCCGCCGCCACCGTGGCTGCCGATCAGTTCCGTGACCGGGTCGGCCTGCAGTGCCTGCACCTGAACCTCGAGGACGCCCATCACGTCGTCACCGACAGCGCCCTGCTCGACGAAGCCCTGGACACCAGTCTGGTGCCGACCTACCCCGACATCCGCACCGGCGAGCCGCTGGTCCGGCCGCACGATCTGCGGGCGGCGGGTCTGCTGGCCGAGCCGTCGACCGCACACGGCATCGCCGCATCCACGGCCAAGAACGTGTTGCGGGACCTGAAGCTGTCGTTCAACCGGGCCCGAGACCATGGCGCTGATCTTTCGTTGAGCGTCGACCTCAGCGTCGTGGAGCCGCTGCCGGACAAGCGTCAGCGCGACAACCGGGCGAAACCCGAGTACGTCTCGCTGCAGCAGACCCGGACCGTCGCCGGTGAGCTGCCGCTGATCGGCCAGGTGGTGCTGTGGATGGGCCGGCTGCTGGGGCTGCGCATCAGCGAGGTCTACGGACCCCGCGTCAAGGACCTGACCACCGACGAACACGGCCGCGCCTGGCTCACCGTCGCCTCCCAGGGCGGGACTCGGTCCCTGGAACGGGACCGGCAGACCGGGCTACTGGTCGCGCAAGATCACAAGTCGACGACCAAGTCCTCCGCCTCGGTGCGGACCATCCCGATCCCGCACGCGCTGGCCGCCATGCTCGGTGACACCATCCGGATCTACCACACCGACGCCACGACCGGGGCTGTGCTGGAGGACAACCGCCTCATCCCGGGCCTGCGGTCGGAGAACGCCTCGGGTCAGGAGGCCTACCGCGGCTGGCTGCGCACAGCACAAGCCGAGACCAAGATCGACTTCCTGCCCCACACGCTGCGCAAAGCACTGGTCACCGACCTCAAAGACGCCGGGATCGACCGGCGGATCGCGCACTTCTACGCCGGCCACGAACTCGACGGCACCGTGCACGACAGCATCTACGACCTCGGCCCCGGAGAGCAGATCGTCCGCGTGGCCAACATCCTCGATGACCAGCTGGCCACTCTCCTCGGCGACAACCCACTGATCATCCCAAGCGGACTGAAGCAAACCTGGGGCGGCAACACCCGCCGCTGGGACCAGCGACTCTGGATCGAACAGCAGGCCATCGACGCAGGCTGGCGTCCCGCGCCCAGCGGGGATCGTGGCCGAGAACTCGACGTTCACCAGGTCGCCGAGAGGCTCAGCCTGTCGGCCAATGCCGCCCGCAGACTCCTGAACAGGTAACAGATCCCCGCCAACCACAAACTCTGGGGCAGACGGCAGCTCTGGGTGGCCTGGGAAGCTGACGTCGAGGCCTACCGCTCCCAGCAGCCGATCACGCTGAACGAGCTCGCAGTCCAGCATGGCTGGACCTACCACCAGATCTACGCCGTCTCCCGTGAGCTCGGTGTCCTCGCCGACGCCGAGACCGTCGGTCGACGCACCATCCTGACCGCCGAACACGCCCAGACGATCACGGCGGAAGTAGAGCGGCGCGTGCACATCGAGCAGACCGCCATGTCCGTCACCGAGGCCACCATGTCCCTCGGGCTTTCGGCCAAGCACATCGCCGAGTTGATCAAGCAGAACATCCTCCAGACCACACGCGGCCCGACGCACCGGTCACCGCGCTACGTCACCCGTACGTCCGTCGAGGAGTACCAGGAGCGCTACCCGGCCAATCGGCCTGAGGCTGCGGCAGACGAGCCGACAATGCCGATTGTCGACGTGGCTCGACTGCTCGGTATGTCCCGCCAAGGCGTGACCGCACTCGTCCAGCGGCGGCAGCTCCAGACCGACCAGAAGGGACGGCGGCAGCACATCGTCCTACGCTCGGTGCTCGACTGGGCCGATCACACCGGCCTGGGTGATCAGGTCGCGGTTATACGACGACACCTGGATGTGCAAGCTCCGTCTTCGTGAGTGACGCCTGCAATGCTGCAGCAAACGTCAGCCCTCCATAGTGTCGTGCTGTCCAGCGCTGCCAACGAGACGGATGCCTAGGACCGTCGCCGAGCTGGAAAGCGCGGCACTCTGCCTCCACCAGCCTCTCGGTCAGCCACCTCACCTGTTCCCGGTGGTGGGATCGCGCCGGACCTGTCGGTTCGGACAATCCATAGGCGAGCAGTACGCCGTCGCATGAAGCAACAGCGGGAGCTAATTGCTTGCGCGCCTCCATCCACGCGCCCGGAGTGGCGCCGAGCTCCGTGATGTCTGTGACATCCGCTGATGGGAACGCGAACAGGTTGCCTACCCGCACGGTCTCGAAGCCGAGCAGGGCGCGCGCCTGTTCCAATCTCGCCAGCGTCCTTTCGCCAGAACCGGCAGGAGGGTTTGCCAGGACGCAGAGAAGCTCTCCACGTGCAGCGGTGTCAGTCCTCGTCATCCGAATACAAGAGGTCAGCGATGCGGGTGACCTCGCTGTTCCTGAGGTCCTCCGCCAGCCTCACCAGTCCGAGGCTCATCAGTGTTTCCGCCACCTCAGCCGGGTCCTCTGCCGTGGGGTGGAACGCCCTCACCAACGCGAGAAGCTCGCCACTCGGATCGAACGAGCCCACGTTCATGTTCTGCCCGTCCCCGGCACGACCGAAGTCATCACCCCGGGTCGGTTCCAGCCCCAGGCGAAGTGCATAGGACAACCCGAGTCGGACGATCTGCTGCTTCTCCTTGAATGGGAAGCGTTCGTGGATCTCATCTCGTGCGAGATCCGCCTTGCCGGTCAGGGCGATGTTCACCCGACCGCGTGTGGTGGTTGGTTCAGACACTGTGGAGCTCCTGGAGGTTGGTCTCGTGGGCGGATGCTCCGCGCTGCAGTTCGTACTCGGCCAGCATTCGGCCGCGAAGCAGCTCACGAGCCTTGTCACGAGGTAGCTCACGCTCGGTGACAAGGAGGAACACCTGCGAGGTGAGCTTGTCGAGATTGGTGACCACGTCGTCGACGTGGTGCTCGTCGAGGCGGCCGAACGGCGAGTCCATGATGAGTGGGCCGCTGATCGGAGAACTCGCTTGCAGGCCACCCAGCAGCGAGAGTGCGACCAGGTGCTCGTAGCCTGCGCTACGGTGCTTCACCGGCTCGCCATTCTTGTCGAGGATCCGCAGGCCGTAGGACTCGTTGATCGTGAGCTTGACGAAGTCCTGCTCTGACCTCATCGCCACGAAAAGCTCCGTGGCCTGCTGCTGGATGCTCTCCTTGAGCTGATCGCGGTAGGTGACGATCGCCTGCTCGTAGAGCTTCGTGACATTCTCAGCTAGCTGCTGGCGGTCATAGACGCTCTGATCTGCCTGACCTGCGCCACCCTGCTTGCGGATCTTCTCATCCAGCTTTGCGACGTTCTCCTTGGCCTGGGTATACCTATCACGCTCCGCAGTGTAGGTCTCCCTGGCCTTCAAGAGGCGCGTCTCGACGTTCTTCGCGCGCTGTACCAGCTCGCTCAGGCTGTCATCCTGGCCCTTGAGCTTGTCGTCGTAGTTGTCGATGTCCTCGCGGTGGTCCTCGATCTGCTGCAGCAGCTTCAGGTAGCTGTCCTCGACCGTCTTGATCTCTGCACGCAGGCTGTGACCCTGCCCAGAGGCCCGGAGGTGCTTCAGGTTCGCCTTCAGCTCGGTGGCCTGGTCCTCAGTGGAATCCAGCTCTCCTGATTCGATGACCTTGAGATGCGCTTCGAGAGCAGAGCGGTTGTCGGCGCCGAGCTGTGCCTCGCAGGCAGGACAAGTGTCTCCGGACGCCTTGTGTAGACGCGCCAGAGTCGCCGCGAATCTCAGCTCGTCAAGCGTCTCCTCCAAGGCGTCGAGCTCCTTCTGATCCTGCTCGATGCGTGCCTCGATCGGCTCGACGAGGACAGCCTGCCAAGAGTCCGCCAGGAGGGCCTGGAATCGTTCCTTGGCCTCGACAAGTTCGTTCTCTGCCTGGTGCAGGTTGTTGCGGGCCTCGTCGCGGAGGGCCTTGATCTGAAGCTTGCCTTCCTGCTCGGCCAGTTGCTGCTCCAGCTCGCGGGACTCAGCCTCAAGCTTCTTCGCCTTCTCGTCCTCCTGCTCGTAGTTTTTGCGGAAGGTCGAGAGCCGCTGCTGCTCTGTCTCGAGCGCCTTCCCCAGTTGCTCCGTCTTGGAGTTCTGCTTCGCCGCTCGAGCGATCTCCTTGCTGGCGTTCTCACCCACGAGCGCGGCGTCCTGGGCGGCATGCTCGAGGATCGGCAGTCCCAGGATCCGTTCGATGGCATCGCGGAGAGTTGCGCCCGCCGTGCTGTCGTCGTCGAGCAGCTTCTCGTACTGGTCCAGCAGCTCGCCGTCGAACAGGAAGAACTGCTCGATCTCCCGAGGCATGAGTTCGGCAACCTGTCGTTCTGCGTCAGCTGTGCTCAAGGCGACGGAGTCCTTGCGAAGGATGATCTCCTGTGAATACTCGCCGCCCGTGTTCGTGAGGGTGCGGGTCAGGTCCCATTCGGAGCCGTCCACCTCGAACTCGAGTCGGACACGGCAACGCACTGGGGAGCCGTTGGCTTCCTCAAGGGCGACACTGTTGGTGATGTCCTCGATTGGGAGCGGGCGGGTGCTGCGCTTGCGGACATCTCCGGTCCAGGCCCAGCGGAAGGCGTTGAGCAGTGAGGTCTTGCCCTTGCCGTTCCGTCCGTAGAGGACGACGACGCCGTCCTTGTCGGGGATGCTGAGCTGCTGCACTCCCTTGAAGACAAGGAAGTTCTCTACTGTCAGATTCCGGTACCTCAAGCCTCAGCGCTCCTGTTCAGGTGCTGCTGGATGGCCCGGGCGACGCCCTCCTGGGCGCGGGGGCGGTCCTCGACGTGCTGTTTCTCGATCTCGATGATCTGCTGTGCCAGCGCGGGGTCCATGTCGCTGAAGGCCCGTGAACGCACCGACTCGACGACTTCGGCTAGATTGTCTCGCATAATTCTCTACTCCTACTACGCGGTTGGTTGCGTTCACCGTGCCGACCGGAGTAGGCGTGTCACTAGTTTAGTCGTCCGCCTCCTCGCCGGAACCGAGATACTCATAGAGTGCCTCAAGATCCCCGCCAAGTCCTACAACTAGCTGTTCCAGGGGATCCCGCGCGTCGCTGTTGAGGGCGTCCCGGGCGAAGTTCCCGGCTCGGGCGAGCTCGCCCTGCAGGAGGGACATGCCGGAGGCGTCGTCCAGGCTCTCAGGCTGAAGGATCGCGTCGTACACAGTTGCGAGGTTCTTCCCTTCCGCCTTCCGAAGCACGCGGCCTCTGCGCTGGATGAACTCCCGTGGGTTCCTCGAGGACGCAAGGATCAGGGCGTGATCGGCGTTCGGAATGTCCACGCCCTCGTCCAGGCACTTGATCGAGACGACCACGCCGCCGTTCTCGTCGAAGTGGCGCAAGGTCGCAGCTTTGTCACCAGGCATGTCCGAGTAGTACTCGTACGCATCGATGCCTGCGTCCCGCAGGCTGACTGCGACCTGCTCCAACTGGTCCTTGTCGTCGCAGTAGACGAGCCAGCGCTGACCATGCTGGTAGTGCTTCGTCACGACCGATTGGGCGAGGGGTGTCTTCCCCTCGGCCTTCTTGGCGATCCGAGCCCGCTGCATCGTCAACATGCGGATCCGCTCCAGTTGACTGGCGGTGGGTCCGCCAGGGGCGTTGTGTGATTGGGCGACCAGCTTCCCGATCTTCTTGCTGAGCTCGTCCCAGTCCTCCTGTTCCTGCGGGGAGAGTCTCACCAGTTGCGGGTAGTAGAGGTAGTCGCAGAGAGCCCCGGCCTTCAATGCGTCGCGGAGGGTGTAGCGATGGATCACGCCACCGAAGTAGTCGAGTACAGCCTCAGTACCGTCAGGATCACCAGCTCGCTCCGGCGTTGCAGAGAGGCCCAGGCGTGCAGCGGCACCGATCTCCAGAACTTTCCGGTACGAAGTGGCGCCGAGGCGATGCACCTCATCACCAACGAGCAGGAGGTTCTGTGCACGGGAGGCCTGGTTGACGAAGCCCTGCTGTGTGGCTGTGGGCGCTAGCGCGACCACTACCCGCTCTGAGGCGGGCTGGGAGAGCCAGTTACGCAGACGAGTCTTCCACGCCGTTTCGCCGTCACCGCACAAGTGCACACGTCGTCCGGTGTCTTCGATCTGTTCCTTCCACTGCCGGGCGACCAACCTGGAAGGGGCAACGACGAGGGCCGGCCCGTCGTAGTTGGCGATCGCCGTGATACCGGTGACCGTCTTGCCGGAACCGGTTGCGTGGGCAAGGATCCCGCGTCTCCCGTTCTCTTCCCACATGTCCAGGCCGGTAATCTGCTGCTCCCGCAGCGGCCTCCCGTCCGGCGCAGTACGGATGACGAGCTCGGGTTCGGAGTCGGCAGAGGCCTCGGCGGCGAACTCACGCCAGTCCACGCCGTCTGCCTGGGACTCGAGCCAGTGGCGAAACGGCGCCGGGAGGGCGAGAACCTCAACTCCGGCGCTCTTGCCGTCCCAGAGCTTCTCGAAGCGTTCTGCAGACCGCTGGACGCGAATATTATCGTTGCGACCTGTCCAGCTGGTCCAGGCATCGAACGACTCGATGTTGCCATCCGAGGCAATGCCGAATCGCGTCTCGTTCAGCGACCCGCGGAAGCCGACTCGCTGACCACCTGCGTCAGCGAACAATCCGACCTTGTCGTGGAACATGCGGCGGTCATCAAGCGATGCGTGGGCGACCCGGGCGAGGCGGATCTCGAGCAGACCCTCGGAGATGAGCGCGGCCAGTGCGAGTGCTGGCTTACGAAGTTGATCATTGGTGAGCAGCGCATCGAACTCTGACCGGAGCACGGCAGCGAGCGACTCGTCATCGCGCGCCTCGTAACCACGCTCGATGCCCTGGGCATCCTTCTCGGTGATGCGGGGTGAGCACAGAATGCGGATCTTCCCGCCACGGTCAAGGAACTCCGGGAGCGCTCCCCAGTAGAGCGCGAGGGCACTGCTGGCGAAGAAGCCGGTGATGCGGTCATAGGTGACTGCTTCGGCCAAGGCACGCAGGTAGAACTCGTTGAGGATGTCGTCCCGGTCACTGGCGTACTCGGGTTCCGGCGTCCAACCGGACGATCCCCATCCCTCGGCTGTCATGAGGTCAGCCGTTCGATCGATAGTTGCCACCGAAGCTCCAAGGCTTCCGAGAGTGTGTCCGGGCGTGAGGCGACGACCGTCTCAGACTCACCAGCATCGCGGAGTGTGCGCTGTTGACGAGCAACTCCCTCTGAGAGAGCGGTGAGCAACGTGTCCTCCTTGACCTGTACACCTTTCGAGTGGGGGATCCCTTTGCCCACGTCATGCGCCTCCGCATCCCACAGCGCGAAGATTCCTAGGTCCGGATCGAAGCCGGCCAAGATAATGAAGGGGCCATCTGTCGTGTCGAAGTGCCTGTTCTTCTTCGGGAGGATGATCTGGATCCGGTAGGCCCCCGCCTGCCGCTCTGAAGGGTGTGTCGTCATCGTGAACATGTAGATGCGAAGGTGCGGCGGCAGCGGCGGCAACATGTGGAGGTCGAACGGCTTCTTGTCGAGGTCCAGAGCGTTGGACGGGTCGCAGCAGCCCGCAAGCGAACTGGCGAAGATCCGGTTCGCTTGTTGCGTGGTCTTGCTCGCTCGGGATACCTGTACCATGGGTGCCATTGTGTCCCACAGCGTCGGCAGTCCGGTGTCGTTATCCACAGGCCCCGCCTCGGGTCACTCGACTTCCGTCGAAGTGTCCCCGTTGGGCACGACCGTCTCCGGGGCATAGAAGGCGTCGAGGGCCGCTGATGCTGCTTGAGCAGTCGTCAGCGCCTGCTTGGCCTTCTTGACCTCCTTCTCCGCGGCTACCCGACGCTCCTTCGCCAGTGCAAGCGTCTTCTCGGCATGCTCTGAGCTGTCAAACGATTTTGAGTCGTGCGTCTGGTCGGCCGCGGCCCCCCAGGCCTGGTTCGCGGCTTCTCTTTCTTCGAGGGCAATGTCTAGGCCCGCCTCCGCTGCATCCAATGCTGCCTGGCTGAGGTGTCGTGCCTCATCCGGAAGCGCCACCGTCTCCTGGAGCGCCTTCTGGTACAGCTTGTGGGCAGTCTCTGGGGGCATGGACGGCAGGAACCGCATGATGGACAACGCGGCGTAGTCGTGACTGAGCTCGAAGGAGTACCACTTCCGGCCTAGCTGCTCGGCCACCATGCCGGCGGTGTTCGAGCCGGAGAAGATGTCGACGACGACGTCGCCTGGTTTGGTCAGGAACTGGATGAAGAACTCCGGGAGCTTCGCGGGGAACCGTGCCGGATGCGACTTGATGCTCAGCTCACGGCACAGCCTCAGATAGTTGGAGTTGGACTCGGTGTTCGGGACGTGGAGCAGGTTCGGCGGGATCGAGCCTCCGTTGTTGTTGCCGAAGTGCTTCGAGATGGCGTGCTCACTCGGCCGGAGGGTGGTCTTGTAGTACTTCTCTGGATCCTTGAGGAGTCGCTCCATGTTCTCCGAATACGGCAGCAGCACCTTGTTCACGTCTGCTTGCGGCCACTCGGTCTTCGAGAACCACCAGATCGTATTGACAGCGTCCTTGACGCGGATACGGCGCTTGTTCACCCACTCCAGGGGACTCGGCAGCTTGGCCGGGTTGTACCAGAAGAACTCCTCGGCCAGGTGGTACTCCAGTTCATCGACGAACTTCAGCAGGACGCGATACGGGTAGAGGGCGCGCGTCGGGCTGCCCTTGCGGTAGGCGTTGCCGATGTCGATGACGAGGCTGCCGGTGGGCTTCAGGACCCTCTTCGCGGCCTCGCCGAACTGCGCGAGCCAGTCGACGTAGGCCTCCTGGTCCTCGTTGCCGTATGCCTTCTTTCTCTGCAGGGCGAAGGGTGGGCTCGTGACGATCAGGTCAACGCTCTCGTCCTCTAGCCCCTCGAGCAGTTCCAGGGAGTCTCCATGGAGCTGGGTGCCGTTGGGTGTGGTGTAGACCTTCTGGTCGTCAGTGAAGTTAGTCAACGCTTCCTCGCCTCGGGTGTGCTCGTCCAAGTGTGACCCACGAGCGGACGTGGCCAGCGGCGGCATCCACAAGCGGGTGGGATCGGCGGGGTGCCTGTCCCAGGGTCACCGTGCCGATGTCTCAGCGAGCAACCAGCCGACGAGCCGGAGGGCTAGCCTTGTGCCATGCCGAGGGAGTCGTACAACGTCAAGATGCTCCGGGGCAAAGCGCTGGCATCCCTACGGACGGGTGTGACGGCCTTCAACGGGCTCGACGACGAAGGCCGCACCACCGTTGTGCTGCTGAGCCTACAGCACAGCTTCGAGATGCTGCTGAAGGCGATCCTCGAGGTGAAGAAGGTCGGCGGTGTCTTCGACAAGCGCACCCAGAAGTCGATCTCGCTCTACAAGGCGATCAACTTGTGTGTGCAGGTCGATGGGGTACGTCTCTCGGAGGAAGAAGCGGGGGTGATTCGCAACCTCGATGCCATGCGAGACAGTGAGCAGCACTGGCACCTTGTGGTCGACGAGGGGCTTCTCTATCACAATGCCCGGGCCGCTGTGACCCTGTTCGAAGACCTGCTGCACCGTGTTTTCGGCCAGCGGCTCTCTGACCACATTCCTGCGCGAGTCTTGCCGATCGGGGCCGAGCCGCCGATGTCCCTCGACCTGCTCGTGGATCGAGAGTTTGAGAGAATTGCGAAGCTGCTCAAGCCTGGTCGGCGCGCGTCGGCCGAAGCACGGGCCCGCGTTCGGGCACTCCTCGCCACTGAGGCACTTGCAGACCCGGATGCCGCCGAGGTTCGGGAGGATGACGTCCGCCGGGTCACGAAGGGAATCAGGGCAGGCAAGACCAGAGACCAGGTGTTCCCGAAGCTGACTGGTTACAGCTCGGACATCCAGGGCAGCGGTGCGTCGGTCGAGGTGCGGATCGTCAAGCACGGTGGGATGCCGGTCACCTACACCTCCGATCCGGACGCGGACACCTCTGCGTTCCGGCTTGTCGACCTGGAGAAGAAGTTCTACATGGGCGCCTACGATCTCGCAGATCGTGCTGGTGTGACCCGCAATCGTGCGACGGCGCTTCGAAGGCATCTCGGGCTCGACGGGAACGATGATCACTACTCGCACCTCTTTGAGCTCGGAAGCCAGCGGCAGATGCGGTACCCAGACAACGCTCTGCGGGCGATGAAGACATCGCTGAAGGATGTCGACATAGAGAGCGTGTGGATTGCGCACCGCACCATCCCGAAGAATCAACACATAGCGCAGCCGCCATGCTCCGAGCCCGGTTGTGCCGTACACGAGTAGTCAGTGACCGTTCCGTACTTCCCGAGATCTCGGACGTCGAGTCTCTCCATAGTCAGCGCTCAGCTACTCGCCCAGACGCAACTCACAGCCCTCGCCGTGTAGGGAGTAGCACTCGACGGA
Source organism: Dermacoccus sp. 147Ba (assembly GCF_004151355.1). Taxonomy (NCBI): domain Bacteria; kingdom Bacillati; phylum Actinomycetota; class Actinomycetes; order Micrococcales; family Dermacoccaceae; genus Dermacoccus; species Dermacoccus sp. 147Ba. Next base: position 116,652 of record NZ_SEHL01000001.1, read on the forward strand.
ATGATCGTGAGCGTTGACGATCCGGTACCCCGGGATGCCGGCGGCTGCGTACTCATGGCGCTTGAGGACGCGGTCGATGCTTCGGCTGCCGGTCTCGGTGACCTCGACGACAAGTTCCACCACGGAGGCGTCGATGCTGGTGGCGTCCCGGTTTGGCGCCGTCGCTGGCCTGAAGACCATCACGTCGGGGATCCGTAGCGTGAGCGGGTCATGCTCGAGGACCACGGCGATACCGAACGTGACCTCCTGGCCGTCGCCGCCAACACTCTCTTTGAGCTGCTCGACAACCTCCATGGCCTTGAGCTGGTGGTCGGCGGTCCGGGGTGGCTGGATCGTGAGCTGGCCCTCGACGACCTCGGGTCGGAGTGACTCGTGGAGGTCGAGGTTTTCCCAGTCGCTCAGGGTGAGTGGGTCGGCAGGCCAGTTGATGGAGGCATAGGAAAGCATCTCTCCATCTTCGCTGGTCATGGCCGCGGTCGGTAGCTGTAGGACAGTCCTACGGTTTCGCCCTTCAGCGGCGAGCCTTTTCGGACCCTACCTGTGTAGCCTTCAGGCTTCCCGAGGTCGCCACGCCAGTCTTCTAGCTGAAGCTCTCCAGAAGGAGGAAACTTTCCTCACCTTCGAATACGAGAGCGGTCATCTTTCTGTCGCCCGAATTCCAGGGGAAGTCCAGCGGAACCATTAGCTCTTGTGGTACGTCTCGCACACGCTCTGGGTCGCACCCGAAGGTGATTCCGACAGAGTCTGAAGGTACCGGGAGCAGTGTGCAATCTTGTATTTCACCGACGTGCATGACAGCACGACTTTCGAAGTTTCCTATGACCTTGTAGAAGACTCTCTGGTCTGGCTTGGTGACGTCAGGATGCATCGGCGTTGGCCAGTACGAGCTGCTGACTACTACCCCGCCACGGGCGAGAACGGTGCATCCCATCTGCTGAAAGAAGCGCTCTGCTCCGAGACTGCCGGCGTGCCCAAACATGATCGACGAGAGACCTTCCCCAACGCGGCGCTCCAGTTCTTGGAAGAGTTGTGATCCGACCCCTTGTCGACGCTCTTCTGGATCTACCCAGAAGCCCAGCAGATAGGTGACGTCCGAGAGCATTGTAGCTACCTCCTGCAGCAGCAGTGGGTCCGCTTCCCCGGAGAGCGCGTATTCGACGGAGCGGTCACCGATCAGCGGAGGTGGGCAGCACATCGCGAAGGCCTCTGGCCGAGACGAGCCTGCCCTGAAAGCGCCAAGGATGAAGGTCTTCGCTGTGTACATAGCGAAGGGTGTGGGTTGTTCAGGAATGTTAAGCGGCGTTGCCCTTCCGGGGTCGACGAAGTACTCCCTGAAAGTCTCCACCTGATAGTTGACTCCGGTAACCGCACTGGCTTTTTGCGCGATGAAAGAGATGTCGTCGCCGGGCCCTACAAACCTGAACTGGAGCCCGCTGCCCCGATCAACAGGCTCCACCCCCGAGGGCGCCGTCGGGCCGCCTGTTGCTGTGTGATCTTTGTCGCTCACCTGAATCCTCTAGATCGCTGGTCCGCAGTTCGGACCGACCAGAGGTACTCCTCTGCGCGAGCAGCGCTCCCGGCAAGGTTGCCGTTGCTGGTCGATCAACCACTGTGTGCGACCACCTAAGAAGACGTCCCCAAGAAACTTCTGCGTCACACCGGACTTTCCGGTGCCCGTCCGGACGGTGAGCGCATGACTGACGACTTCACAGAAATTGACGCTCTCATCGACCAACTCGCAGAAGAAGGCAAGATCTCTCCAGGAACCCGTGCCGACAACGAAGTGCGTTGGCGAGTGTTCCAGCGGTGGTGTGACTCCAAGGGAGTGAATGCCCTACCCGCGGAGCCCGCCACGGTGTCTGCGTTCTATGCCGCGATGTCGACCGGCACCTACTCTGACCATGGCAAGCCGGCCGCGCAGGGCTCTCTGAAGATCATGCGTTACACGATCGGTTGGAAGCATCGGGAAGCCGGCTACGAGGTGCTATCGACGAAGGACGAGGCCGTTCGAGCGGCCTACCGGGGAATCTTCAAGACGCTGGCTCCCGCCGAGTCGGCGACACCCGTCCTGCCGGACGATATGCGACGCATCCAGTCCGCCAGCGTCCCGATGAACGTTCAACGACTCCAGGATTACGTCCTTGCGGTCCTGTCCCTGGGGACCGGGAGTGCGATCCGGGAGCTTGCGGATATCCGTGTCGTAGACGTCGATGCCGACATCGTTCCCGACGAGGTTGGCGGCAGCGTATTGATCCGCGACTCTGAGGGGGGTGCCCTCGCGGAGTTCCGCTGTCAGTGCAATACAGATGTGATCTGCGATGCGCACCGCACTGCCCACCTACGGGAGGAGGCGGCCTCTCACTCGACATGGCTTTTCTCGTTCTTCGGGACCAACGGCGCGGGTCTACAGGTTCGGGGCAGCGATGGTCGGGCGCACAAACGGTCCCTCTATTCAAGACTCAGAGCATCAGCCAGCGCCACAGCATCGCTATCAAGGGCGGGGTCGTGTTGTGGGAGACCGACGACGAGGAAGCGCGGACGCGGATCCTGCGCGACCTCAGCCCTGATCACATTGGTCCTCGGTTCGTACGCATCCGCGATCAAGTCATGGCACTTGTCGCCTGGCATGCGGCTTTGCGATCCAGCGAGTACAGGGCACTTCGGGCGTCCGACCTGGAGCGTACCGAGGACGGCTACCTCGTGACCGTGCGCCGCTCTAAGACTGACCAGTTCGGCAACGGGGAACTCAAGTCGCTTGTGCCGGCCAAGGATCCGGTGCTGTGCCCGGTGCGGGCGCTGGACCGGTGGCTGGCTCTCACTGGGCTGGAAGGCGAGGACTTCCTGTTCCCCACTATCTTCCGCGGGACAGCTATCAGTGATCGCGGTTTTAACAGTAGGCAAGCAGTCAACTTCAACCTGCGGCGGCTCGGTGAAGACGCCTCGGTACCAGGGCTGACGGGGCACTCGTTCCGGACCGGGTTCGGCGCCACGTCTCGTCAGCAGGGCAAGTCGACCGAGGAGACCATGACCACCACGGGCCATCGGGACTACGACACCGCCACCATCTATGAGCGGTCGGCACCGATGGGTGCCGACCCGCTGCGGGGACTGGTCGCGTGAGTTCGGAGCTGATCGCTGAACTCACAGGTGCGGCCCTCGCCCCTGGCACCCGATACGAGTACGACCGGCGGGCGAAGCTATTCGAAGACTGGTGCAACACACACGCACTGCAGGCATGGCCGAGCGAGGAACGGACTATCGCCAGGTACGTCCATTCCCTCGAGACACAGTCTCTTCAGCACATGCAAGCCACAATCTCGGCAATCATGCACGGACATCGGCAGCGGGGCCTGGCCTCGCCCGTTGCCGACGATGGTCTGGTGAGGAACTACATGGCAGGGGCCGCTCGGCGCGGAGCAGTGAAGCCTCAGGTCCTTCCCTCGGAAGCACCGATCCGGTTCGGGGACGCTCTTGCGGTCCTCCGACACTTCACCGGCACAACATCCCGACAGACGCTGAAGAAGCTCGCCTACCTCTCTCTTGGTGTGTTCCACGACCTGCGCAACGACAACCTCGGTCAACTCGAGAAGCGGGACATCGACGTGGACGAGGCCGGGCTGCTCGTTCGGCTGCGACGCTCGAAGAGCGACCAGGTCGGGAAGGGGCGTGAGGTCTGGCTGCCGCACCTCAAAGACTGCCCTGCCGAGTGTCCCGCGTGCGTTGTCGTCCGGCACCTTGCTGAGTTGGACGAGGAACGCCTGTTCACCTCTGCCAGCGACCTTGCCCCCACATCGGCCGACGGCCTCACCCGGCTGAGCGGGACGAAGTGGCTGCGCGAACTCTGCGCGGTATCGGGTGTGCTCATCGATGAGCCGATCAGCACCAGGTCGATGCGGTCGGGATGCACCACTTCGATGTACGAGGCAGGCGTACCCGAGCACGAGATCGCCGCATTTCTCGGCCACAAGCGTGCGCAGACCACGAGACGGTACGACCGCCGAGGCGAAGCGGAGCGGACCCTCCACCTCGACGTCTGACCGGCTCCAAGCGAGGCCCTGCAGCACTCGCTGCAGGGCCTCCCTACGTTCCGGAGCAAGCAGAGATTCCCAGCGGAGCTCACTTGGCAGCACCTCCTGAAGGTCCAGTCGCATCGCCCCAGGTCAGCGCATACGTCTCCGTACAGCTGCCAAGTCTGACCCCCTCTTAAGGCGGTTATAGAGGGTCAGACTTGGCAGCCGACGAAACGAACCCCAGGTCAGGCACCAGATCAGGCGCAACTGAAAGCTCGCCGGGAATCCAGCACGGTGCCGACGTGACACTGGAACCCATCACCGGAGAAATCGTCGCTCCCGAGGAAACAGCGTTCAACGCTGCTCCCGACCTACTCGCCGCGCCGGAGACGATCCGGCAGGAACTGGCCGTCGCCCAGGAGCTCGCGAAGAACTCACTTGCCGCCGGAACCCGCACCAACTACAAGTCGCAGTTCGACGCCTTCCGCCGGTGGGCCGATGTCCGCCGCATGTCCTGGCTCCCTGCATCGGTCGACACGGTCGCCGCACACCTGGCCGAAGTGGCCGTGGCGCAGGACGAGCAGGGCAACAAGCAGCGCGACGAGCACGGCAACCTCGTCAAAGGGCTCCACCCGGACTCGGTCGGGATGCGACTGGCGGCCATCAACAAGGCCCATCGAGTCGCCGGGTATCCCGCACCGGGTGACGACGATGCGATCAAGATCCTCATGGCCGGAATCCGCCGCACATTCGGCACAGCACACGACCAAGCACGTTTGGCAGATGACGGGTCCATCCTGAAACGGCTCGTGGCCTCCGCAGGTGGCGTCTCACGCACCACCCTGATGCGGAGGGCAATGGTGCTGCTCACTGAGACGACGGGCGCCACTCCTGGCCAGCTCAGCAAACTCGGCTGGAACCACGTCGTCATCGGCGACAGTGCCACCTCGGTGACTCTTCCAGCTGCCACTGCTCACGGCGATCCGGTGAAGATCGTGCTCCAGCCCGCCGATGACCCGAACGAGTGCGCTGCCCGAGCCCTCTCCTCACTGTGCGAAGCCACGGAGACTGACGGCGGCGTGTACACCCGCGAGGACGGCAAGCCCCTCACCCGGGAAGCTATCCGGCTGAACCTTCGCAAGTTCGACGACTGGCGCGACGACCCCCAGCTACGCGAACAACTCGAAGGCCGTGGCGAGCTCGACCTGACAACCACCCGCAACATCGCTGTCCTGCTGACCGGCTGGTTCGCAGCGCTGCGGCGTTCCAACATCGTCGCTCTCCGCTGGAACGACCTGAAGCGCGGACCCAGTGGCGACTGGGAACTGATCGTCCGGCGCTCCAAGACCGACCAGGAAGGCAAAGGGCGCACCCTCCTGCTGCCCCGTACAACCCACGGTGGCATCTGCCCGGCCCGCGCGATGGACGCCTGGCGTGAAGCCGTCGACCAGGAATTCGGCGAGACGCCCCAGAAGACCTGGCCGGTGTTCTTCCCGATCAACCGGCACGGCCACCCAACACTCCGGTGCGGTGCACCGCAGGCGATGAGCGGAGCAGCGATCAACGAGATTGTGCAGATCCTCGCGAAGCGAGCCGGACTGGCGAACCCGGAAGCATACGGCGCCCACTCCCTCCGGGCTGGCTTCGTCACCGAAAGCCTGGGACCAGGGAGGCTCTCGGTCGCCCAGGTGCAAGAGGTGACCGGCCACAAGTCCGCCCAGGTTCTGCTGCAGTACTACCGGAAGGCGAACCTCCGCCGGGACAACCCCGCAGCGAAGGTCGCCGAGTCCCTCAACCTGTGAGGCTTCAGCTACCGCTCGCCAGGCTACCGGCTCTGCAGTCGAGTTTGCGGCACAATGTCCGCATGAGCAGTGTGCCAGTGAGCAGCGAAGTTGCTGCAGCCTTTGGGAAGTTCTTCTTCGCCGGTGCTGGCCCGAGCCATGCGACCCTGACCCGCGCTTTCACTGCGTCTGGGTATGGAGGGGATGATCATTACGATCCAGCTACCGGGACGCCGAACAAGGAGCAGCGCGTGGTCACGGTCGTGTCCGCTGCAGTACGCCGGCCCCACGGAGCTGTGAAGCTGGTTGAGGAACTTCTGACCGCTTCGGATCAACGGATGTCTTGGCGCTGCCCAGCCGGAGCTCAGCACCGAGGTCGACACGCTCACCCGAGCTCTGAAGCGGCAGGGCTGGCTGCTCGACGATGACGGCTATGCGCGGGCAGTTGGGCGTGTGGCTTTGGAGACTGGCGGGCGACCCGCACTCGACGAACAGCTCGCCCGGATCCAGCAGAACGTCGACGATCCGGGCGCAATTCTTGGCGTGGCGAAGGATCTGCTGGAAGCGATCAGCAAGTTCGTTCTTGAGGAGCGGTCGATGCTGCCCGATCGGAAACGTGACTTCGATGAGGTGCTCCATCTTGCCCTAGACCAACTCCGGCTGCTCACGGCTCTCGTTGACATGAATATCCTTGGCGGCAAGCAAGTTCGCGCCATCTACCAATCGGCCAAGACAACAGCGTCAACCGTCAACCAGCTTCGCAACCTTCAGGGCTCAGGCCATGGACGTACTCTTCCGACCGGTGTGTCTCGTGAGACAGGCAGATACGTGATCCGGGAGGCTGCGCACGTTGCCGAGTTGGTGCTGGGAACCCACGATCGGCAGATGGGCCGGTAATACCTGCCTCCCCATTCGTCGATCGCGGAATTGTGGGCTGAATGCGGAGCAATTAAGAAGTGAGAGATCTGATCCGGGTTGTCAGCTCTGACTGGAGTTTCTGCAACCCAACAGGTGTCGTCTCGTAGATGAGAGTGCGGAAGCTTCGGAGGTCGAATGGGATGTCGTCAACTGACTGTGCAATCGGGATGCACGGCCTGCCCAGGGTGTGGGTGATTCCGAGCTCGTAGAAGACGTTTGAGTTCCGGCTCGAGTAGTCCACGACGACAACGCTGGCCGTGCACAGGAGGGTGAGGACGTCATCCATGATGGCGTGCTTCTCCCAGATGGTGTCGGCTCGCTCGCATCGCATGTTCTCCGCGTGGGCTGCCCGCTGGATCGTCTCGTACACCGGCTTGAACTCATCAGCGAACGGCATCATGGTCGCCACCAGGTTCGGCTCTGGCGAGATGGTCGGGAAGTTCAGGTACTCCCGGCTGGGCCGCGTGATGTCACTGGCGCCGTCACGCTCGAGGAGTGTGCGGTGGAGATCGAGGTCCTTCACCGTCAGATACGTGCGGTTCAGTCCGAACCTATTGGACACGTCCAGCTCATGGATCATCGCCAGGATTTCAGACGTTGGGATTGGTGAGATGCGACGGTTGGGCTCGAAGGTCAGAAGGTAGTCCCTGCCGCTGGGAGTGATCCTCGTGATCCGTCCGACCCGAGCGAGCTGTTCGTCCTGGGCTTGGAGCTCGGGCATCGCCAAGGTGGGCAGCTCGGTCAGAGCCTTCAACTCATCGCCGCTGGCTTGCAATCGAGTACGGACCTCTGGCTGCGTCCCCTCGAAGACTCGTTCCTTGGCCAGGCTGCCGCCTGTCGGTAGGCCCACCAGCAGGTTGAACACAGCACTCTCCCTTACGTGATCGGCGGTGGGGAGAGTCTATGGGCATGGTCGGTTCTCAACCTCGACTGGCCCGCGGAGGTGCGAGCCGCCGCTCAAGCTCAAGGTACACCTCGACGATGCTCTCCTTGCGTTCCTCCGTGTCTGTTGCCATTGTTGCGACAAGCCGTGGCTCTGGCTCAATCCACGTCTCTGCAGCCTTCCAGTCGACCGACGTCGCGGTAGCGTCCTCGATTGCCAAATCGTGCAGACCGATGGCACGCCCGCGCTGCCTCCAGAACTTCTCCTGCTCCTTCGCAGAGTGCGGTTGGAACTCGGCAGGAGGACCGACCACCAGCTCGGCATGATGCCGCTTCCAGTAGAAGGCGAACCGTTCGTCGCCGTAGGTGCCGTACAGCTGCACCGGCAGGACGGTCGAGGGAGTCAGGACCCTGACGTGCGGGAGCGCAGTAGCGATTGCTTTCCGTACATCTTTCATCTTCATGTCTGCACGGTGCCGACTTCGCTGCTGGTCTCGAGTGGGAGTTCCCTGGGACTGTTCGGCATTGCACCTCCTGGCAGCTGGTGGCGGTCCCTCGTGGGCCCGGATGGCTCCAAGGTCTGTATTTGCTGCCAGCCTGACAGCGCGTACGTGTGATATGTTTATGCGCACGATATTGATCAGGGTAGAGCGATGGCAAGTGCCACTGCTCTACGAGTGATGCGTCAGTGCGATTTTTCGTCTCAAATGCGGAAAATGGGGTCAGAATCCCCCCGCTACTGCGGTCCCACGTCGGACCACGGAAGGCCCGGAATCTCGAACGAGGTTCCGGGCCTTTTGCGTGCTCACGCAACAAGTTGGTCACAATGTCAGCTGGGTGTCCTCTCCGGGCCGAGCGCGTGGGACGATTCGTCTTGCGACGTCGTCGCGCCTTCTTCTGCGCTTTCCCCGGAGTCTTCATGCCCTCTTCCGTACTGCGTACGCGTCTGCGTCGCACCGCCGTCACGTCGGCGTTCTTCCCCGCACTCGTTCTCGGCGGGCTCGCCATCGCCCCCAGTGCAGCGGCCGCCGATGTCACGCCCCCGGTCGTGCTGACGGCCGACGACGCGGCGAAGGTGGCTCCGGCAACGACGGGCCAGCAGGAGGCTGCGGAGGAGACCGACGCGGCGAGGGCGACGCGAGCCCCTCAGACTGTGCCCGCAGCAACCGTCCCGTCCGCGGGCCCGGCCGCCGCCACAACGCTCGAGCGGTCCGCGACGGTGACACCTGCGCCGAAGCCCGCAGCCACGATGCCGGTCAAGACGCCAGCGGGAGAGCCCACGTCGAAGCCCTCCGGCGCCGTGCCGGAGAAGGTCTTCGGTATGAAGGCGCCGAAGAACCCCGAGGACGCGACGAACGACGACGAGATCCTCGCCTGGACGATCAAGAACGCCTCGGTGGCCGAGCGTCACCAGATCGCGGAGGAAATGGGTATCCGCTATCCCGCGGCGGTCGAGATTCTCGGCTCCGTGTGCGACAAGGGCCAGGGCTACATCGGCGTCTGGGCGATCAACCTTGCGGCGACCGAAGCGCGTTGGAACGTCACCCTCGACGGTCGCGGGTACGCCGGCGCCCGAGTGCTGCCGCAGAGCCACGACTACGGAGCCATCGGTGTGCCGAACGGCCGCCACGCGGTCGCCTTCGTCAACCCGGCCACGGGTGCCGTCGGCGCCCGCACCTCGACGTCGCTGCGCTGCGGCGTCGTGGCCCCGAAGCCCGTCTCGAAGCCGATGACGCCGAAGGCCCCGGTCGCCACGCCCCGTGCAGTCGCCCCGCGCCCCGCGTCGCCCGTGGTGGCCCGTCCGGCTGCCGTGCCGGCAGCAGCGCCGCAGGCTCAGGCCCCTGCGGCCGTCGGACCGACTGTGCAGACCGACTACGAGGCGCCGGCGCACACGGCGGCGAGTTCTCGCGTGAGGCTGACGGGCCTGGCCGTTGCGGGGGTGCTCGCCGCAGGTGCGGTTCTCCTACGCCGGCGGTTCATGCACTGATCGCTCAGCCCTTCGACGTCCGTTCCTCGCTCCGGCGAGGAGCGGACGTCGTCTTTTCGTCTCCTCGAGGCTCCAGGGGCGTTCTCGGAGCGAACATGCAGTCGGGCCGCAGCCTGCCTGCCTAGGCTGAGCGGGTGAGCACTCCTGTAAAGCGCGGCAGCGTCCGCGTCGACGTGTGGCTGTGGTCCGTGCGCGTCTACAAGACACGCTCGGCCGCGACGAGTGGCTGCAAGGCCGGTCACGTGAGAATCAACGGTGTGAGCGCGAAACCCGCCACGAACGTCTCCGTCGGTGACGAGGTGCGCGTTCGTCAGCACGGCTTCGATCGGATCCTCGGGGTCGTGGACCTCATCAGCAAGCGCGTCGGCGCCCCCGTCGCGGCACGCTGCTACGACGACCGCACCCCGGAGCGCCCCCGCGAGGTCATCCCGCAGGTGCCCGTACGCGACCGCGGTGCAGGGCGTCCGACGAAGAAGGACCGTCGGGAGATGGACCGACTGCGACAGGTCCTGCGCGGATGAGCGAGCCCGGCCCCGCTGATTTCACGGCGTCGGCTCAGCGGCACGGCGTCGGTCCGAGCGGTCGTGGAGTTCCGCCGTTGCGGCGTACCGCAGGCCGTTTCGTGGCGGCCGCGTCGCTCGGGGTGGCGTTCCTCGCGTCCCTCATGTGGGTTGATGTGCTCGCCGGGAACGTCGTGCCGGTCCTTCAGGCGCTCACGCCGGTGTGGATCATCGCCGCGTTCGGTTGCCTCGCCCTCACGCTCGTTGTGCGAACACGAGCGAGCTTCGTCGCGCTGGTGCCGCTCGTGGTGAGCACACTCGCTGCCGCCGTCGCCCTGAGCAGTCACCCGGAGGTGCCACGCGAGGTCGCAACCAGGGCCGGCGATCACCATCTTCGTGTGCTTTCCCTCAACAGCGAACTGGGAGAAGCGGAAACGGCCTCCGTCATGGAGGCGGTTCGCGAGACGAATCCGGACGTCGTCGTCTTCGTCGAGATGACGACGGCGCGTCTGCGCTCCCTCGACGACGCAGGCCTCGCCCAGCGCTTTCCGCACCGCTCACGCGGCATGATCGACGACGGCTCACGCGGGACCGTGATCCTGTCGAGGTTCCCGACCGAGACGCTGGACGCCGACACCGAGCTCGGCCCGTGGGATCTCCAGTCGCCTGTCGTACGCGTGCACGCACCGGGCGCACAGATCGTCGTCAAGGGCGTTCACACCTACCCGCCGCTTCGCGACGGTGTCGCGCAGTGGCGTCCCCAGCTACGGGCGGAGGGGGAGTGGCAGCGTGAGCGGACAGCCGAGCACGTCGTCATGGCGGGGGACTTCAACGCCTCGAGAGCCCACCCCGCGTTCCGGCAGTTGTCCCGCGGGATGGTGGACGCCTATCCGCACGTTTACGGTGCTTGGCGCCCCACGTGGCCGATGGGCGGCTCGATCCCGGCCTTCAGCCAGATCGACCACATCCTGACCCGCGGCTTCGTGCCGGAGCAGGCGGGCATCGTCACCGTGGAGGGCACGGACCACGCGGGCGTCTGGAGCGACCTGCGCTACTGAGGCGCCCGCGCAGCCGTCACATGCTCTTGCGGCGGCGCGTGCTCACGAGGGCCACGAGGAAGGCCACGACGAACTGCACGATGAGGATGGCAGCGCCGAGAGCCCACTTGCTGCTGTCGCGCAGCCAGAACGGATCCCACTCACGCTCGCGCCCGGGGATGGTGAGGCTCTGGTGCACGTCGGCGGTCTGTGCGCCGAGCGCGAGACCCCAGCGGCTCGGGAAGATACTGCCCATGGCGCGCATGGCCGCCGAGTTGAGGTCGAACAGTCCGCCGGAGAACACCAGGGCGCCCATGATGACGATGACGAGCATCGGCATGACTTGCTCGTTCGTCTTCGCGAAGCTCGAGAGCGCGAGGCCGATACCGACAGCCGCGAGACCGGTGAGGAACGCGATGAGGTAGGTCTCGAGAATCGGGCTGCCGAGGGTGACTGCTGCGTCCGGCGCACCCTTGCCGAGGATGACGAGGGCCACCATGACGCCGCACTGCACGGCGATGAGCAGACCGTACGTGACGGCCTTGCTCCCGATGTAGGCGAACGGGGAGAGGCCGACAGCCTTCTCCCGAAGGAAGATCGGTCGCTCGGCGACGAGTTCTCGGATCGTCGCGGCGAGGCCCATGAACACCGAACCCATGACGATGAGCGTCATGATCTGACTCGATTCGGGGGTCAGCGTGACCTTGCTCGGATCACCCCCTGCGGCCGCGACTTCCTTCTCGAAGAAGACGGTGTGCAGCCCGTGGCTGCCCGGCACGAGCATGGCGAGGCCCGCCAGCGCGATGGGCAGCAGGAGCATGAATCCGACAAAGCCCCGGTCGGCCGCAATGACGCGGAACTGACGGCGGATGAGCGTCGACAGCTGGCGTCCGATCGTCTGCTGGCGCGGAGCCCTGTCCTCGGTCGTCGATGCCGGTGAGCGAGGTGCACTGAGCGGCGCCGAGACGTGGCTGTCCATGAGCGCAGAGCGGCGGAACGTGTCCTGCGAGCGCTCCGGGTCGTCGGTGACGGTGTTGAACACGTCGGCGTGGTCGGACGCGGAGAAGAACGGCAGCATCTCCTCGGGCGGGCCGAAGAAGGCCACCTTGCCGCCCGGAGCGAGCATGAGCACGCGGTCACACACGCCGAGGCTCGCCACGTTGTGGGTGATGACGACGACGGTGCGGCCGCCGTCTGCGAGGCCGCGCAGGGTGAGCATGACACGCTTGTCGAGGCCCGGGTCGAGGCCCGAGGTCGGCTCGTCGAGGAAGAGCAGCGACGGGCGGGTGAGCAGCTCCAGAGCAACCGAGGTGCGCTTGCGCTGACCACCGGACAGGCGCGCCACCTGGGTGTCGGCGTGCGCCGTGAGGCCGAGTTCGTCGATGACCTCCTCGACGCGCTCCTCTCGCGGCTCCTTGTCGAGGTCGTCCGGGAACCGGAGCTCGGCGGCGTAGCGCAGGGCCTGGCGGACCGTCAGCTCCGGGTGGACGACGTCGTCCTGGGGCACGACACCGATGCGGTGGCGCAGATCCTCGTAGTTGTCGTAGAGGTCACGGCCGTCATAGTAGACCTCGCCCTCGGTGGCCTTCTGCGCACCGATGAGGGCCTTGAGCAGAGTCGACTTTCCGGCGCCGGAAGGGCCGATGACGGCGACGAGACTCGAACCTTCGAGGCCGAAGCTGACATCGTCGAGCAGCTTCTTGCCGTCGGGCAGGACGAACGAGAGGTGGTTGGCGACGAAGCTGACGTCACCTTCGTCCTCACTCGCGACGAGTCGGCCCTGCTTGAGCGTGAAGCGTGTGCGGCCGACGGCGAGCAGGTCGTCCTCGCGCAGGGTTCCGCGGTGAATGCGAGCACCGTTGATGTAGGTGCCGTTGCGGCTGCCGAGATCCTCGACGGCGAACGAGTCGCCCTGGGGGACGAGACGTACGTGCTGGCGGCTGGCGAGCAGGTCCTTGATGACGATCTCGTTCTCGAGACCGCGGCCGATGGTGATGGTGCCGGTCGGCGCGTTCATGGCCTGTGGAGCCGCACCCTGGACGGTCATGCGGCCGGTCGGCTGCGGTTCGACCTGCCCACTCCAGCCCTGGAAGACGTCGCCCGTCGCGCGGCGCTGTTCGGGGGCCCGTGGCGGGCGGGGGAGACGGATGGGCCCGGTCGTCGTGACGCCGGAACCGTCCTGGTTGGCCGGAGCAGCGGCCCTGGGGAGCGGGCCGCTCGCCGCCGTGGGGCCACCCGTGTGCGTGGCCTGAGTGTCACCGGAGGAGGTCTTGGCGCGCGGCATGGGTGCGGAAACGGGACCGGTGCCGGCGTGCTCGGTGGCGCTCGTGTTCGAGCCCGTGCGTTCTGCGGGGGCCGCCGAGATTCCGACCCGGAACGGGACGCCGCGTTCACCGCCGAGGCGAACACTCTCGCCGCCACGGAGTGCGACATATCCGCGCACCCGGTGTCCGCCGACCCACGTGCCGTTCGAGCTGTCGAGGTCGCGAAGCTGCCACGAGCCGTTCTCATGACAGATCTCTGCGTGACGGCGGGAGACGTCGGCGTTCGCGAGGGGCACGTCCGCGGCCCGATCACGCCCCAACGTCAACCTCTGACCTGGGGACAGCCGGATGCGGCGCCCCTCCACCTCGATGTGCAGCTCCTGCTGAGCGTCGTTCACGCTCGTCCTTCCCCTTTGGTACGTGCTCGAACGAAGCTGACCACCGGCGTGCACGCCCGCCGGCGGTCGCGTGGCGATCAGACCGAGACGAGCCAGCCGTCGCGCACCTCGAACGTCGAGGCGCCGATGCCGATGCGGTCGCCCTCGTGCAGGTGCGTCTGTTCGACGCGGCGGCCGTTGACGAAGGTGCCGTTGCGCGAGCCGAGGTCGCGCAGGAGGAGGCCTTCCTCGTCGGCGGTGATGACGACGTGACGACGCGAGACGAGCATGTCGTCGAGGACGATGCTGTTACTGCGGCTGCGTCCGATCGTCAGGGAGTCGTCCGGCAGGTCGTCGTTCTGACCGATGACCTGCGGCGGGTTCGACTCGTACTCCTGCGGCGTGGCGGCCGAGCTGGCCGAGCTGTCGGCGCCGGTCTGGCCGAGGTTCGGCGCCGAGGCGTAGCTGGCGGGCGCCGCGCTCGCGGACGAGGATCCCTCGTTCCGCTCGTGCCGGGAGCCGCCGGTGTGGCCACCGTCACGCGGCTGCTGGGGCGGTGCGCTCTCGTAGGAGCGAGCAGATTCGGCCTGGGGCGGTGCGCTCTCGTAGCGCGACTCGTTCCCGTACGCACCGTGTGAGGCGGAATCCGACGAGGGGTCGCTCGCGCGTGGCGCGTGGTCACTGCGATCCGGGGCGTCGAAGCGCGATGCGCCTGATGTACCTGACCAGCCGTATCCGGCGTTGTCGGGGTGGGAGCTCGAGATCTCCTCGGCGGTGGAGCCGCTGCCCGCCGCACCGGCCCAGCCGGGAGCGGATGCGGAGTGGGCATCGGATGGGAAGGAGCGCGAGGCTCCGGCGTCCGAACCCGCATTCGGCTCGAAGCCCCACGGGTTACCGAGGGGCGCCGATGCTTCTTCGCCGTGCCCGGCCTCGTCGCGGCGGGGCTCGCGTGCGCCCTCCTGCCCACCCTGCTGGTTCGGGTGAGACGCCTCGGACGAATAACCCCAGTTGCCCTGGGCGCCGAGGCCGGGCGCCGCCTCGCTCTGCGGGGGCGTCGGTTCGGGGGCCTTCGCTGCGGGGGCGTCGGGGCTCGGGCCCTGCCACGCCGGTTCGGCGCCGCCGGGCTGCGGGACGCTCCACTGGATGGCGTGGGGCTGCCTCTGGTTGTGCTCGCCGTTCATCGCACACTCCGTCGTCTCGTGTCGCGTGGCGCGACCGAATCGTCTGACTCGTCCTGGCCTCGTGCGCACGGGTCGAATCTCGTCCCGGCACACCTGTTTCAGGCCTACCCTACCGGCCGGTGCGCCCCACGACCCGCCCGCGCGGGTGAGTAAGCTTGGCGGCAGTGCGTGAGTGCGTGCTCGGGCCAGGCGAGACGCGCCGCGAGAGATGTGCGAGGAATTCATGGAGATTGAGAAGAAGTCCACGGGACGCCACCGCGTCGTCATCGTCGGCTCCGGCTTCGGCGGCCTCTTCGCCGCGACGAAGTTCAAGGACGAGGACGTCGACGTCGTGCTCGTCTCGTCGACGACGCACCACCTCTTCCAGCCGCTGCTCTACCAGGTCGCCACCGGCATCCTCAGCGAGGGTGTCATCGCCCCGAGCACGCGTGAGGTGCTCAAGAAGCAGAAGAACGTCGAGATCTTCATCGGCACGGTCACGGACATCGACGTCGATGCCAAGCGCGTCACGGCCGAACTGCTCGACTCCACTCAGGTCTACGACTACGACTCGCTCATCGTCGCCGCGGGCGCCGGCCAGTCGTACTTCGGCAACGACCACTTCGCCCAGTTCGCGCCGGGCATGAAGAGCATCGACGACGCACTCGAGCTTCGCGGACGCATCTTCGGCGCCTTCGAGACGGCCGAGCTCGCAGCGGCCGCCGGCCAGTGGGACGACGTGCGCTCGTTGCTGACGTTCGTCGTCGTCGGTGCCGGTCCGACGGGCGTCGAGATGGCAGGTCAGATCAGCGAACTCGCCAACCGCACGCTCGCCGACGACTTCCGGCACATCAACCCCAAGGACGCCCGCGTCGTCCTCGTCGATGCCGCACCGCAGGTGCTGCCGCCGTTCGGGGCGAACCTCGGCAAGAAGGCCCAGGGGCAGCTCGAGAGCATGGGCGTCGAGGTGCTCCTGGGCCAGATGGTGACGAACGTCGATGCCACGGGCATCGAGATGAAGACCGAGGACGGCACCGTCACGCGCATCGACTCGGTGTGCAAGGTGTGGGCCGCCGGCGTCGCGGCCAGCCCGCTGGGCAAGTTGCTCGGCGAGAAGACGGGTGCCGAGGTCGACCGCTCGGGTCGTATCGCAGTGCAGCCCGACCTGTCGCTGCCGGGCCACCCGGAGATCTACGTCGTCGGCGACATGATGAGCCTCAACAAGCTGCCCGGCGTGGCGCAGGTAGCCATCCAGGGCGGCCGTTACGCCGCGACGTCGATCCTCGCGCGTGTCAAGGGCCAGCCGTCCCCGGGCCCGTTCAAGTACTTCGACAAGGGTTCGATGGCCACCATCTCGCGCTTCTCCGCCGTGACGAAGGTCGGTCGCCTCGAGACCGAGGGCTTCATCGCCTGGCTCATGTGGCTCGGCGTGCACCTGTTCTACATCATCGGTTTCAAGTCGCGTCTGACGACAATGATCAGTTGGGCCTTGGCCTTCCTCGGCGACAACCGTGACGAGCGCACGGCCACCGAGCAGCAGGTTCACGCGCGCCTCGCAATCGACGAACTGGGCGACAAGTACCGCCCGAGCGTCGAGGTGCCGGGCCTGTTGGCCGAGTCCAAGACCAACCACGCCATCGAGGCCAAGGACGAGCCGGCGCAGATCGAGACGCCGAAGAACTGATCTGCGTCCCAGCGACACGACGAAGGCCCCCGCCGGAAACGGCTGGGGCCTTCGTCGTGTCGGAGGATGCTGTGTCACTCGCTCGGGATGAGGGAGGGCGCCGGGGAATTGTCCCCGAGGCGCGCGAGAACCTCGGCGTGGAGCAGGCCGTTCGTCGAGACGCCGTTGCCGCTCCAGCAGCCGTCGCGTCCGTCGAGACCGCTGAAGCGCCCGCCGGCTTCGGTGACGATGGGCACGAGTGCCGCCATGTCGTAGTCCTCGAGCTCCGGCTCGGGCGCGATGTCGACGCTTCCCTGCGCGACGAGCATGTGGGAGAAGAAGTCGCCGTACGCCCGTGAGCGCCATACCTCCTTGCTCAGGCGGAACAGGTCCATGTCCTTGCCCCGCTCGGCCCAGCCGTTGAAGGAGGAGTAGCTGAGGGACGCGTCGGCCAGCGAGTCGACCTTGGAGACGTGGATCTGCGTCGCGCTCGTGAGGTTACGGCCGGTCCAGGCGCCGGCGTCCTTGGCCGCCCACCACCGTCGGTGCAGCGCGGGCGCCGCGACGAGGCCCACCACGGGTTCGTCGCCGTCGACGAGCGCGATGAGGGTGGCCCAGACCGGCACGCCGCGGACGTAGTTCTTCGTGCCGTCGATCGGGTCGATGATCCATCGACGCGGGCCCTTGCCCGTTTCGCCGAACTCCTCGCCCTTGACGGCGTCGCGGGGGCGAGCGCGCTTGAGGTTCTCCCGAACGACGCGCTCGGCCTCACGGTCGGCCTCCGTGACGGGGGTGAGGTCCGGCTTCGTCTCGATGCTCAGGTCGGGCGCGCCGAAGCGTCCCATCGTGATCTCCTCGACGGAGTCGGCGAGCACGTGGGCGAGCCGCAGATCGTCGTGGTACGGGCTGGCTTCTCGAAGAATGGGGGTCACCCCGTCACGCTACCCGGTCGGCGCGGGTGCCCCCTCTCGCCGCGTGCTCCGTCAGCCGGCGACAGGCGTGTCGCCGGCGTCGTCGAGGCGGCGGTGGCGGGTGCGCAGCAGGAGCCGTGCCGTGTTGACGACGATCACGAGTGCGCCCCACGCGACACCGAGGCACCAGCCGGCCATGACGTCGGTGAGCCAGTGGTGGCCGAGGAAGACGCGCGAGAGTCCCATGAGCAGGGCCCACAGCGAGCACAGCACGACGGCGACCGTGCGCACCCGTCGTGAGCGGGCGGTGAGGAACACGAGATAGGCGAAGAGCACCGCCGTCACGGTGGCGGTGACGGTGTGGCCGCTCGGGAACGATGGCGAGGACTCGTAGGGCGGCACCGCGAGGGCACGCGGCGGTCGAGAGCGCGCTGTGATGTCCTTGCCCGCTGCAGTGAAGACCAGAGCCGAGCCGAGCCCGAGCGCCAGGACGAGGAAGGGGGACGCGGTGCGCCGCAGCCATGTGAACACCGCGAGGAGAACCACGAGGATGATCGGGAAATAGACCGGCCCGCCGAGATGCGTGAAGGCGGTGACGGCCGAGTCGAGCCCGCCGCTGCGGTGGCTCACGGCCCAGTCGAGAACGGGCTCGTCGAAGCGGGCGAGATCGCCGCGTTCACGCACGCCCTCGTAGACCTCAGCGCCACCGGCGAGGCCGACGAAGAGCACGACGGCGCACACGAGGAGCACGAGCAGCGGGACGACGTCCGCACCGACGAGTCCGAGGCGGTGGGCCGCCGGCTGGAGCAGTCGGGCGAGAGCCTCGCCGAGCGTGCGCACGCCGCCGGCGACGCGACTTTCCTCCCCGGCAACTCGGGTGCGTCGTTGCTCCGTCGGCGGCGTCATCGCCGTTCCATGTGCTCGTCCTTGTCGGGGACGTCCCGGGAGCGCAGGAGACGCCGCAACGACTCCAACCGCTGTTGCCCGCTCTCACCGGCCCCACCTTCGGCCACGAAGGTATCGAGGGCACAGTCCGGCTCGTCGTGCGTGCAACCGCGTGGACAGTTCGCGGTGCCCGGCGCGAGATCGGGGAAGTGTTCGACGATCGTCGTCGGGTCGACGTGCGCGAGGCCGAACGAGCGGATGCCCGGGGTGTCGATAACCCAACCGCCGCCGGGCAACTCGAGGGCAACAGCGGACGTCGACGTGTGGCGACCGCGACCGGTGACGTCGTTGACGTGCCCGGTCGTGCGCGCCGCGTCGGGCACGAGCGCGTTGACGAGTGTTGACTTGCCGACGCCGGAGTGGCCGACGAGCACGCTGACGCGACCGGCGAGCCGTTCGCGCAGTTCGTCCAGCCCGTCGAGACGACGGGGCACTCGGCCACTGGAGGCGATGAGCTCCTCGCGCTGGTCGTCGCTCAGTTCCTGCGCCGACGTCACCGTGTACGGCACGTCGAGCGCGGCGTAGTTCGCGAGGAAGGCGGCCGGGTCGACGAGGTCGGCCTTCGTCAGCGCGAGCAGCGGGTCGAGCCCCGCGTCGTACGCGGCGACGAGGCACCGATCGATGAGGCCGGTGCGCGGTTCCGGGTTGGCGAGCGCCGTCACCATGACGAGCTGATCGGCGTTGGCGACGATGACGCGCTCGTACGGGTCGGTGTCGTCGGCCGTTCGCCGCAGGACACTCGTGCGTTCTTCGACGCGCACGATGCGCGCGAGCGTGCCGGCGTTGCCGCTCGTGTCTCCGACGAGGGCGACGCGGTCACCGACGACGACGGGCGTGCGGGACAGCTCGCGTGCCCGCATCGCCGTGATGCGCCGACCGTCGAGCAGCACCGACCAGCGGCCACGGTCGACACCGATGACCATGCCGACGACGGCGTCCTCGTGCTTCGGACGATCCTTCGTGCGCGGGCGCGAATTCCTGCGGCCCGGGCGTACCCGAACGTCGGCCTCGCTCCAGTTGCGACCTGCCACGTCAGTGGGCTTCGGCGCTCGCGGAGACGAGTGCGCTCCAGCGTCGGTCGAACTCCGGCAGGGTCTTGCCGGTCGTCGCGATGTTCTCGATGACGACGCCCGGAACCCGCAGGCCGACCACGGCGGCGGCCATGGCCATCCGGTGGTCGTCGTAGGTGCGGAACAAGCCGCCACGCAACTGGTCGGCAGGGCGCGGGCGGATGACGAGGCCGTCCTCGGTCTCGGACACGTCGACTCCGAGGGCGCCGAACTCGGCCGCGAGCGCGGCGAGGCGGTCGGTCTCGTGGCCGCGGATGTGGGCGACGCCGCGGATGCGCGACTCACCGTCGGCCAACGCGCAAAGCGCGACGACGACGGGCGTCAGTTCCGAGGCCTCCGCGAGATCGACGTCGATGCCGCGCAGCTGCTGCGGGCCGGTGACGCGCAGACCCTCACGGTCGAGGGTGCACGTGGCGCCCATGCGCTCGAGCACGTCACGGATCTGGTCGCCCGGTTGCGTCGTGTACGTGGGCCAGTCCGCCATGGACACCTCACCGCCGGTGACGGCAGCAGCCGCGAGGAAGGGCGCGGCGTTCGACAGGTCGGGCTCGACCATGACGTCGAGGGAACGGATGTCGCTCGGCTCGACGGTCCAGCTCCAGGCGCCGTCGTTCTCGTCGACCTCGATGACGACGCCCGCGTCGCGCAGCACCTCGACGGTCATGTCGATGTGCGGGATGCTCGGCAGCGCCTCGCCGGTGTGAACGACCGTGACGCCCTCGCTGAAGCGCGCGCCCGCGAGGAGGAGTGCGGAGACGAACTGGGAACTCGTGGAGGCGTCGACCTCGACGCGGCCACCGTCCACGCGGCCCTGGCCGCGCACTGTGAACGGCAGGGCGCTCGCGGGGCCACCGTCGGCGTCCTCGACAGGTACGCCCAGCTCGATGAGGGCCTTGAGCACGGGGCCCATGGGGCGCTTGCGGGCGTGCGGGTCGCCATCGAAGGTGACCGGGCCGTCGGCGAGCGCGGCGACCGGCGGCAGGAACCGCATCACGGTGCCGGCGAGGCCGCAGTCGACGTTCGCAGGCCCCCGCAGGTCACCGGGCACGACGTGCCAGTCGGCGCCTTCGGGGGAGTCGCCCTCGACGTCGTCGACGCGGACACCGAGGCTGCGCAGGGCCTCGGCCATGAGCAGCGTGTCGCGGGAGCGCAGTGGCGCTCGCAGGAGCGATTCGTCGTCGGCGAGCGCTGCGAGGACGAGGTAGCGGTTGGTGAGGGATTTGGAACCGGGGACGCTGAACGTGCCGACGACCGACCGGCGCGCCACGGGGGCGGGCCAGTCGGTCGTCACGGGACTACCAGGGGTCATGAGGGAAGCGCGTTTCCTGCCTGGGCGGCGAGGAGCTTCGCCTCGCGACGGGCAGTCTTGGCCGCACGAGCGGCCTCACGGCGCGAGGTCTTCACGCCGTGCGAGGCGCGCCAGGCGAGGCCCGGCTTGCCCGCGGTGTCGGCGGCCGCGAGCAGCACTCCGCCCACGATCGCGACGGTGCGGAAGAAGTTCGACTGTTTGCGGCCGCGAGCGGCCGGGTCCTTCTCGGCCCAGAAGGCGTCGTGCATGTAGGCGTTCGCACCGACGGTCGGCGTCAGCAGCGCCGCCGAAAGGCGCGGGAACTTGCCGAGCGCGAGCGCGGCACCGGCGCCACCCATGAGGGCGCCCTGGGCCTTGACGACGAGCTCGGGGTCGTTCGGCACCTTCTTGCCGCTCTCGCGGCTGACGAACTCGACGAACGGCGCGGCCTCCTCGGCCTGCGACTGGGTGTTCTTGAACGCCTTGGCAGCCTCGTTGAGGAAGTAGCTGGCGAGAGCCGCGCGGGCGATACGACGAATGGGCATCGTGTCCTCCTTGGTCGAATGATCTCTACCTCCAACTTAGTCGGCGTCGTGCGACGTCGCGACCTCCCGGGCCGGAACGTTTTCCGGACGATGCCCCTACGCTGGGACTCATGTGTGGCAGGTATGCGGCCAGCGCCGGGGCGGGTGAGCTCGTCGAGGAGTTCGAGGTGGACGTCGACGCGAGTGGGGAAGCGACGCGTTCGCTCCTCGTTTCGGCGCAGGAACCGCCGGTGGGGGCGCCCGACTACAACATGGCGCCGACAAAGCAGGCGCCCGTCGTGCTCACGCGTGCGAGCAAGCTCGACGACGGCAGCCGCGGCGAGCCCACCCGGCAGCTGCGCCACCTCACGTGGGGTCTCGTGCCGTCGTGGTCGAAGGACACGAAGGTCGGGTTGCGGATGATCAACGCGCGCGCCGAGACCTTGCTGGACAAGGCCTCGTTCGCGAAGGCCGCGAAGGCGCGCCGCTGCCTCGTGCCGGCCGCCGGCTGGTACGAGTGGCAGGTCTCGCCGGTGGCGCACGACGCCAAGGGCAAGCCGCGCAAGCAGCCGTTCTACATGCACCGCACCGACGGTCACGACACCGCGTTCGCCGGCATCTACGAGTTCTGGCGTGACCGGACGCTGCCCGAGGGTGACCCGGACGCGTGGGTCGTCTCCTTCTCGATCATCACGACGAGCGCGGGCGAGGGGCTGGACCGCATCCACGACCGTCAGCCGCTCAGCCTCGAGCGGGAGCAGTGGGACGACTGGCTCGACCCGTCGCTCACCGACGAGGCCGACGTGGCGGCCTTCCTGCGCCCGGGGGACAGTTCACCCTTCGAGGCGTATCCCATCTCCAGCGCGGTGAGCGCGACGCGCAACAACGGCCCGGGTCTGCTCACCCCGCTGCCGAGCGACCAGCTCGTCGGGGTCCTCGATCCCGTCACCGGCGAGATCATCGGAGGCTGATGATGGCGACGTCCGTTCCGCCGACCCGCGCCCACCGCAGGCTCGACGTCGAGACACTCGGCGGCACCGCCCGCGTCTACGTCGTCGACCCCAACGGCGCCGCTGACGGCACGCTCGTCCTCGGCCACGGAGCCGGCAAGGGCACGAACACCCCCGATCTCGGCGGACTCACGGCGCTGGCCGACGACGGCAGGCGCGTCGTGCTCGTCGACCAGCCGTGGGTCGTCGTCGGACGGCGCCTCGCCACCCCACCCAAGACCCTCGACGAAGCGTGGCTCGCCGTGATCGAGCACCTACGCGCGGCGGGGGAGATCGAGGGCCGGTTCGTGCAGGGCGGACGCTCGGCCGGGGCCCGTGTCGCCTGTCGCACGGCGGCGCAGTGCGGCGCGGACGCCGTCGTGGCACTCGCGTTCCCCCTCATGCCGCCGGGCAAGCTCGACGTGCCCGAGAAGTGGCGCACGAGTGAAGCACAGAGCGTCGTCGAGGCCGAGATCCCGCTCCTTGTCGTGCAGGGCGCGACGGACACGTTCGGCGGACCCGACGCGGTGCGCGACGCCGTTCCAGGTGCGCAGGTCGTCGGCGTCCAGGGGCCGCACGGTTTCAGCAAGAACCCGACCGATGTCGTCGACGCGGTTCGAGGCTGGCTGACGAACCTCTCTGAGTGAGGGTGCGTCCGACTGATTGACACGAGCCTGTCCTCGGCCGAATTCCCTTTCGGGAATGACGTTCGTCCACCTCCTGTTGACGTGAGCGAACAGCAAGCCCGCCCGCGGGCTTTCGAGAAACCGAAAGTGAATCAGGATGCTTGTCACACCTGTGGTGCCGGTGGAGCCGTCCGGCCTGAGCCTTGGGGCCGGCTTCGCGGCCACGCCCCCGCAACGCGCTCGTGCCGCGTCGCGACCCGCGCTAGGGTTGAAGGCGATGAGTGAGAACACCACGGTCGACGCCGAGAGCTCCACGGACTCCGCCGCCACCGACCCGAGCACGGAGACCCCGGCGGAGCGCGCCGCGCGTTTCGAGCGCGATGCCATGCCGTACCTCGACCAGCTCTACAGCGCCGCTCTGCGCACCACGCGCAACCCCAGCGACGCCGAGGACCTCGTCCAGGAGACGTTCGCGAAGGCCTTCGCGGCCTTCCACCAGTACAAGCCGGGCACGAACCTCAAGGCGTGGCTGTACCGCATCCAGACCAACACCTACATCAACAGTTACCGCAAGAAGCAGCGTCAGCCGCTCGAGTCGGATGCTGCCGAGGTGGAGGACTACCAGCTGGCCCGCGCCGAGGCGCACTCGAGCACCGGGTTGAAGTCGGCCGAGAACGAAGCTCTCGACCACCTGCCCGACAATGACATCAAGCGCGCTCTGCAGAACCTTCCGGAGGACTTCCGCCTGGCGGTGTACTACGCCGACGTCGAGGGGTTCCCGTACAAGGAGATCGCCGAGATCATGGACACGCCCATCGGCACCGTGATGTCGCGCCTGCACCGCGGACGCAAGCTCCTGCGTGAGCAGCTCGAGGACTACGCGCGTGAGCGCGGCTTCCTCAAGGAGTCGAAGGGGGAGACGAAGAAATGAGCGACAAATGCCCCGACTACGTCGCCAACCTCTACTCCTACATCGACGGTGAACTCTCCGCGGAGGAGTACGAGGAGCTGCGTCAGCACCTGCTCGACTGCCCGCCGTGCCTGACGGAGTACGAGCGCGACATGCTGCTCAAGAAGCTCGTCAAGCGAGCGTGTGGCCGTGAGCAGGCGCCGGAGCAGCTCCGGTCCGTGATCATGACGCAGATCAGCTACAGCTACACCCAGGTGCGCTACGAGAACTGACGCCCCGAAGCCATGACGAAGGCCCGCTCACCCCGAATGGGGGAGCGGGCCTTCGTGACTCACTGCATCAACGCTCAGGCGTTGGGCTTCTTACCGTGGTTCGCGCCCTTGCCCTTGCGCGAGCGACGCTTGCGTGCGCGCTTGCTCATCGTGAACTCCCTGTGTCGGGGTTAATTCCCCCCGAAAGTCGGGGGCCAACCTGTCCATTCTGTCACATGCGAGGCTGGCGACCACATCGCCGGATTCCTGCCGAGACGCCGAACGGCCCCGACCTGCCACGCAGGCAGTGTCGGGGCCGTTCGTTGCGCAGTACGCGAGCGGCGAAGGGTCAGCCCTTCTTCGTCTCGGCGAAGATCTCCGCGATGCGGTCGATCTTGGCGAGGAGCTCGTCGGCCTTGCCGGCGTCGAACTCACCCTTGGTGCCCGTGGCACCGGCGAGCTTCGTGGCCTCGTTGATGAGGGTGTGGAGCTCGGGGAACTTCTCGAAGTGCGGCGGCTTGAAGTAGTCCGTCCACAGCACCCACAGGTGCTCCTTGACGAGCTGGCTGCGCTGCTCCTTGATGACGACGGCGCGCGTGCGGAAATCGGGGTCGTCGTTGTCGGCGACCTTGGCGATGATGGCCTTGACCGACTCGGCCTCGATACGGGCCTGGGCGGGGTCGTAGACGCCGCAGGGCAGGTCGCAGTGGGCCGAGACCTCGGTGGTGGGCGCGAAGAAACGCTTCAGCATGGGGAACTCCTTCTGCTGGTGGTGGACAGTTGCCGAACAGCAACTCTGGTTCCAACCTATCGCTTTTCTCGCTTCTTCCGAAAGGTGGCAACCAAGGTGCGACAGCGTCGCATTGCCGCGACATGGCGCGGTTTTCGCGGCCACAGCACCCGTGCCAGCACCGCGTCGTCGGCGAGCGCACCGACCAGCCAGGAATCCACACCCTCACGGGTGCTGTCGCGTTCGACCCACCAGCCGTCGGAGCCGCGTGAGGTGACGCGCTTGACGGCGATGGGGCGCGGCCCGTCCGGCCCGTCCGGCAGCCGCACGATGTGAGGATCGCCGACCCGCGGGGGCGCGCCGTAGGCGGCGAGCAGCACGTCGCCGTCGACGTACGTGGGTTCCATCGATCGACCCCTGACGACGACGAAGCCCAGCTGCATGACCCCAGGGTAGGGGAGCAGCCGGGCTTCGCGCTGAGCGCCGGCTCGGGTCAGACGGCCTCGTCGGCCACGAGCGCCGCGACGGCTTCGTGCTCGGAGCGCATGCGGGCGAGGAACGACTTCGTCCGCTCGTGCTGGGGGTTGTTGATGACCTCCAGCGGCGGGCCCGTCTCCACGACGACCCCGGCGTCCATGAAGACGACCCGGTCGGCCACGTCACGGGCGAAACCCATCTCGTGAGTGACGACCACCATCGTCATGCCCTCGCGAGCGAGTTCCTTCATGACCGACAGGACTTCGCCGACGAGCTCGGGGTCCAGGGCCGACGTCGGCTCGTCGAACAGCATGAGCTTCGGCTTCATCGCAAGAGCGCGCGCAATGGCGACACGCTGCTGCTGACCGCCGGAGAGCTGGCTCGGGTAGTGCCCGGTCTTCTCACCGAGACCGACCCGCTCGAGCAGGTCGACGGCCTGCGACTTCGCTTCCGCCTTGGAAACCCCCTTGACCTGCACAGGCGCCTCCATGACGTTCTCGAGCGCCGTCATGTGCGGGAAGAGGTTGAAGCGCTGGAACACCATGCCGATCTCGCGACGCTGGGCCGCGATCTCGGAATCCTTGAGGCGGTACAGCTGCCCTTCCTTGTCGCGGTATCCCATGAGATCGTCGTCGACCCAGATGCGGCCGGCGTCGATCGTCTCGAGCTGGTTGATGCAGCGCAGGAACGTCGTCTTGCCCGAGCCTGAGGGGCCGAGCAGGACGACGACCTCACCGGGGTGGACGTCGAGGTCGATGCCCTTGAGCACCTCGTTCTTGCCGAACGACTTGCCGACGTTGACGGCGTGGACCAGTGGCTTGTTCATGTTGCCTTCCATGTTCACCCCGTCACCCGAAGCTAAGTGACTTGACCTTGGTCATGAGACCGCCGTCCGTCGCCGCGCCGCCGAAGCCGCGTCCGTACTTCCGCTCGAGGCGGGCCTGCACGAGCATGAGCACCGAGCAGATGATGAGGTACCACAGCAGCGCGGCGAAGTAGCTCGGCATGATCTTGTACGTGTTGTTCGCGACGACCTGCGCCTGGTAGAAGAGCTCGGCCGACACAGGGACGGCGACGAGCAGCGAGGTGTCCTTGACCATGGAGATGGCCTCGTTGCCGGTGGGCGGCACGATAACGCGCATGGCCTGCGGCAGGACGATGCGGCGCATCGTCTTCGAGCTGTCCATGCCGAGCGCTTCGGCTGCCTCACGCTGACCCCTGTCGACCGACAGGATGCCCGCGCGGGCGATCTCCGCCATGTACGCGGCCTCGGACAGGCCGAGACCGATGATGCCGACGGTGATGCCCGAGCTGATCGTCTTGACGTCGAGCGAGTAGAACGTCAGGCCGAAGTCCTTCATGAACGGCACACCGATGTCGAGCGTCGGGTACAGGTACAGCACGCCGAGGCCGAGGATGACCATGAGGACGTAACGCGGCACCGCGCGGAAGAACCAGGTGTAGACGAACGAGACGCCGCGCAGGACGGGGTTGTCCGAAAGGCGCATGATCGCGAGGAGGATGCCCAGGGTGACGCCGATGATCATCGACGCGACAGTGACGATGATGGTGCCCTTGGCCAGGCCCTCGAGCACCGGCGAGTAGTTCATCACCTTGAAGACGAACGGCCAGTCCCACTTCGGGTTGGTGACGAACGAACTGATCATCATCGCGATGACGATCGCGATGACGGCGACGGCAACCCAGCGCCCCGGGTGTCGCACCGGCTTGGCGTCGATGACGCCGGGCCGCTGCTCGCCCGGGGCGGGGGTCGGGGTGGAACCAGACATGGGGTGTGATCAGGCCTTCGGGTTCACCGGGAACTCGTTGACGGCGCCGTCACCGTTGTTCCACTGCTCGAGGATCTTCTTGTAGGTGCCGTCCTTCTCGAGAGACTCGAGAGCCTTCGAAAGGGCCTCGGCGAACTTCGTCTGGTCCTTCGCGACGACGATGCCGTACGGGGCGGCCTCGTAGACGGAGCCGACCTTTTCGAGCTTGTCCTCGTTCTTCGCGACAGCCCACGCCGTGATGGGGGAGTCGGCGGCGAACGCATCGACCTTGCCCGCGA
This sequence comes from Dermacoccus sp. 147Ba, assembly GCF_004151355.1. Lineage (NCBI taxonomy): Bacteria > Bacillati > Actinomycetota > Actinomycetes > Micrococcales > Dermacoccaceae > Dermacoccus > Dermacoccus sp. 147Ba. The sequence goes on from NZ_SEHL01000001.1 coordinate 144,020, forward strand.
TGAGGTCGGCGGTGACCTTCGACTGCTCGGCCTCGACGACGAGCTTGTTGGCCTTCTTGCCCTCGGCAACGCACTTCTTGTTACGGGCCGGCAGGTCGTCGTCGGCCTGGACCGTGCCCTTCTGGACGCCGATCGTGAGACCGCAGGCCTTGTCGGCGTCGACCTTCTTCGGGTTGCCCTTGGCGGTGGCCCACGACGTGCCGGCGTTGAAGTACTGGACCATCGAGACCTGCTGCATGCGCTTCTCGTTGATGGTGAAGGAGCTGATGGCGAGCGGGTACTTGTTCGACGTGACACCGCCGATGAGCGAGTCGAAGCCGCCGTTCTGGAAGGTGAGCTTCAGGCCGAGCTTCGCGGCGACGGCCTTGAGCAGGTCGATGTCCATGCCCTGGATCGTCTTGCCGTCCGCGGCCGTGAACTCGTTGGGGGCGTAGGAGGCGTCGGTGCCGACCGTGAGCGTTCCCATCTTCGCGATGTCGGCGGGAACAAGCTTGGCGAGCGCATCGTCCTTCTTGACGGCCGGGGCCGCACTCGAGGACGAGGACGAACCCCCCGAACCGGAGTCCTTCGAGTCATCGAGCGAGTCCGAGCCACAGCCGGAGAGCAGGAGTGCGGCGGCGCCGAAAGCGGCGACGGCCGAAGTGGTGGTACGCATGGAGGATCCTTCCGCGGACGGGACGAGTCGCTCGTCCCAGTTATGGGTTAAGAGTGCCACCCGGTTTGGCGCCGTGGAAGAACTACGCGCATTTGTGTTCCCGATCGTGACCTTTTTGGGCTGGACGCCGCCCCAGCCTGCGTTGGACGCCGGTTCAGGTCGTATTTGCGACCCCGTCAAGGCGTTCGCCGTGGCTCGAAGTCAGGAATAGGTCGAGTCGCATAGTGAGCGCTAAGATGCTTCGTGCCCCACCACTTCTCCCAGGCAGACCGAGGAATCCTGACACCACCATGACGACACCGACCGCGAAGCAGGGAGCTTCCCCGCGAAGCGACTGGCGACGCAAGATCGTGCTCGTCCTGTTCGTTCTCGACCTCGCCGTCGTGACGTTCAGTGTGGTGGCAGCCTTCTTCGCACGATTCTGGACGGCCGAGACGTCCCTCGAAGCGGTCGACGGTCAGTTCAAGCTGTATGTCGCCGTCGTTGTCAGCCTCGTCGTGGGATGGGTCGCGGCGCTCCAGTGGAACCAGGCCTACCACGTCGACGCCCTGGCCATCGGCTCCGACGAGTACCGAGGCATCGTCCGAGCGACGTTCGGTACGTTCGGCGCGCTCGCCATCGTCAGTGAGTTACTTCGTCTCCAGGTGGCGCGAGGCTTCCTCGCCATCGCACTCCCACTCGGGCTCGTGCTGCTCCTCATCGAGCGTGCGCTCGTCCGGCGCTGGATCGTCAATCGCCGCCGTCGTTTCCGGCTCGTCGACGGCGTCATCGTCGTCGGCTCGCCGCAAGAGGTTCGCTACGTCGCCGAGGGCATCACCCGTAACCCCGAAGCCGGCCTCGTCGTGCGCGGGGTGGCCACCGAGACTCACGATGTTCCGACCTTCGAGTTGGCCAACGGACTGGTGGTGCCGCAGATCGGTGGGCTGGCCGATGTTGTGCCGGCCGTGCACAGCCACCACGCGTCGATGGTCATCGTCGCGGGTCACAACCGCGTCAACCGCAAGCAGCTTCGCGAACTCGGGTGGCAACTCGAGGACACCGACATTCGTCTGGCGCTCGCGAGCCGTATGACGGATGTCGCGGGCCCGCGCATCCACTGGCGTCCGATCGAGGGCCTGCCGCTCATGAGCGTCGAGATGCCGCGCTACAGCGGCCTCAAGTACTCGCTCAAGCGACTCTTCGACGTCGTCGTCGCCATTGGCATGCTGCTCCTGCTCTCGCCGCTGCTCCTGCTCATCGCTCTGGCCGTGCGCCTCGACAGCCCGGGGCCCATCTTCTTCCGTCAGACACGCGTCGGCGTCAACGGCTCCCCGTTCAAGATGACGAAGTTCCGTTCCATGGTGCTGGACGCCGAAGCGCGCCTCGCCGCACTGCAAGCCCAGAACGAGGGCTCCGGCCTGCTGTTCAAGATGAAGGACGACCCACGCATCACCCGCGTCGGCAACGTCCTGCGCCGCTACAGCCTCGACGAACTGCCCCAGCTGTTCGACGTCGTCGCCGGTTCCATGTCTCTCGTCGGGCCGCGCCCGCCACTGCCGCAAGAGGTCGACGGGTACGAGACGCACGTCCACCGCCGCCTCAACGTGAAGCCGGGTATCACCGGCCCCTGGCAGGTCGGCGGACGATCCAACCTCTCCTGGGAAGAATCGGTCCGCAAGGACCTCTACTACGTCGAGAACTGGTCGCTCTCCGGCGACCTCGTCATTCTCTTCAAGACCGTTTGCGCAGTGCTCGCGAGAGACGGGGCGTACTAGCCGCTCCCTCGCCATGTCTTCCGGCCTCGCCTAGCGGCTCGGCTCAGTGCGACATGCCTTCGGGCCTCACGCTTCACGCGCTCTGCGTGAAGCGTGAGGCCCGAAGGCATGTCGCACCGAGCGAGGCTACCGAGCTTGCGAGGTAGGCGCGCCGGAAGACAGGACTAGGGAAGGCTCAGCCAGTCCTGCCACCCCGCGTGGAGGACGAGCCAAGCCACGAGGCCGTAGCCCGCCTGGCCGGGGTGGTATCCGTCGCTCGCGGCGAGGTCGGACTGCCACTGGTCGTGCCCCAGCAGTGGGCGGAAGCAGTCGACGTAGGTGACGCCGCGGCGCGCGCAGACGTCGGCGTGGGCGTCGACGAGCAGTTCGAGCTTCGCGTTGAGCTCGGGGTCGCTCGTGGGCGGCGGGCCGACGACGAACGTCGCGATGCCGTTCGTCGACGCGTCGTCGAGGATGTTGGCGAGGTTGAGGCGCGAGCGGGCCGTCGTCATGCCCTGCGCGACGTCGTTCGTGCCGAAGCCGATGACGAGGCGTCGCTCGTTGCAGTTCTTCCACCGCAGGGCCGTTTCGCTGCGCCAGCGGGCGAGGACGTCGGAGGAGCTCTCACCGCGCACACCGAGGTTGTACGTCGTCAGCGCCGAGCCGTCGTGCGGGGTGCGCGCCACGACGCGCGAGACCCACCCGAGGGCCTTGGGGTCGCCGTAGCCGTTGACGTAGCTGTCCCCGACGAAGCACAGGCCGATCCGCCGATCGCCCTCGGTGACCTGGAAGTCGGCGCTCGGCCGGAACTGCGGTTCGCTGCCTTCGTGCGGGTATGCCACGGTGTCTTCGCCTTCACTCATTCGTCGTCGTCATCGTCGAGGCGCGCCAGCCACGTGGCCAGGCGCTCGACCGGGATCTCGAACTCGGGGTTGAGGTCGACGAACGTTCGCAGCTGGTCGGCCAGCCACTCGAACGTCACCTCTTCTTCGCCGCGCCGATGGGCGAGTTCCTCGATGCCTCGATCCGTGAAATACACGTGGGCAGCTTATCGTCACGCCCTTCCCGCTGTCGCCCGGCGCGCTGGCTGCACGTCCGCGGACGACGAGAGCGGCGCCGCCCCGGAGGGCGACGCCGCTCTCGTCAGTGCTGAGCGATCAGCGGGTGAAGGCCTGCTCGACGAGCTCGGCCTGCTGCGCCGCGTGACGCTTGCTGTTACCCGTGGCGGGCGACGCGGACGCCGGACGCGACACGACGCGCAGACGACGAGTCTCGCCCTGCTTCTCGAGCATATCGGGCAGGTTGAAGAACATGAACGGCCAGGCGCCCTGGTTCTTCGGCTCGTCCTGCACCCACACGATCTCGGCGTTCGGGTACTCCTTGATCGCCTCCGCGATCTCCTTGGCCGGGATCGGTGCGAGCTGCTCGACGCGCACGATGGCCGTCGTCTCGTCACCGCGCTTCTCGCGCTCCGCCTCGAGGTCGAAGACCACGCGGCTCGAGGCGAGCAGCACGCGCTCGACCTTGGACGGGTCGAGCTGCTTTGCGTCCTTCAGCACCGGCTCGAACTGGCCGGTCGTGAAGTCCTCCGGCGAGCTCGTGGCGGCCTTGACGCGCAGCAGCTGCTTCGGCGTGAAGACGATGAGCGGCTTGCGCGGACGGGCGTATGCCTGACGACGCAGGAGGTGGAAGTACGACGCCGGCGTCGAGGGGTAGGCGATCGTCATGTTGTCCTCGGCGAACAGCTGCAGGAAGCGCTCGATGCGCGCCGAGCTGTGGTCGGGACCCTGACCCTCGTAGCCGTGCGGCAGGAGCAGGACGACGGAGCTGCGCTGCGCCCACTTCTGCTCCGAGCTCGAGATGAACTCGTCGATGATCGTCTGCGCGCCGTCGACGAAGTCGCCGAACTGCGCTTCCCAGAGCACGAGCGCGTCGGGACGCTCGACCGAGTAGCCGTACTCGAAGCCCATCGCCGCGTACTCCGACAGGAGCGAGTCGTAGATCCACAGCCACGCCTGCTCGTCGGTGAGGTAGCGAAGCGGCGTCCACTCGTTGCCGTTCTGCTTGTCGATGAGGACGGCGTGGCGCTGCACGAACGTGCCGCGACGGCTGTCCTGACCCGACAGACGCACCGGGGTGCCGTCCATGAGGAGCGAACCGAAGGCGATGAGCTCGCCCATGGCCCAGTCGATGCCGCCGTCGCTGACCATCTTGGTGCGGCGCTCGAGCAGCTGCTTGAGCTTGGGGTGCAGGGTAAAGCCCTCGGGAGGGTTAGTCCACACGTCACCGATCCGCCGGAGGGCGGCCTCGGTGATGGCCGACGAACGACCGGAGGAGTAGGCGCTCTTCGCGTCGTCCTCGATCTGGGCGGACGGGCGCTCGAGACCACCATGGCCCTCGGCGTCGGTGCCCTGGCTCGAGTCCGGAGCGGGGGCGTTCTGCGTCTTCGTCGCTTCCTTCGTCTCGACGAAGACCCGCTCCAGCTGCTGCTGGTAGTCCTTGAGCAGCAGTTCCGCGCGTTCCTGGTCCATGTCACCACGGCCCACGAGGGCCTCGGCGTACAGACGGCGCACGCTCTTCTTGGCCTCGATGAGCTTGTACATGAGCGGCTGCGTCATCGAGGGGTCGTCACCCTCGTTGTGACCGCGACGGCGGTAGCAGACCATGTCGATGACGACGTCCTTGTTGAACGTCTGGCGGTACTCGAAGGCCAGCTCGGCCACGCGGACGCAGGCCTCGGGGTCGTCACCGTTGACGTGGAAGATCGGCGCCTGAACCATGCGGGCGATGTCGGTGGAGTACGTCGAGCTGCGTGACGCGCTGGGCGCCGTGGTGAAGCCGACCTGGTTGTTGATGACGACGTGGATCGTGCCGCCCGTGCGGTAGCCGCGAAGCTGCGACAGGTTGAGCGTCTCCGCGACGACACCCTGGCCGGCGAACGCCGCGTCACCGTGCAGCAGGACCGGCAGCACCGTGAACGCCGTGCCGGCGAGGTTGATGCGGTCCTGCTTGGCGCGGGCGATGCCTTCGAGGACAGGGTTGACGGCCTCGAGGTGGCTCGGGTTGGCGGCGAGGTAGACCTTGGTTTTCGCGCCGGTATCGGCCACGAACTCGCCCTCGGTGCCGAGGTGGTACTTCACGTCACCGGAGCCCTGCACGGAGTTGGGGGCCTGCGTGCCCTCGAACTCACGGAAGATCTGGCCGTAGGACTTGCCCGCGATGTTGGCGAGAACGTTGAGGCGACCGCGGTGCGGCATGCCGATCGCGACCTCGTCCAGCCTGTTTTCGGCCGCTTCGCTCAGGATGCGGTCGAGGATGGCGATGACGGACTCGCCGCCTTCGAGGCTGAAGCGCTTCTGGCCGACGAACTTCGTCTGCAGGAACGTCTCGAAGGCCTCGGCCTGGTTGAGCTTCTTGAGGATGCGCTCCTGCTCGTCCTGCGTCGGCTTCGCGTAGGCGAGCTCGACCTTGGACTGCATCCAGGCCCGCTCCTCGGGGTTCTGGATGTGCATGTACTCGATGCCGACGGTTCGGCAGTACGAGTCACGCAGGATGCCGAGGATCTTGCGCAGCTTGAGGAAGTTCTGACCGCCGAAACCGCCCGTGGGGAAGGTGCGGTCGAGATCCCACAGCGTCAGGCCGTGGCTCGTGATGTCGAGGTCCGGGTGACGACGCTGCTTGTACTCCAGCGGGTCGGTGTCGGCCATGAGGTGGCCGCGCACGCGGTAGGCGTGGATGAGCTCCTGGACGCGGGCGACCTTGTTGATGTCGTCGTCGTGGTTAGCCGAGATGTCCTGAACCCAACGCACCGGCTCGTAGGGGATGCGCAGCGACTCGAAGATCTCGTCGTAGAAGCCCTGCTCGCCGAGCAGCAGCTGGTGGATCTGACGAAGGAACTCACCCGACGTCGCACCCTGGATGATGCGGTGGTCGTAGGTCGAGGTGAGCGTCAGGATCTTGCTGACGGCGTTGCGGTTGAGCGTGTCGTTGCTCGCGCCCTGCCACTCGGCCGGGTAGTCGAGCGCGCCGACACCGATGATCGTGCCCGCACCCTTCATGAGGCGCGGCACCGAGTGCACGGTGCCGATGCCGCCCGGGTTGGTCAGCGAGATCGTCGTGCCGGCGTAGTCGTCGAGCGTCAGCTTGTTGTTGCGGGCCTTCTTGACCATGTCCTCGTAGGCGGCCATGAACTGAGCGAAGTTCATGCGCTCGGCGCCCTTGATCGAGGGCACGACGAGGGTGCGCGAGCCGTCCGGCTTCTGCAGGTCGATGGCGAGGCCGAAGTTGACGTGGCCCGGCTGGTGAAGCTGCGGCTTGCCCTTCTCGTCGACCGAGAGGGAGGCGTTCATCTCCGGCATGACGCGCAGCGCCTTGACGATGGCGTATCCGATGATGTGGGTGAAGCTCACCTTGCCGCCGCGGCCGCGGGCGAGGTTCGAGTTGATGACAATGCGGTTGTCGATGAGGGCCTTGGCCGGCACCGCGCGCACGGACGTTGCCGTCGGGACCTCGATCGAGGCCTCCATGTTCTGCACGATCTTGGCCGCGACACCGCGCAGCGGGGTGTCGACGTCCTCGGCCTCCGGCAGGTCGCCCACCGAGGCGTCGCCGTGGTCACGCGGCGTCGGCTGGGGCGTGAAGCCCTCCGCCTGCTTGGGGTCGAGCTTCTGCTGGGAACCCTGGTTGTCGTCCGCGCCCTGGTCGGAGGTGTCCTTCGTGGGCTCGGCCGCCTGCTGCGACTCGGCGCGCTGCTGGTCGCGCGGCGCCTCGGCTGCTGCGGGCTTCTCCGTCTTCTCCTTGGCGGAGTCGGACTTCGTGGACGTCGAGGACTTCGCATCGGTGAAGCCCACGTCGGAAGCCGCTGACTTGGAGGTGCCGGCACCCGAGCCGCCCTGGCCGGGGCGGTAGTTCGCGAAGAACTCCTGCCACGCGGCGTCCACTGAGTTCTTGTCCTGGCGGTACTGCTCGTAAAGCTCTTCGACGAGCCACTCGTTCGGTCCGAAGGCCTCGAGGTCAGAGCTCTGGGACTGGGATGACACGCAGATGCGCCTCTTTCATGTGCGTCGTTCGGTTGGGCCTGATGGCCGCTGCCGCAGGTGGATGCACGGCATACGACGACAAGCCTATCCCGCAGCGCCACTTCGGGCGAGAGGGCGCTACGAGGTTCGGGTCAGGAAGACGAGAACACGATGAGCCCCGTGATAATTTCAAGCCCTGATGACGCAGTGGATATTGATTCTTCTCGGAGTTCTGCTCACCCTCGGAACGGCACTGTTCGTCGCCACCGAGTTCTCGCTCGTCGCTCTCGACCGTCACGCCGTCCAGCGCGCCATCGACGAAGGTGACGAAGGCGCTCGCCCCGTTCTCGCCGCGTTGCGCAAGCTCTCCACTCAGCTGTCCGCCGCTCAGGTCGGTATCACCCTCACGACGCTGTTGCTCGGTTACCTCGTGGAGCCGTCGCTGGGTCACCTGTTGGAGACGCCCCTCGAGGCGCTCGGGGTGAGTGGGGGAGCGGCCGTCGCGTTGTCGACCGCGCTGGCCATGATTCTGGCCGCTCTGTTCTCGATGATCTTCGGCGAGCTCGTGCCGCAGTTCCTCGGTATCTCGGCGCCGCTTCGGGTGGCCAAGGTCGTCGCCAGACCCGTGCAGATCTTCGCCGTCGTCTTCAAACCGCTCATCGCGCTGCTCAACGGCTCGGCCAATCTCCTGCTGCGCAAGATGGGCATCGAACCGCAGGAGGAACTCTCCGCGGCACGTACCCCGCAGGAGCTGTCGTCGATGGTTCGTCGCTCCGCCGAGGCGGGAACGATCGAGGAGGGCACGGCCGATCTGCTCACGCGTTCGCTCAACTTCGGTGAGCGTACGGCGTCGGACATCATGAGCCCGCGGGTGCGTTGCGAGTCCGTCGATCGCTCGGCTACCGCTGAGGACGTCGTGAATCTCGCGCGCTCCACGGGGCACTCCCGCTTCCCGGTGCTCGGCGACGGGTGGGACGACGTCGACGGCGTCGTCCACGTCAAGAAGGCCATCGCCGTTCCGGTCGAGCGTCGCGGTGACGTGCCCGTCACCGCCCTCATGGTCAAGGCGACGTTCGTGCCCGAGACGGTGACGCTCGAGCCGCTCCTCGTGCTGCTGCGCGGGGCCGGCCTGCAACTCGCCGTCGTCGTCGACGAGTACTCGGGCACCTCGGGTGTCGTGACGCTCGAGGACGTCATCGAGGAGATCGTCGGCGAGGTGAGTGACGAGCACGACAATCTGCAGGACGCGAGCCGTCACCTGCCCGACGGATCGTGGACCGTGCCGGGGCTGTGGCGTCCGGACGAGGTCGCCGACCGCATCGGTGCGCCCGTGCCCGACGATCGTGCCTACGAGACGCTGGGCGGCTACGTCATGCAGCAGGTCGGACGGATTCCGCGCGCCGGGGACGAGCTGTCGATGCCCGGCTGGCGTTTGCGCGTCATGTCGATGGACGGTCGCCGCGTCAACCGGGTGCGCTTCACGCCGATGTCGGAGGCGACCACCGACGCTGGTGTCGGTGATGTCGTCGGCGGTTCGACGCGCGTGGACGGAGACGCCCGATGATGCTCTGGATCTCGCTGTTGCTGCTCGCCGGCAACGCCTACTTCGTGGGGGCCGAGTTCGCCGTCATGGCGGCGCGGCGCTCGCAGCTCGAACCGCTCGCGGAGCAGGGCTCGAAACGGGCCGCTCGCTCACTCGAGGCGCTGGAGAACGTCGCGTCCCTGCTCGCGTGCTCGCAGTTGGGCATCACGGTGTGCTCGGTGCTCCTGGGTGCGGTGGCCGAGGACGCCATTCACCATCTCATCGCGGGACCGCTCGAGGCGGCCGGGCTGCCGTCCGGGCTGACGCACGTCGTCAGCCTGCTGCTCGCGCTGTTCGTCGTCGTGTACTTCCACGTCGTGCTCGGCGAGATGGTGCCGAAGAACCTCGCCATCGCCGGCCCGGACCGCGCGGCTCTGTTGCTCGCGCCGTCGCTGCTGCGCATCACGAAGGCGCTGCGTCCGCTCATTCGCGTACTCGAGTCGGTCTCGAAGGGCATCGTGCGCAAGATGGGCATCGAGCCGCAGGACGAGGTCGCCTCGACGTTCTCGACCGAGGAGGTCGAGATGATCGTCGAGGAGTCACACCGTGAGGGCCTGCTCGAAACGGAGCAGGAGCGACGCGTTCGCGATGCGCTCGAGTTCACGGACAAGCTGGCCCAGGACGTGGCCGTTCCTCTCGGCGACCTCGTGACGTTGCGTCTCGGCTCGACGCCTGCGGACGTCGACGCCCTCGTCGCCAAGCACGGTTTCTCGCGATTCCCGGTGACGAGCGTGCGCGGTGACCTCGGCGGCTACATCCACCTCAAGGACGTGCTGTACGCGCAGGACGAGGCGTACACCGAGCCGATCCCGCCGCGGCGGGTGCGACCGCTCGCGACGGTGCGGCCCAAGGACGAGGTGGAGGACGTGCTCGTCACGATGCAGCACTCCGGTGCCCACCTCGCGCGGGTCGTCGGTGATGACGGCGAGACGAGCGGCGTCGTCTTCCTCGAGGACGTGCTCGAGGAGCTCGTCGGCGAGGTGGCTGATGCGACCCAGCGTCCGGCCGTGCGTGCGGGACTGCGTGGGGCGACGCGCGAGGATGCTGCTCGCTCGGTCGCGGGGTCACTCGGGAACGACCGTTCGTGAGGCTCCCTGCACGCTGCTAAAGTGTGCAGTCGCGCCTCAGGGCGCACGCCGCCCCCTTAGCTCAGGGGATAGAGCACCGCCCTCCGGAGGCGGGAGCGCAGGTTCGAATCCTGCAGGGGGCACTTGTTGAGGAAGGCCGTCACGCCGAAGCGCTAGCGCAGGTGTGGCGGCCTTCCTCAATACCTGAATAACGCGAAGGATTCGGGAGGAGCCCCGAGCTTGCGAGGGGCGACGGTTCCTGCAGGGGGCACGTGTTCCCTGATTCTCTACGCGGGAACGATCAAGCTGCGGCGCACCAGCGGTAAGCGACTTTGTCTCACTCGCTACGCTCATGCCCATGTTCGACGCGGCCACGACCTCGGCGCTGGGGGAGCGCCTCGGCGTGGCCTGGCGGTGGGCTCCGTCGAAGGAACCCGGCGTCGTCACGAACAACGCGGCGCACGTCATGGTCGAACGGGGACGCGCCAGTTCCGTCGAGGCGGCGCACGCGGCGATTCGGCAGGCGTTGGACGAGACGACCCCCGGAGCGCTTGAGCTTGCGGCCTTCGACGAGGGGCTACTGAGCGTCGACGTGGCTGTGCGTCCTGAGTGGTGCACGCACCTGCGGGCTGACTTCGCCCCTCTCAACGCGGCGACGACGAGGTGGCAATCAGTGCAGCCTGACGTTCGCATCGACGGGGCAGCCATGTCGTTCGCGGCGGCCGCGGAACGCATCGGCCTCGATGCCTTGACCTGGGCGCTTCTCGAGGCCGCCCATCCGAAACGGATTCCGGTACCTGTCGCAGCACCTGAGTCCGTCCTCGCCTCGCGCCGTGACGCGAACACTCTGGCTCTGGTGCGACGCGCACACTCGGTCGCGTCCCTCGCCGTCGCGGGCGTCGGGGCCGGCGAGGAGGCGGGAAACGCCGCGGGCACGAGTGCGGATGGCGCCGGGCGGCGACTCCTCGCGGCGCTCGCCCTCGTCCCGCAAGCGGCAGAGGACGCCGTACGCACCGGCCGCACCCGTCCGTTGCTCACCCAGATCGTCATCCTCGCGGAGCGCACCACGCAGTTCGCCGAACACTCGCCCGCCACGCGGACGGATCTGCCGGTGTTCGACGCCGCCCGTAGAGTCCTCGAAGGGGCGCTGACGGCGGCCCGCCTGGCCGCCCCCGTACCCTATTGATCGGCTCATCGGCTTGCCCGACGAGCACGACCGGCAGCGATTTCGACACCGCAGGAGACAGCGACGTGAGTTCCGTACCGAACGCGCCGACCGGCCCCCTCGAGGAGATCGTCTGGCCACGCACGGCTCGCCGCGGGGATGACGGCGTCATCAGCATCGCCGGTATTGCCGCCACCGAACTGGCCGACCGCTTCGGCACCCCCGCCTACGTCATCGACGAGGACGACGTGCGCCGGCGCGCCCGCGCCTACCGCGAGGCGTTCTCGCAGGCGTTCGGCGACATCGGCACGGTGGCCGACGTCTACTACGCGGGCAAGGCGTTCCTCACGTCCCACATCGCGCGCTGGGTCGTAGAGGAGGGCCTGCGTCTCGACGTCTGCTCCGGCGGCGAACTCGCCATCGCCCGTAAGGCCGAGGTGCCCGGTGAGGCCATCGGCATGCACGGCAACAACAAGAGCCTCGAGGAGATCGACGCGGCGCTCGCGTACGGCGTGGGGCGCATCGTCGTCGACTCGTTCGAGGAGATCGAACGCGTCGCCGTGGCAGCCGCCAAGCACGACCTGCGCGCGCCCGTCATGCTGCGCGTCAAGCTCGGCGTCGAGGCCCACACCCACGAGTTCATCGCGACGGCCCACGAGGACCAGAAGTTCGGTTTCTCCCTCGCGGGCGGTCAGGTCGCCGACGCCGTGGGCCGGGTGCTCGCCCACCCCGAGCTCGAACTGCTCGGCTTCCACAGCCACATCGGCTCGCAGATCTTCGAATCGGACGGGTTCGAGGAGGCCGCGACGCGCCTCGTCGCCCTCCAGCTCGACGTCGCGCGAACGCACGGCGTCGAGTTGCCCGAACTCGACCTCGGCGGAGGGTTCGGCATCGCCTACCTGCCCAGCGACACCCCGCTCGAGCCGGCGGACATGGCGCAGCAGCTCGCGCGCATCGTCAAGACGGCCTGCGACGACGCCGGTGTCGCCGTTCCGCGCGTCTCGATCGAGCCGGGCCGCAGCATCATCGGCCCCGGCGGCGTGACGCTCTACCGGGTCGGCACGGTCAAGCCCGTGCAGGCCACGGACGACCTCGTGCGTTCCTACGTCAGCGTCGACGGCGGCATGGGCGACAACGCCCGCCCCGCTCTCTACGCCGCTGACTACCACGCGGCGCTCGCGAACCGCGGTGGCGCGGACGACCTCGTGGCCACCCGCATCGTCGGCAAGCACTGCGAGAGCGGCGACATCGTCGTGCGCGACATCAACTTCCCCGCCGACGTCGCGGACGGTGACCTCGTCGCCGTCGCCGCGACCGGCGCCTACTGCCGCGCGCTCGCGTCGCAGTACAACCACGTCCCGCGCCCGCCCGTCGTCGCCGTCAAAGACGGCGACGCGCGCGTCCTGCTGCGCCGGGAGACCATCGACGACCTGCTCGCCCTGGAAGAGGAATGACCATGACGACCAAGCCCATCACGGTGGCGCTGCTCGGCAGCGGCGTCGTCGGCGCCGCCGTCGCGCGTGAACTCACCCGCAACGCAGCCGATTTCGAAGCCCGGGTCGGGGCCCCGGTCCAGATCGTCGGCGCGCTCGTTCGGGATGCGTCGAAGGACCGTTCCGAGACAGGCCTGCCCGCCGACGTGTTCACTACCGACGCCGAAGGCCTCGTCGAGCGCGCCGACATCGTCGTCGAGCTCATGGGCGGCACGGAGCCTGCGAAGTCGCTCATCACGAAGGCCCTCGAGAACGGCGCGAGCGTCGTCACGGCCAACAAGGCTCTCCTCGGCGAAGCCGGTCCGGAGCTGTACCAACTCGCGATGGAGCACGGCGTCGACCTCTCCTACGAGGCGGCCGTTGCGGGCGCCATTCCGCTCATCCGCCCGCTGCGCGAGTCGCTCGCCGGCGACGAAGTGACGAAGGTGCTCGGCATCGTCAACGGCACGACGAACTTCATCCTCGACAAGATGGACCGCACCGGCGCGAACCTCGAGGACGTGCTCGCCGAGGCGCAGAGCCTCGGGTACGCCGAGGCCGACCCGACCGCCGACGTCGAGGGCCACGACGCCCAGGCCAAGGCTGCGATCCTCGCCTCCTTGGCGTTCCACACCCGGGTGCGCACGAGTGACGTGCACTGCGAGGGCATCATGGGCCTGACGGCGGAGGACATCAAGGCCGCTCGCCGCGCCGGTTGCGTCATCAAGTTGCTCGCCATCGCCGAGAAGGTCGAGCGCGACGGGGCCGACGGTGGCCCTGGCGTCAACGTCCGGGTGCACCCCGTGCTTCTCGCCCGCTCGCACCCGCTCGCCACGGTGCGCGAGGCGTTCAACGCCGTCTTCGTCGAGACGAAGCTCGCCGGCGAGCTCATGTTCTACGGGCGTGGCGCCGGCGGCGACCCCACGGCATCCGCCGTGCTGGGCGACATCGTCCACGCCGCCCGGCACCGCGTCAGCGGCTCGCACGGCGCGGGGGAGTCGGCGTACGCCAACCTGCCGATCCTGCCGATCGGTGAATCGCTCACCCGCTACGTCGTGCGCGTCGAGGTGGCAGACGAGCCCGGCGTGCTCGGTCGCGTGACGAGCGCCTTCGGCGATCAGGGCGTCTCGATCGAGAGTATGCGCCAAGGCGTGCGCCGCTCCGAGGACGGGCTCGCCTCGCTCACGTTCATGACCCACGAGGCCCCCGAATCGGCTCTCGCGACCACGGTCGACACCATCAAGAAGCTGCCCGACGTCACGAGCGTGACGTCGGTGCTGCGCGCGGAAGGAATCTGACATGGCCCACCTGTGGCGCGGCGTCATCACCGAGTACGCCGAGCGTCTGCCGATGCTCGACGGAGCCCCCGTCGTCACCCTCGGCGAGGGCGGCACGCCGCTCATCGAGGCGGAGAAGCTGAGCAAGCGCGTCGGTGCCCGCGTCTTCGTCAAGTACGAGGGCCTCAACCCGACGGGCTCGTTCAAGGACCGCGGCATGACGACGGCGATGTCGATGGCCGCGAAGAACGGTGCCAGAGCCGTCATCTGCGCGTCGACGGGCAACACGTCCGCCTCCGCAGCCGCCTACGCGACGAAGGCCGGCATGACGTGTGCGGTGCTCGTGCCGGACGGCAAGATCGCCATGGGCAAGTTGAGCCAGGCCATCGCGCACGGCGCGCAGCTGCTCCAAGTCGACGGCAACTTCGACGACTGCCTCACGGTGGCGCGCAAGCTCGCCGAGAACTACCCGGTCGAGCTCGTCAACTCCGTCAACCCGGCCCGCATCGAGGGGCAGAAGACAGCAAGCTTCGAGATCGTCGACGCCCTCGGTGACGCCCCGGACATCCACGTGCTGCCGGTCGGCAACGCGGGCAACATCACCGGCTACTGGCGCGGCTACCGCGAGTACGCGGCGCCGTTCACCACCGCCGACGGGCGCGAACTGCCGGCCGTCTCCACGAAGACGCCGAAGATGTGGGGCTTCCAGGCCGAGGGTGCCTCGCCCATCGTCGCCGGGCACCCGTTCGACGAGCCCGAGACCATCGCCACCGCAATCCGTATCGGCAACCCGGCGTCGTGGAAGCAGGCCGAGGAGGCCCGCGACGACTCCGGCGGCCTCATCGACTGGGTGAGCGACGACGAGATCCTCGACGCCCACCGCTACCTCTCGAGCGAGGAGGGCATCTTTGTCGAGCCCGCCTCGGCCGCGTCGATTGCCGGCCTGCTCAAGAAGCACGCCGCCGGTCAGGTTCCCGCGAGCGCCACAATCGTCTGCACGGTCACGGGCCACGGCCTCAAGGACCCGCAGTGGGCGCTGCGCAACGCGGACGGTGACGACATCCAGCCCGAGCGCGTCGACGTCGACGCGTACTCGGTGGCGCGGGCGCTCGGCCTCGACTCCTGACGATGGCGCACCGTGTGACGAGCGCCGAACCGCTGCGTGACGGGGCCGTCGTCGCCGCCGGTGCCCGCGCTCAAGTGCGAGTGCCTGCGAGCACGGCCAACCTCGGGCCGGGCTTCGACTTTATCGGCATGGCGCTCGGCGTCTGGGACGAGGCCGAGGCGAGCGTCGAGGGCGACTCGCTCGTCGTCGAGGCCACCGGTTTCGGTGAGGGGGAGGTGCCGCTGGACGAGTCGCACCTGGCCTACCGGGCCATGGTGGCCGCCTGGCAGGCGCTCGGTCTGGACGCTCCGCAGGGCCTGAGGCTGAGCTACCGGGGTGCCATTCCGCACTCGCGCGGGATGGGCTCGTCGGCCAGTGCCGCGGTCACCGGTGTCGCGCTCGGGACGGCCCTGGCGGGCCTCGACCTCGCGGACGACACCGTGCTGCGCTTCGTCAGCGACATCGCCTCGAGCATCGAGGGCCACCCGGACAACGCATCCGCGTCCGTGTACGGCAACGTTACGGTGAGCTGGGCCGGCAATGGTGACGCAGGCGACTGGCGAAGCGCTGTCCTCGCGCCGCACCCCCACCTCGTGCCGGTACTCGTCGTGCCGCAGCGACGTCTGTCGACGGCCACCGCGCGTGCCGCGCTGCCCACCGCCGTTCCGCTCGCCGTCGCCGCTCGCAACTCGGGGCGCACGGCGCTGCTTGCGCACGCCCTCACCGCGGACCCGAGTCTCCTCATGCCGGCCACCCAGGACTACCTTCACCAGGAAGCCCGTCGCCCCGCCTACCCCGAGTCGATGGCCCTCGTCGACGCTCTGCGCGACGCCGGCATCCCTGCCGTCATCTCGGGCGCCGGGCCCACCGTGCTCGCCCTGACGAGCGGGCAGGGAGAGGAAGCCGTGCGTGCGGTGGCCAGCGACGTGGAGATCATTTCGCCCGGCACAACAAGCCGTGGGGTGCACGTGGTTTCGTCCTCGTGAGGTCGGGGGTGTAACGTCAAGGTGCACCCGGGTGAAATTCCCAGGGCGCTCGGGCCGTCACCGTTTCACGGTCGCGGCAGCGGAGGCCTCGAATTTCTTTCGACGTCCCAAGAACGCCTACCTGCCTCGCAGGTGATCCACCCGCGCTTTCGTGCATTGCCGAATCCCCCGTCCGTCCCCGGACGAGGTCGGCAGCGGGTTCGTTTCTGTTCGAACCCGGCTCCACTCACATCCCGTCCGCGTATCTGACACGCGGGCCGAACGAGGGGGAAGGATCCTTCGTGTCTGAACAAACGCCTGCCGCACCGGCGCAGTCCAGCCCGCGCGGCGCGCTGTCCGCGATGCGCCTCGACGAGCTCAAGCAGCTCGCGCAGAGCATGGGTATCGGTGGCATCTCCAAGATGCGCAAGGTCGACCTCGTCGCTGCCATTCGCGCAGCGCGCGCGGAGGCCAACGGTGTGAGCGGCAGCCGCCCGCAGGCCGGCGAGCTCACCTCGACCGCGCCGAGCGCGCGTCGTGCCGTGCGTGAAGAGCAGGCCGCCGAAGCGCCCAGCGAGAAGCCGCAACGCGCCCAGCGTGACGGTGACTCCACGAACGCGAACGCCGCCGGCGCACCGGCAGGTGACGCGTCGGACAACGGTGACGAGCAGGGGCAGGGACGCCCGCGTACCCGTCGCGGTCGCCGCGGCGGCGAGGAGCGTCCGAAGCGCGACGGCCAGAACGACGGCGCGAACGCTCAGAACGAGTCCGGCCAGAACGACGCGTCGAACAACGCCAAGAACGACGGCCGTGGCCAGCGCGACGAGCGCCGTGACGGTGGCAAGCGTGACGGCAACGACTCCGGTTCGAACCGCGGATCCTCCGACCAGTCGGGTTCCGACAAGGGCAACTCCGACAAGGGCCACGACAAGAGCAGCAACGAGCGCCCGGACAAGCACGACGGCTCCGACAAGCGCGAGCGTGGCCAGGGCAACCAGAACGAGCGTCGTGACGGTGAGCGCGGCGACAAGCGGGACAACCGCGAGAACCGCGACAACAACGACCGTTCGGACAAGCGCGACGACCGTTCCGACAAGAACGAGCGTGGCGGGCGCAACGAGCGCAACAACAACGGCAACAACAACGATGACGACGAGCGCGGCGGACGCCGCCGTCGTCAGCGCGGCCGTGACCGTGACCGTTCCGGCCGCCGAGGTGGCCGTGGGCGTGACTTCGAGGACGAGGCACCCGAGATCCGCGAGGACGACGTCCTCGTGCCGGTCGCCGGCATCGTCGACGTCCTCGACAACTACGCCTTCGTGCGCACTACCGGCTACCTCTCGGGCCCGACGGACGTCTATGTCCCGATGAACCTCGTCAAGAAGAACGCACTGCGCAAGGGTGACGCCGTCACCGGCGCCGTGCGGGCCCTGCGCGAGGGTGAGCAGCTGCCGGCACGCCAGAAGTTCAACGCGCTCGTGCGCCTCGACACCGTCAACGGCATGACGGTCGACGCCGCCAAGAAGCGCGTCGAGTTCGGCAAGCTGACGCCGCTCTACCCGCAGGAGCGCCTGCGCCTCGAGACGACGCCGAACGTCCTCACGACCCGCATCATCGACCTCGTCGCCCCCATCGGTAAGGGCCAGCGCGGCCTCATCGTCGCGCCCGCCAAGGCCGGTAAGACGATGGTCATGCAGTCGATCGCGAACGCCATCACGACGAACAACCCCGAGTGCCACCTCATGGTCGTCCTCGTCGACGAGCGTCCCGAGGAAGTCACCGACATGCAGCGCGCGGTCAAGGGTGAGGTCATCGCCTCCACCTTCGACCGTCCCGCCACGGACCACACGACGGTCGCCGAGCTCGCCATCGAGCGCGCCAAGCGCCTCGTCGAGATGGGTCACGACGTCGTCGTCCTCCTCGACTCGATCACCAAGCTCGGACGCGCGTACAACCTCGCCGCCCCGGCGAGCGGTCGCATCCTCTCCGGTGGTGTCGACTCGGCCGCGCTCTACCCGCCGAAGAAGTTCTTCGGTGCCGCGCGCAACATCGAGAACGGCGGATCGCTGACGATCCTCGCCACGGCGCTCGTCGAAACCGGCTCGCGCATGGACGAGGTCATCTTCGAAGAGTTCAAGGGCACCGGCAACATGGAGCTCAAGCTCGACCGAGGCCTCGCCAACCGCCGCATCTTCCCGGCCGTCGACATCAACGCCTCCGGTACTCGACGCGAGGAGATCCTCCTGTCGGCCGAAGAGCTGAAGATCATGTGGAAGCTGCGTCGCGTGCTTGCCGCACTCGACCAGCAGCAGGGCATCGAGCTGCTCATCGACCGCCTCAAGAAGACGAAGCACAACGTCGAGTTCCTCATGCAGGTTCAGCAAACCTCCAACATCAAGCTGGACGACGACGAGGACTGATCCTGTTCAGCAGTGAGGCCGGTGCGAGCGAGCTCGCACCGGCCTCACTGCTTCCAGGGTCCTCGCCGTCGTCCAGGCGCGTCTTGCGGCCAGGCCCTGGCGGGCCTGTCTCGCTGCGACACGCGGCGGGTCGGCTTCCAGCGGTCTGCGCCGTCGCCTGCTTGGGGCTCGCAACAGGGACTCTGATCCGATGACGTGTCGCACCCTCTTCTCCGATGACGTGTCGCACTCTTTTCGTGGTACCCGCGTACACGCAAATAGGGATGGTCTCTTCCCTTCTTGTGTCTTCGGGGGCGTTTCTGGACGCAAGTAGGGAAGGTTTCTTCCCCAGTCGCGCCTACGCGCACCGAGGTGCCAGCTGCGTCCACGTCCTGCGTCTGGTTCGGTCCCGCATCGGCAGCCGACGGCCCGGGAATAGGTTCCGGGCTTCGTCTGTTTTGGAAGGTGTCCAGCTCGTCTGGCAAACTTCATTGTTGGCTTCCGGTTCACGTCGCTCGCCCGAGCAGACGACCCGGCGGCATCCTCAACAGCTAGGAGAACCCCGTGAAGAGGAACCTTCACCCCGAATACGTCGCCACGACGGTGTCCTGCACCTGCGGCAACACGTTCGAGACCCGCAGCACCGCGACGTCCGGCAAGATCAACGTCGAAGTGTGCTCCAACTGCCACCCCTTCTACACGGGTAAGCAGAAGCTCATGGACACCGGTGGCCGAGTCGCTCGCTTCCAGGCGCGCTACGGCAAGAAGGACGCCAAGTAGTCTTCGCACACGCCGACCCCAGCAACTCTGCTGGGGTCGGCGTTTTGCATTCCCACGTCCTTCCCACGCCCAGGAGCCCCCGTGCTTGAATCCGCAGCCACGATCGTCGCCGAGTACGACGACCTCGAGAAGCAGCTCGCCGACCCCGCGACGCACGCCGACCCGACGCTCATGCGCCGGCTCAACAAGCGGTACGCGCAGCTCGCCCCGACGGTCGCCGCGTACCACGCGTGGAAGAGCGCCACCGAGGACGTGAGCGCCGCCGAAGAGCTCGCCGCGGAAGACCCTGCCTTCGGCGAGGAACTGCCCGCACTGCGCACGCACCGCGACGAGACCGCCGACGTTCTGCGCAAGCTCCTGCTCCCGCGCGACGAGGACGACGATCGTGACGTCGTCCTCGAGGTCAAGGCCGGCGAGGGCGGCGCCGAATCGGCCCTGTTCGCCGGTGACCTCGTGCGCATGTACCTGCGCTTCGCCGAGCGCAGCGGTTGGAAGGCGGAGATCTCCGACGCCACCGACGCCGACCTCGGCGGCTACAAGGACGTCCGCCTCACGGTGCGCGCCAAGGGCACCCCCGAGCCGGGGCAGGCGCCGTGGGCGCGTCTCAAGTACGAAGGCGGAGTGCACCGCGTCCAGCGTGTCCCCGTCACCGAGAGCCAGGGCCGCATCCACACGAGCGCCGCCGGCGTGCTCGTCATGCCCGACATCGAGGAGGAGGACGAGGTCGAGTTCGGCCCGAACGACCTCAAGATCGACGTCTACCGCAGCTCTGGACCGGGCGGCCAGAGCGTCAACACGACCGACTCGGCCGTGCGTATCACCCACCTGCCGAGCGGCGTCGTCGTCTCCTGCCAGAACGAGAAGTCGCAGCTGCAGAACAAGGAGTCGGCGCTTCGCGTGCTCAAGGCCCGCCTGCGTCAGATCGAACTCGAGCGGCGCGAGGCCGAGGCCAGTGCGGCCCGCAAGTCGCAGGTGCGCACCGTGGACCGCAGCGAGCGCATCCGCACCTACAACTTCCCCGAGAACCGCATCGCCGATCACCGCACCGGCTACAAGTCCTACAACCTCGACACCGTGCTCGACGGCGACCTGTACGCCGTGGTCCAGTCCGCAGTTGACGCCGACGAGGCCGCGCGGCTGGCCGCCGTCGGCCAGGAGGACTGAACCGGTGGCAGCATCGCTGCGCGACGTGATCCGGAACGCGCGTCAGCGCCTGTACGACGCCGGCGTCGAATCCGCTGCCCACGACGCCGCCGCCCTCATGGCGCACGCTCTCGGTGTGACCCTGGGGGAGGTGCGACGCCTCGAGATCCTCGGGCGTGACCTCGACGACGCCGAGGCTGAGCGCTTCGCCGGCCTCGTGGACGAGCGTGCGGCCCGACTACCCCTGCAGCATCTCACCGGCAAGGCGCCGTTCCGCCACCTCGAGCTCAGTGTCGGGCCGGGCGTTTTCGTGCCCCGCCCGGAGACGGAGATGCTCGTCGACGAGACGATCCGCCTGGCCCCGCACGGCGGTCGCGTTGTCGACCTGTGCACGGGTTCAGGTGCCATCGCGCTGGCCGTCAAGCACGAGCGCCCGGATCTCGATGTCTGCGCAGTTGAGCTCGACGAGGCCGCAGCGGCCTGGACGGCCCACAACATCGCCGCGACGAGCCTCGACGTCCACTTGAGCGTTGAGGATGCGCGTGAGGCTCTAGCGGGGCTTGAGGGCCGTTTCGACGTCGTCGTGAGCAACCCGCCCTACATCCCTGTCGGCATGGTGCCGGTCGACCCGGAAGTGGCCGATCACGATCCCTCGATCGCGCTGTACGGCGGCAGCGACGACGGCTTGAGGTTCCCGGTGCAGATCGCCGAGCGGGCGGCCGCACTGCTCAAGCCGGGTGGGCACCTCGTCATGGAGCACGCCGACGTCCAGGGCGAGACGCTGCCCGCAGCTCTCCTCGCGAGCCGTGGGTTCGATCAGGCCCACGACGTGCGCGACGCCGCCGACAAGCCGCGCATGACGATCGCCCGCCGCGAGGGTGGGGGCGCGTTCGAAGCGGTCGCGCCCCACGAGCGTCCCTCGCGAACTCGTGAGGCGGTGCGCCTCGTCGTCCTCGACGAGAGCGACGCCGTTCTGCTCTACGTCGACTCCGACCAGGGCCTCGACCCGGTCTTCACCTGGTGGGCCACCCCGGGCGGCGGCGTCGATCCGGGGGAGGGTGCCCGAACCGCAGCCGTGCGGGAGCTGTGGGAAGAAACGGGTTTACGCATCGACGAGGCCGACGTCGTGGGCCCTGTCGCCTCGCGGACCGTCTCTCACGGATTCTCCGACCAGATCACCTACCAACACGAGACCTTCTTCGTCGTCCGATGCCCTCGCTTCGACGTCGAACCCGCAGCCCTCACTCCGGAAGAGCAGATGACGATGCAGGAGTGGCGGTGGTGGTCGCTCGACGATCTCGACGCCGCGGCTCACCCCGTCTGGCCGGCGGACCTCGTCCGGCTGGCCCGTGATGTCATCGCGGGCCGCCCCACCCATCTCCCCGACGTCGAGGAATCCTCTGTTCCACTCGACGCCCATCACGCCCAGGAGCGTTCATGAGCCAGATCCTCGTCGCGGTGCCCGCCGCGCTGGCTGCTCTTGTCCACGTCTACATCTTCGTGCTCGAGTCGCTGCGCATCACCGACCCCGCGACGATGAAGGTCTTCGGTATCGCGAGCCGCGAAGAGGCCGAGATCATGCGCCCCTGGGCGTACAACCAGGGCTGGTACAACCTTCTGCTCGCGCTCCAGGTCGCCGTGGGCGTTGTCTGCCTGTGGGCAGCACCGACCGTCGGTTCGACCCTCTTAGTCACCGGGTGCGCCTTCATGGTGGCGGCGGCGCTCGTTCTCGTGACGAGCGATCGCGCCAAGCTGCGTGCCGCGACGGTCCAGGGAGCCCTGCCGCTGCTCGCTCTGCTCGCGTGGGCTCTCACGCGATGACGCGGCGGGCTCCGTCGCGGCGTGGCACGGGTTCGACGTGCGAGCGCCGGTGGGGGAGACTTGCGGAAGCAACAAGGGCGGATTCGACCTGGAGGAGTGTGGCGTGAGCCCGGTATTTGACGTCTCGACCAGCGGGGATCGCGCTGCGGCGATCGAGGCCGCCACGGTGGCGATCGGCGAGGGCAAGCTCGTCGTCCTGCCCACCGACACCGTCTACGGAGTTGGCGCCGACCCGTTCAACCCCGACGGAGTTGCAGGCCTGCTGGCCGCCAAGGGACGTGGCCGTGAGAAGCCGCCCGCCGTTCTCGTGCCCAGTGCCGAGACCGTCGACGGTCTCGCGATGAACGTGCCCTCCTACGCGCGACGCCTCATGGAGCGCTTCTGGCCCGGTGGCCTGACGCTCATCTTCCGCGCCCAGCCTTCGCTCATGTGGGATCTCGGTGACACGAACGGCACTGTCGGCCTGCGCGTGCCGGACGACGAGATCGCTCTCGAGCTGCTGCGCTCGAGTGGGCCGATGGCGGTCAGCTCCGCGAACCGCACCGGTGAGGAGACCGCCCGCACCGTCACGGAGGCGGGTTTCGCCTTCGGTCCCAGCGTGGAGGTCTACCTCGACGGCGGTGAGCGTTCAGGTGCCCTCGCGAGCACGATCATCGACTGCACGAAGGCCGACCCGGTGCTTCTGCGCCGCGGTGGCATCACGCCCGAACAGCTGCGTGAGGTGCTCGGCCCGATCGATCTGCTCGACTCCACCGGCGCTCCGGTCTCCGAGACGCCCCGGGCCGACGAGGAAGCCGCCGCCGAGGCCGACGCCTCGACGGGCGACGAGAGCGACGCCACCCACGCCGCACAAAGTCCCACCGACTCCCGCGACGAGAGTGCCGCCGACGAGAGCGCGGCGGCCCCCGCCACGCGGGCCGAGCGGCGCACGCGTGCCGTTCCGGTGACGCCCGGCGCGGGCGCTGACGTCGACCGCTCGAGCGACGCCACCCAGGCCATGCCTGCGGGCGGCGTGGGCGCAGAGCCGCCCTTCGAGCGTGAGCCCGTACGAAGTGCCGAACTGCCCGGTCGTCCCGGGCGTCCCACCGACTAAGGTTGAACCCATGACGACGTTCTACGGCTCCGACTACGCCGCCCTCGAGTCCTTCGATCCCGACATCGCCGGTGTGCTGATTTCCGAACTCGATCGTCTGCGCGGCGGTCTGCAGCTCATCGCGAGCGAGAACATGTCGAGCCCGGCCGTCCTCACGGCGCTCGGTTCGACGCTGTCGAACAAGTACGCCGAGGGCTACCCGGGCCGCCGCTACTACGGCGGTTGCTCGGAGGTCGACAAGGCCGAGGAGATCGCCATCGAGCGCGCCAAGGCACTGTTCGGCGCCGATCACGCGAACGTGCAGCCGCACTCGGGTGCCTCCGCGAACCAGGCTGTCTACGGCGCCTTCATGCAGCCGGGCGAGACCATCCTCGCCATGAGCCTGCCCATGGGCGGGCACCTCACGCACGGCACCAAGGTTTCGTTCTCGGGTAAGTGGTTCAACGCCGTCGGCTACGGCGTCGACAAGGAGACCGAGGACATCGACTACGACGAGGTCGAGCGCCTCGCCAAGGAGCACAAGCCGAAGGTCATCCTCGCCGGCGGCTCCGCCATCCCGCGTCTCATCGACTTCGAGCGCTTCCGCGCCATCGCCGACGAGGTCGGTGCCATCTTCTGGGTCGATGCAGCGCATTTCATCGGTCTCGTGGCAGGCAAGGCCATCCCGTCGCCGGTGCCCTACGCCGACGTCGTCTCCTTCACCACGCACAAGGTGCTGCGCGGCCCGCGCTCGGGCGCCATCGTCTGCAAGGAAGAGCACGCCAAGGCCATCGACAAGGCCGTCTTCCCGATGATGCAGGGTGGCCCGCAGATGCACACGATCGCGGCGAAGGCGGTCAACTTCAAGGAGTGTGCGACGCCGGAGTACCGCAAGTACGCGAAGGACGTCATCGCCAACTCCCAGCGTCTCGCCGAAGGCCTCGCGGCCAAGGGCATCCGTCCGACCACCGGTGGCACGGACACGCACCTGTCGCTGCTCGACCTGCAGGGCGTCGGTGTCACCGGCGCTGACGCCGAACTGCGCTGCGACGCCGCAGGCATCACGCTCAACAAGAACGCCATCCCGTTCGACCCGCAGAAGCCGAACGTGGCCTCGGGTATCCGTGTCGGCACGCCGTCGGTGACGACGCAGGGTATGGGTCTCGAGGAGATGGACGTCATCGCCGACGTCATTCACCGTGCCGTCACCGAAACCGACGGCTCGGCCGACAACGCCGTCGCCAAGGAGATCCGCGAGCAGGTCACCGACCTCGTCACGCGTTTCCCCGCCTACCCCCGCTGAGGTCGGCGCCGGCCCGTGCGTGAGTACTTCCTCATCAGCGTCGTCGCGGCGGTCTTCACGTTCGTCGCGACGCCGCTCGCACGATGGGCGGCCATCCGTTTCGGCGCGGTGACCCAGGTGCGGGCGCGGGACGTGCATGCCGTCCCGATCCCGCGCCTGGGCGGCACGGCTCTGTTCATCGGTTTCGCCGCCGCGACGCTCGTCTCGTCGCAACTGCCGTATCTGTCCCAGATCTTCGGCACGCGTGAAGCCGTCGGCACACTCATCGCGGCCGGCATGATGTGTGCCCTCGGCGCGTGGGACGACTTCGCCGAGCTCAACTGGGCCATCAAGTTCGGCGGGCAGGCGCTCGCGGCCTGCGTCCTCGTCGTCTCCGGTGTCCAGTTCCTCATGCTGCCGCTGGGGGAGCAGACCGTCCTACCGACGCCGTTCCTCGTCGTCCTGTCGGTCTTCGTCATCCTCGTCATCGTCAACGCGGTGAACTGGGTGGACGGCCTCGACGGTCTGGCGGCCGGCATGGTCGCCATCGCGTCGGCGTCGTTCTTCTTTTACGCCTACCAGCAGGCCTCGGCGTCAGGGGATCGGGTCTTCTCGACCTCGGCCTTCATCTCCGCGGCAACGGTGGGTGCCTGCGTCGGCTTCCTGCCGCACAACTTCCATCCGGCTCGGCTCTTCATGGGTGACGCCGGTTCGCTCCTGCTCGGCACTCTCATGGCGTCGGCCACGATCTCGTTCGCGGGAAACCTCGACCCGGCTGTCGTCTCGAGTGCGGGTGACGCGTCGGTCGCCTTCATGCTTCCCCTGCTCGTGCCGCTGGCCATTCTGGCGGTGCCGCTGTGGGACTTCGCGGCCTCGATCGTCAGACGCATCCGATCCGGGCAGAAGCCGTGGGAGGCGGACGGCCGGCACCTGCACCACCGGATGCTGCAGATCGGTCACACTCACCGCGCGGCCGTGCTCATCCTCTACCTGTGGTCCATCGGCATCGCGCTCGGTCTCGTCTCGATGGCGTACTGGCCCGTGGAGCGCTCGCTGGCGGCTCTCATCGGGCTCACCGTGCTCGCCTTCGCGCTCACGTGGGGCCTGCCCCGTTGGCGACGCCGAAGGGCCTTGTGATAGTTTTCACAAGCGCCCGGACGCCCCGAAATCCGGCCCCTCCGCCCGACGTGAAACCACACGCCAGAGCAGATTGAGAGCCCTCCCATGGACTCCCACGACACCGCACCGCGCGGGGTGACCTCCGTGTCGCCCTTCGACGCCATGTTGCGCTCGTCGTTCCTGCCCAGTGCGCTCATCGGGCTCGTGTGTGCCGTGGTCTTCTTCGTCCTCGGTGGTGTCGCCGGGGGCCTTTCCGCCCTCTTCGGTGCGGCGCTGGCCCTGGGCTTCTTCGCGAGCGGTCTGCTCGTCCTTCGCACGTTGCGCAACCTCAACCCCATGGCCATCATGGCTGCGGCCATGGCCGTCTTCTTCGGCCAGATCATCGTGCTCGGCCTGGTGCTCGTGGCTGCGCGCCGTATCGACTCGCTCGACGGGCCGGCAACCGGTATCACGGTGGCCGTCGTGGTCGTGGCGTGGCAGATCTTCCAGGTGCGCAGCTTCATGCGAACGCGCCAACTGGTCTACGACCCGGAGGCGGGCGACGCCGGGGCAGGTGGGCGAACGTGAACCGCGCCACTGCGTCGGGTAGAATGCGTTCTGTCTCCGGCGTGCACGACCGATCGGGCCCCCGCCGAGGGCGGCAGGGCCGATCCGATTGCAACAGACACTGTGACTTTTCTTGCTGGATGCTGACTGAGGAGAATTTGTGAGCTTCATCGCGGGCGCGGCCCTCGTTGCCGAAGGGGAGTCCTTCGAGTCTCCGACCACGAGCGATTTCTGGTGGCCCCTCATCGGCGGCGACAGCAACTGGGCCATCACGCGCCCGGCGGTCGTTTTCCTCATCTCGGCCCTGCTCATCGGCTGGTTCTTCGTCTCGGTCACGGGCAAGAAGCTCTCCGTCGTGCCGAGCAAGCGTCAGTTCATGGCCGAGGGTGCCTACGACTTCGTGCGCAACACGATTGGCCGAGACATCATCGGCTCCAAGGACTTCATGCGGTTCGTTCCGCTGCTGCTCACGTGCTTCACGCTGATCCTGTTCAACAACCTGGCGGGCATCATCCCGTTCATCCAGTACCCCAGCACGGGCCGCATCGCCTTCCCGATCGTTCTCACGATCATCGTCTTCATCACCTACCACGTGGTTGCGGTGAAGACGAAGGGTGGCTTCGGCAAGTACATGGGTTCGCTCATCCCCCCGGGTCTGCCCGGCTGGCTCAAGCCGATCATGTTCGTGCTCGAGTTCCTCACGTACTTCGTCATCCGCCCGCTGACGCTCGCACTGCGACTCTTCGGAAACATGATGGCCGGGCACCTCATGCTGCTCGTGTTCATCGTCGGTGGCGAGTACCTGCTCCTGCACGGTGGCAACATCGGGCTGCAGGGCGCGGGAATCCTGTCCTTCGCCTCGGCCATCCTGATGACCTTCTTCGAACTCCTCATCGAGTTCTTGCAGGCCTTCATCTTCACCATGCTTGCCGCTCTGTACATCGCGGACGCGGCGTCCGAACACCACTGATTCGGACACTCTGACCCTCTGAACTCAGCGACACCGGGAAGAGGTCCCGGTGCCTCTCGAAAGGAAGCAACATGTCCGGCAACATCGCATTCCTCGGCTACGGTCTTGCGGCTATCGGCCCCGGTATCGGCATCGGCCTGATCTTCGCCGCCTACATCCAGGGTGTGGCTCGCCAGCCCGAGGCTCGCAACATGCTCCAGACCATCGCCTTCACCGGCATGGCCCTCACCGAGGCCCTTGCCATCCTGGGTCTGGTCTTCGCGTTCGTCTTCCAGGGCTGATCCAGCTCTTCGAACCTGATCAGTCCCCTCAACAGATAGGAAGCCAAGGTGTTCCTCGCATCTGAAGGCGCCGGTTGGCCGGAGGCACTTCCGCTCCTGCCGCACCCGGCCGAGATGATCATCGGGCTCATCGCCTTCGCGATCCTCTACTGGCTGTTCAAGACGAAGGTCGTTCCCAACATGGAGCGCATGTACGCGGAGCGTACGGCGGCCATCGAGGGCGGCATCGCCAAGGCGGAGGAGGCCCAGAAGGAGGCCGACGCCGCGAAGCAGCAGTACGAGTCGCAGCTCGCCGACGCGCGTGCTGAGGCCGCGAAGATCCGCGAGGACGCCCGTGCCCAGGGCGCGGCCATCATCGCGGAGAGCCGCGAGCAGGCCACGGCCGAGGCAACGCGCATCAACGAGAATGCGACGAAGCAGATCGCGGCCGAGCGTCAGCAGGCCACGGTTCAGCTCCGCAGCGAGGTGGGCGGTCTGTCCACCGAGCTCGCGAGCCGCATCGTCGGTGAGTCCCTGCACGACGAAGCGCGTCAGAAGGGCATCATCGACCGCTTCCTCGCCGAGCTCGAGTCCGGCGACATCCTTCCGGAAGCCTCCGGCAGTTCGCGAGTGGATGCCTGATGCAGGGCTCTTCGCGTACGGCTCTCACCTCGACCCGTCGGGTGCTCAACGGCACGCTGTCGGGCCTGAGTGACCCGAAGGCCACGGCGCGTGACCTGTTCGCGGTCATCGACGTCATGGACAGGAATGCCACGCTCCGTCGTGCGTTCGCCGACTCGTCGCGTGACGCCGACGCCAAGCGCGGGCTCGCCCAGCGCCTGTTCGGCGGCAAGGTCGGCAACGAGGCCAGCGAGGTGCTCACCGCTGCGGTGGGCGAGCGTTGGTCCTCGGAGCGCGATCTGTCCGACGCACTCGAGCAGCTCGCTGTCGAAGCCCTCACCGCCTCGGCGGAGAAGGCCGAACGCGCCGACTCGTTCGAGAACGAGATGTTCCGCTTCGAGCGCACGGTTGCCTCCGATGCCGGTCTGCGCGACGCGCTGGCCGACCGCGGTCGTAGCGGCGCGGACAAGCGCGGCCTCGTCTCCCGTCTGCTCGAGGGCAAGGTGAGTGAGGAGACTCTCTTCCTGGCCGGTCGCGCAGCGGGCAACCCCCGCGGACGACGCTTCGACCGGACGATGGAGGAATTCCTCGCCGGTATCGCAAGCCGTCGTGGTCAGTCGCAGGCACTCGTCACGAGCGCCGTCGAACTGACGGGCGAGCAGTCGGAGCGACTGCGCGCCGCGTTGTCCAAGATGTACGGCAAGCCCGTGCAGACGAACGTCGTCATCGACCCCGAGGTCGTCGGCGGCATCAAGGTTCAGGTGGGTGACGACGTCATCGACGGCACGATCTCGCGCCGTCTCGACGAGGCACGCGCCCACCTGTCCGGCTGACACGACGCCATCCCGGGCCGCTACCGCGGCCCAGCTAAAACAGCTCGGCGCCCGAAGCGGGCCCATGACAAGGAGTGATGATGACGGAGCTTTCGATCCGTCCGGAGGAGATCCGGGAAGCGCTGAACGGTTACGTTCAGTCCTACGAGCCCGGCGCGGCCTCCCGCGAAGAGGTCGGCCGCGTTGCCGATGCCGCTGACGGCATCGCGCACGTCGAGGGTCTGCCCTCGGCCATGACCAACGAACTGCTGCAGTTCGAAGACGGCACGCTCGGTATCGCGCTGAACCTCGACGTTCACGAGATCGGTGTCGTCGTCCTCGGCGAGTTCGCCGGCATCGAAGAGGGCCAGCCCGTCAAGCGCACGGGCGAGGTGCTCTCGGTTCCGGTCGGCGACGGCTTCATGGGCCGCGTCGTCAACCCGCTCGGTCAGCCGATCGACGGTCTCGGTGACATCGAGGCCGAGGGCCGCCGCGCCCTCGAGCTCCAGGCGCCCACCGTCGTTCAGCGTAAGTCGGTCCACGAGCCGCTCATGACCGGTATCAAGGCCATCGACTCGATGACGCCGATCGGTCGCGGTCAGCGTCAGCTGATCATCGGTGACCGCAAGACGGGCAAGACGACGATCGCCACCGACACGATCATCAACCAGAAGCAGAACTGGGAGACAGGCGACCCGGACAAGCAGGTTCGCTGCATCTACGTCGCCATCGGTCAGAAGAACTCGACCGTCGCCGAGGTTCGCGCCACGCTCGAAGAGGCGGGCGCCCTGGAGTACACGACGATCGTCAACGCTCCGGCGGGTGACGCGGCGGGCTTCAAGTACCTGGCTCCGTTCACGGGTTCGGCCATCGGTCAGCACTGGATGTACCAGGGCAAGCACGTCCTCATCGTCTTCGACGACCTCAGCAAGCAGGCCGAGGCCTACCGCGCCATGTCGCTGCTGCTGCGCCGCCCGCCGGGCCGTGAGGCCTACCCGGGTGACGTCTTCTACCTGCACTCGCGTCTGCTCGAGCGTTGCGCGAAGCTCTCCGACGACCTGGGCCACGGCTCCATGACGGGTCTTCCGATCATCGAGACGAAGGCCGGTGACGTCTCGGCGTACATCCCGACCAACGTCATCTCGATCACCGACGGTCAGATCTTCCTCCAGTCCGACCTGTTCAACTCGAACCAGCGCCCGGCCGTCGACGTGGGTATCTCCGTGTCGCGAGTCGGTGGTGCCGCCATGACGAAGGCTATGAAGGCCGTCACCGGTTCGATCAAGGTCGACCTCGCTCAGTTCCGCGAGATGCAGGCGTTCGCCATGTTCGCCTCCGACCTCGACGCCGCTTCGCGTCGTCAGCTCGCTCGCGGTGAGCGCCTCATGGAGATGTTCAAGCAGCCGCAGAACAACCCGTTCCCGGTCGAGAACCAGGTCGCGTCGCTGTGGGCCGGTACCACCGGTCAGTTCGACGACGTCAAGACCGAGGACGTGCAGCGCTTCGAGGCCGAGTGGATCGAGTACATGAACCGTGAGAACGGTGACTTCATGCGCGCGATCCGCGAGAGCGGCAAGCTGGCCGACGACGGCAAGGACGTCTTCGCCAAGAACATGGAAGCGTTCAAGAAGCAGTTCCAGGCTTCGTCCGACCGCAGTGGTGAGGGTTCCGAGCAGTTCGACGAGATCGACGAGGACCACATCAACCAGGAGAAGATCACCAAGCGCAAGCAGTGATCCTCCTCGTACCGGCCCCGTCGGGGTCTCCCGCGGGGCCGGTACGAAGGTCATCCCCACCACCACGTCAGAACCAGTACAGAGAGGCGGAAAGCTATGGGAGCGCAGCAGCGGGTCTACCGCCAGCGCATCCGGTCCGTCCAGGCGACCAAGAAGATCACGCGCGCGATGGAGCTCATCGCTGCCTCGCGCGTGGTCAAGGCTCGTGAGGCCGTCGCGAAGTCGACGCCCTACGCGGTCGCCCTGACGCGAGCGGTCTCCTCGGTCGCGTCGTCCACGTCGGACATCGACCACGCACTGACCACCGAACGCGAGCACGTCAAGCGCGCGGGTGTCCTCATCGTCACTGCCGACCGCGGCCTCGCCGGCTCGTACTCGGTCAACGCGATGAAGGAAGCCCAGGAGCTCATCGCGCGCCTGGAGAACGACGGCAAGGAGGTCGTTCCCTACATCGTCGGACGTAAGGGCGTGGGCTACTACAAGTTCCGTCGCCGTCCGTACGAGGCCGAGTGGACGGGCTTCACCGACAGCCCCAAGTTCGAGAACGCCGAAGAGATCGGTGATCGCCTCACCGAGGACTTCATCAAGGGTTCGGACGAGGGCGGTGTCGACGAGCTTCACGTCGTGTACACCCAGTTCAAGAGCATGGTGACGCAGCAGTCCCGCGTCATCCGCCTCCTGCCCCTGGGCGTGGAGGAGCGTGAGGCCGAAGCGGACGACGCCGAGGGCCCCATGCCGCTGTACGAGTTCGAGCCGAACCCCGAGGGCGTGCTCGACGCGCTGCTCCCGCGGTACGTCAACGCTCGTATCTTCAACGCGCTGCTGCAGTCGGCTGCTTCCGAGCTCGCCGCACGTCAGCGCGCCATGAAGTCCGCGACGGACAACGCCACGGAACTCGTCAAGACTTACACCCGACTGGCCAACCAGGCCCGTCAGGCCGAGATCACGCAAGAGATCAGCGAAATCGTGGGTGGCGCCAGCGCCCTCGCGGACGCCAGTTGAGCGCCTCAACGCAAAGGAATCACCATGACTGCCACCATTAACGAAAGCCAGTCGGCGGCTCCCGCCGCGGCCGGCGTTGGCCGCGTCTCGCGCGTCATCGGCCCGGTCGTCGACGTCGAGTTCTCCGCCGACACCATGCCGGAGGTCTACAACCTCCTCAAGCTCGACGTCACGCTGAACGGCGAGACGAAGAACATCAACCTCGAGGTCGCCCAGCACATCGGTGACTCGATGGTGCGAGCCATCTCGCTGCAGCCGACGGACGGCATTGTCCGTGGCTCCGAGGTGCGCGACACCGGTGCCCCCATCTCGGTGCCCGTCGGCGACGTGACGCTCGGCAAGGTCTTCAACGCCACGGGTGACTGCCTCAACCTCGAAGAGGGCGAGACGCTCGAGGTCAACGAGCGCTGGGGCATCCACCGCACCGCTCCGGCCTTCGACCAGCTCGAGTCGAAGACGCAGATGTTCGAGACCGGCATCAAGGTCATCGACCTTCTCACCCCGTACGTGCAGGGTGGAAAGATCGGTCTGTTCGGTGGTGCCGGTGTCGGTAAGACCGTTCTGATCCAGGAGATGATCGCTCGAGTCGCTCGCGACCACGGCGGTGTGTCCGTGTTCGCCGGTGTCGGTGAGCGTACCCGTGAGGGTAACGACCTCATGGTCGAGATGGAGGAGGCCGGCGTTCTCGGTCAGACCTCGCTCGTCTTCGGCCAGATGGACGAGCCGCCGGGCACGCGTCTTCGCGTCGCTCTGTCGGCCCTGACGATGGCGGAGTACTTCCGTGACGTCCAGAAGCAGGACGTGCTTCTGTTCATCGACAACATCTTCCGCTTCACGCAGGCCGGTTCCGAGGTCTCCACGCTGCTCGGCCGTATGCCGTCCGCCGTGGGTTACCAGCCGACGCTGGCCGACGAGATGGGTGTTCTCCAGGAGCGCATCACCTCGACGCGTGGTCACTCGATCACGTCGATGCAGGCCATCTACGTGCCGGCCGACGACTACACCGACCCGGCTCCGGCAACGACGTTCGCCCACCTCGACGCCACCACCGAGCTCTCGCGTGACATCGCGTCGATGGGTATCTACCCGGCCGTGGACCCGCTGACGTCGACGTCGCGAATCCTCGACCCGCGTTACATCTCGCGTGAGCACTACGACACCGCGGTGCGCATCAAGGGAATCCTGCAGCGCAATAAGGAGCTCCAGGACATCATCGCGATCCTCGGTATCGACGAGCTCTCGGAAGAGGACAAGATCCTCGTCAACCGCGCTCGCCGCATCCAGCGCTTCCTGTCGCAGAACACCTACGTTGCCAAGCAGTTCACGGGCATCGAGGGCTCGACGGTTCCGCTGAGCGACTCGATCGAGGCGTTCACGAAGATCGCCGACGGCGACTACGACCACGTGCCGGAGCAGGCCTTCTTCATGTGCGGTGGCCTCGACGACGTCGAGCGTCAGGCCGCGGAGATCGCCAAGCAGGACTGATCTCGGTGAGCCGGACGCCGCAGGTGTCGGGCAACCCGTGATGATTCGGACGAGGGGCCGGGGGCGAGAAGCCTCCGGCCCTTCGTCCGTCATGTGACGAACGAACGAAGGGCGACGTGATGGATCTCGGGCTCAAGTGGCGGCCGCACGACGGCGACCTGACGCGGGCCGGTGCCGTGGTGGCGCCGGACGAGCGGCTCGCGTGGCCGAAGACGACCGGCATCGGTATGCAGCACGTCGTCGCCATGTTCGGCGCCACGTTCCTCGTGCCGTTGCTAACGGGCTTCCCGCCCTCGGCGACGCTGTTCTTCTCGGGCATCGGAACGATGCTCTTCCTGCTTCTCACGGCCGGTCGTGTACCGAGCTACCTCGGGTCGTCGTTCGCCTTCATCGCGCCGCTCACCGCAGCCACGAAGTCGCATGACATGGCCACCGCGCTCGGCGGCGTCGTCATGGCCGGTCTGGCGTTGTTCCTCGTCGGTCTGCTCGTGCACGTCGTGGGTGACGGCTGGTTGCGAGCCCTCATGCCGCCTGTGGTCACAGGAGCCATCGTCGCGCTGATCGGCCTCAACCTCGCCCCGGCCGCGAAGCAGAACTTCATCAAGTCGCCGGTGACGGCTCTCGTGACGCTTCTCGTCGTCCTCGCCGTCACGGTGGTGGCCAAGGGCCTGCTCGGGCGTCTCAGCATTCTGCTGGGTGTCGTGGCGGGTTACGCCGTCGCGTGTTTCCGCGGGGAAGTCGACTTCAAGGCGCTCGGCGCTGCCGATTGGCTTGGCCTGCCGGACTTCCACTCGCCGTCCTTCGACCTGAGCGTCATGGGATTGTTCGTGCCGGTCGTGCTCGTGCTCGTCGCGGAGAACATCGGGCACGTGAAGTCGGTCGCGCAGATGACGGACCGCAACCTCGACGACGTGTCGGGCCGCGCGCTCATGGGTGACGGTCTCGCCACGACGCTGGCCGGTTTCGGTGGTGGCTCCGGTACGACGACCTATGCCGAGAACATCGGCGTCATGGCCGCGACGAAGGTCTACTCGACCGCGGCCTACTGGGTCGCCGCCGTCACGGCCGTGCTCCTGTCGTTCTGTCCCAAGGTCGGCGCGGCCATCGCAACGATTCCGCCGGGTGCCCTCGGGGGAGTGGCCACCGTTCTCTACGGCATGATCGGCATGCTCGGCGTGCGGATCTGGATGGAGAACAAGGTCGACTTCGCCAACCCGGTCAATCTCATGACGGCCGCAGTGGCCCTCATCATCGGCATCGCCGATTACACCTGGAAGGTCGGCGACCTCACGTTCGCCGGCATCGCGCTCGGCACGTTCGCCGCCGTCGCCCTCTTCCACACCATGCGTTTCGCGGCGCGCACGAGCGGCGCCGTGCCCGACCCACTCGCCAAGGCCGACGACGTCGAACGTCGCGAGCCGAAGGCCTGAGACGAAGCCCACGTTTCCCCGGTTATCATGGGGGAACTCACCGACTCGAAGAGGAATCGCCCTGATGAGCAACCTGAACGTCAAGTTCGTCGCCGCCGACCGTGAGGTCTGGGAAGGCGAAGCGAGCCGTCTGATCGCCCGCACCACCGAAGGTGAGATCGGCATCCTGCCCGGTCACCAGCCCCTGCTTTCCGTGCTCATCGAGGGCGACGTCGTCGTCGTCCCGACCTCGGGCGAGCGTCGCACGGTCCAGATCGACGGTGGCTTCCTCTCCGTCGACAAGAACGTCGTCACGGTCGTCGCGCAGCACGTCGAGATGGCCGACGCCTCCTGAGGCAACGACGCACGATGTCTGATGCGCTGACGGCCGGCGAGATCGTTCTCGCGCTGGCCGTCATTGCGCTGCTCGTGGGGCTCGGCGCGATGGTGTATCGCACCCGCAGCCTCTCGCGCGAGGGAAACCTCGCTGTCATGGCCACCCGTTACCCGAACGGCTCGTGGCGCACCGGCATGGTGCGCTACCGGCCGGATCGGCTCGAGTGGTTCACTTTCCGGACTCTGCGGTGCACGCCTGAGCGCATCTGGAAGCGTGGCGAGTTCGTTCTCGGCTCGCGCAACGCGCTCGACTCGAGCGAGTTGCCGCGGGCGATGACGGGGGATGCGGTCGCCGTCGATGTCGAGTGCGGTGTCGAGCGCTTCTCGATCGCCATGGCCCCTGCCGACTACACGGCCTTGCGATCCTGGAGTGAGTCGGCTCCACCCGGCCCGCGCTCGCAGGGCTACTGAGTCACCCGCGCGCACAGGAGGACCCCAGCACAACGGTGCTGGGGTCCTCCTGTGCGCGCGGGTGCGCGTTGCTGGAGTCAGGCTGTGGAATCGCCCTCTTCGCGGCCACCGCCGGGCTGCCACAGCACATCCCCAGGGCCCTCGGCGTTGGCGTAACGCGCGAAGACGAAGAGCGCGTCCGACAGCCGATTGAGGTACTTCGCCGTGAGGACGTTGACCCCGCCGGGGCGTTCGGCGTTCTTGCCGTCGCCGGGCGCCGGCTCGTCCCCGTGTGCGTCGAGGGCAGCCCAGGCTGCCCGCTCCGCACGCCGGACGACGGTGCGCGCGAGGTGGAGGTAGGCCGCTGCCTGCGTCCCACCTGCGAGGACGAAGGAGCGCAGCGTCGGTAGCTCGGCGCCGAACTCGTCGCACTGTTGCTCCAACTCGTCGATCCACTCCTCGCGCACGCGAAGAGCTGGGTGCGCCGGTGACTCGACGAGCGGCGTCGAGAGATCGGCTCCGACGTCGAAGAGGTCGTTCTGGATGCGCCGGAGGACCGGGCGCAGGGCGTCGGGAAGGTCCGGGGCGCAGGTGAGTGCGAGGCCGATCGCGGCGCCTGCCTCATCCGTGTCGGCGTAGGCCGCGAGCCTCGGATCGTTCTTCGAGGTGCGCGAGAAATCGCCGAGGCCGGTGGAACCGTCGTCGCCGGTGCGGGTGTAGATGGTGCTGAGTACGACCATGGCTCCACCCTGCCAGACGAAGGGCCGCCGTGTCGGCGCAGGCGTGTGGCCGTCCCCGCCGTCAGCTGGGCGTGAGAGCGTCGCGTTACAGCCCTTTCACAGTCGTTATGTGTTCGTTACCGAAATGGGCGAACCTCACGTGGGGGTCGCGCGTCAGAGTAGAGGTAAGCGAAGCAAAGCGGCGCCCGCCGCCGCCCCGAGCCCGTCCTGAACGCACGAAGGGGAACGACATGTCCCAGCCGGTTGCAGACAAGACCGATGCACGTACGCGCGAGCGCACCGCCGAGGTGCGCCACATCGTCGACGGGGCCGAACTCGGTGTTGTGGGGTCGATCTGTGCCAGCACGAGCAGTGAGGTGCGCAGCGAGCTCACCCAGGCGATCGGCGCGGGCGAGGGCGACCTCGTCGTTCACCTCTCGGAGGCCGAGGTGTGGGACGCCACGGGCCTCGGCGTCATCGTCGGAGCTCACCGCCGCGCTGCTGCCGAAGGACGGCGACTGGTCGTGGCCGACGCCTCGCCGCGACTGCGCCGCCTGATGTGTGCGACGAAGCTCGACCGTCACCTCGAGGTCGAGCGGGAGCTGACGCAGTTCGTCCCGCTCGCCGCCACCGCCTGAGCGAACCGGCTCAGAACAGGCGTGTCTCGGAGTCGTCGATTCCCTTGAGGGCGTCGTAGTCGAGCACGACGCAGCGGATGCCGCGGTCTGCGGCGAGCGTTCGGGCCTGGGGCTTGATCGTCTGGGCAGCCAAGACACCCGACACGGGGGCGAGGTGCGGGTCGCGGTTAAGCAGTTCGAGATAGCGCGTCAGCTGTTCGACGCCTTCGATCGTGCCGTGCCGCTTGAGTTCCACGGCCACCGTGGCACCGGTGGCGTCCTTGCACATGATGTCGACGGGCCCGATGGCCGTCATGTACTCGCGGCGCATGAGCGTGTAGCCCGAACCGAGGGTCTCGATGTGCTGAGCGAGCAGCTTCTGCAACTGCGCCTCCACACCGTCCTTGACAAGGCCAGGGTCGACGCCGAGCTCGTGGGCGCTGTCGTGGTGGATGTCGTACAGCTTGATCCGCAGTCGATCGTCGGACTTGGCGTGCTGCACGAGCCACACGGAGCTGACGCCCTCTACCGTCTCGACCTCGTCGGGCTCGATCTCGGCCATGGCGCACGGCGGTGCCATCCAGTTGAGGGGCTTGTACGAGCCTCCGTCGGAGTGCACGAGCACGGAGCCGTCGGCCTTGACCATGAGAAGCCGCTTGGCCAGGGGGAGGTGGGCCTGCAGGCGGCCCTCGTAGTCGACGCTGCAGTCGGCAATCACGATTCGCACGAGGAGTAAGCCTACGCTTCCGCCTCGCTGCGTCCGGCCAGGGCGATACAGGCACCGAGGGTGAGGACGAAGCCCGCGACGGCCAGGATTTGCGTGTTCGGCCGCACCCCGTCGCCGAGCAGGGCGAGTCCGACGAGGGATGGTGCCACCGTTTCCAGGGCGAAGGTGATGGCCGCGACGGACGTCGTTTCGCCAGCGTCGAGGGCAAACCCGTAGGCAACGGTCGCGATGACGGCGTGCAGAACGAGCGCCCAGGGTGCCCAGGTCGCGAGGGCGTCGCCCAGCCTGCCGTTCCACGGCAGGATACGGGCGCCGACGGCGAGACCGCCGTACCCGAGCCCCGCGACCACAGCCAGCACGGAGCTGGCGCGACGACGCGCTGCAAGGACCCCGACGGCTACAAGCAGGACCGCCACGGCGACGAGGGCC
The DNA here is from genome assembly GCF_004151355.1 of Dermacoccus sp. 147Ba. Taxonomy (NCBI): domain Bacteria; kingdom Bacillati; phylum Actinomycetota; class Actinomycetes; order Micrococcales; family Dermacoccaceae; genus Dermacoccus; species Dermacoccus sp. 147Ba. Next base: position 181,794 of record NZ_SEHL01000001.1, read on the forward strand.
GGCGCCAGCCACGACGGCGGATCGTGCGGCGGCGTGTCCCGGGCGGTGGCGGCCAGGCAGACGAGCCCGAGGGCGACCACCGCCAGAGCGGCGACCTCACGCCGCGTCAGTTTGGCGCCCAGCACGATGACGGCGAGGACCGCCGTCACGGCGACCGACGATGCAATGACCGACTGGACGAGAAAGAGGGGGAGCGCGCGCAGCGCGCCCACGGAGGCGGCGAACGCCACGACGTCGAGTCCCAGGCCCGCGGCGTACAACCACCCGGCTCGCGCCCGCTGCAGGAGGGTGCTGCCGGCCGGGGCCGCCCGGAGTCCACGCACGCCGAGTGCCTGGAGGATCGTGGCGCTTCCGTACGCCAGCGCGGCGAGCAGGGCGCCGAGGAGTCCGAGGAGCATGCGCTGACTGTGTCACCTTCCTCGCAGCATCGGGAGCCTCGGCCCGTGGCGCCGACACATCTGAAAGACTGGCGACCATGATCAACACAGTGGGTGTCATCGGGCTCGGCACGATGGGTGCGGGCATCGTCGAGGTCTTTGCGAAGGCCGGTTTGAGCGTCATCGCCGTCGACGGTTCGGCCGAGTTGGCCGAGCGCGGCAAGGGCTTCCTCGAGAAGTCGCTCGGTCGTGCGGTGAGCAAGGGCAAGCTCGACGAGGCGGCGCGCGACGAGATCGTCGGCCGCGTCTCGTTCGGCGACGACCTCGCCGCCATGAAGGACGCCGACCTCGTCATCGAGGCGGTTCCGGAGCGTCTCGAGATCAAGGAATCGATCTTCACGACGCTCGACGGCATCGTTCGGGAGGACTGCGTGCTCGCGACGAACACCTCGTCGCTGTCGATCACCGAGATCGCGCGGGCCACGAAGGTGCCGTCGCGGGTCATCGGTATGCACTTCTTCAATCCGGCGCCGGTTCAGCCGCTCGTCGAGGTCATCCGTTCCGTCATGAGCGACGAGACGCTTGTCGAGCAGGTCCGCGAGCTGGCCGAGCGCCTCGGCAAGAAGCCGGTCGTTGTCGGCGACCGCGCCGGCTTCGTCGCCAACGCGCTGCTCGTCTCCTACCTCGCGCGGTCCATCCGCGCCTACGAGTCCGGCCTCGCCTCACGCTCCGACATCGATGCGGCCATGGCCGCCGGCGTCGGTCTGCCGATGGGCCCGCTCACGCTGTGCGACCTCGTCGGCCTCGACGTCATCCACGAGGTGTGCGGCGTGCTCTACAACGCCACGGGTGACCCGAGCGTCGCCTCGCCGTCGATCCTGCGCCAGTTGGTGACGGCCGGTCGCCTCGGCCGCAAGAGCGGTCACGGCTTCTACACCTACGACGGTATCGGTTCCGGCACGGTGGTCGACGACGCTGCCACGACGGCACCCGCCAAGCCCCTCGAAGGCAAGGTCGGTCTCGTCGGCGAGGGTGACCTCGTCGACGCCCTCGGCTCGGAGCTGAGCGACGCCGGCGTCGAGGTCGTCCGGGTTGTCTCGGCGGACGACGCAGCCTCGGTCAAGGGCGTGGCCGTCACGCTCGCCGTGGACGCGGTCGAGCTCGACGGCGACTGCTGCGGCGGCGGATGCTGCGGTGGAGACGACGCCTCGCACGGCGACGTCGAGAGCGGCCTCGAGATCGGGGCGAAGCCGGTGCTGCGCGCTGTGCGTGACGCCATCGGTGACGCAGGCGTCATCGCTGCGCTCGGCGAGGGATCCGTCGAGACCGCGTCCACGGGCGACCCGACGATCGACGCCACCGTCGTGCCCGTCGTCCTGCACGAGAAGCAGAGGGCCGGCCAAGTGCTCGAGATCGGCCGTTCGGTCGCCATCAGCGACGAGGCCGTCGAGACGGTGCGTTCGCTCGCCGTCGCGGCCGGTTGGACGCCGGTCGTCGGCAAGGACCGCGCGGGCCTCGTCGTCGATGCCCTGCTCTACCCGCACCTCAACGACGCCGCCAAGATGCTCGACTCCGGCTACGCCACGGTCGAGGACATCGAGACGGCGATGAAGGCCGGTTGCGGTTACCCGCAGGGGCTCTTCGAGCTGCTCGACGAGGCGGGCCCGGACGACGTGCACGGTGTCCTCGCGGAGATGTACTTCGAGACCGGCGAGCAGCACCTCGTGCCGTCGCCGCTGCTCACCGAGCACATCCTCGCGGATCGGACCTTCCGGGGCTGATGCCGCGTCGTAACCGACCACGACGGGACGAGACGCGCGGTGACGTCAGCCGCGCGTTCCGTCCCGTCGACGTCGTCCAGACCTACGCCGGCGGACGCTGGACGGTGCGCGTGCTGCGGGGCAACAGCGAGGGCAAGGTCTACACGTGCCCCGGATGCCAGCAGCAACTCGCGTCGTCGTTGCCGCACGTCGTCGTCTGGCCGATGGACCGGCTCGGTGACGTGACCGATCGACGCCACTGGCACACGAGTTGCTGGCAGGCTCGTGACCGGCGTCCACCGCAGGGCTCGTGGCGCTGAATCACCGAACGAGGGAATCGACATGACGATGCAGGAGATCCGCTCCAACACTGTGCTCGCCGCGCGGCGTGAGGAGATCGAGTTGCACACCGCGGACGGCCTGAAGCTCGTGGGTGAACTGGCGCTGCCGCCGTCGAACGATCCGGTGGCCACACTCGTGACGCTGCACCCGCTGCCGACGCATGGCGGCTTCATGGACAGCCATGTCTACAAGAAGGCCGCCAACCGGCTGCCGGCGCTCGCGGACATCGCGGTGCTGCGGTTCAACACGCGTGGCACGTCGTCGCCGCGCGGGACGTCGGAGGGTGCGTTCGACTCGGCTGACGGTGAGCGGTTCGACGTCGCCGCCGCCATTGAGTTCGCGGAGTTCCACGAGTCGCCGGCGCTGACCAATCGTTGGCTGGTGGGGTGGAGCTTCGGCACGGATCTGACGCTCATGCACGGGCTCGATCCGTCGATCGAGGGCGCGGTCCTGCTGTCGCCGCCGCTGCGGTGGTCGCAGCCCGAGCACCTCGCGGCGTGGGCCGAATCGCGCAAGCCGGTGACGGCGCTCGTGCCCGAACTCGACGACAACCTGCGCCCCGACGAGGCACGCGAGCGGTTCGGCGCCATTCCTCAGGCGCGCGTCATCGGCGTCGATGGCGCGAAGCACCTGTGGGTGGGGGAGAAGTACGTGCGGCGCGTGCTCGACGAGATCGTGCGCATCGTCGCGCCGTCGAAGCTGCCCGAGGGTGGCCTGCCAACCGAGGTCGACGCTTCGCTCGTGGTCGAGGGCTGAATTGACACGCAAGTGGTGGGCGCCTCTGTGAGCCCGGGGACCCTTGGTGGCTGTCTCGGACCGGTTGTCGACACTGACGTTCGGCGCCGCGAGGTTCTGCACGTCGTTCTGCTACCCCCTGACCGGGGCATAACCACGTGCAGAGCCACCCCAGCTTGGGTTGTGCAGAAACGACCGTTTTGGCTACGCCGGATTGTCACGCGGCACCGTGGTCGTCACCGGCACCACCACCGACGAGGCGGAGCAGGTCTTCGCGGACGTCGTCAGCTGGGTTCAGGCCGCGTCGCAGGTGGACCGAACCGCGGACTGATCCCGTCCGCTGGCAACGCTGTCCGGTGCAAGACCGCCCACAGCAGTTCCTCGACCGCTTGGTCTTCGAGAGGGGCAGTTGTGTCGACGCGCACGACGTCGGTGATGCCGAGTGGCCCCTCCCCATGGAGAGTGTCCCACCAGGCTGTTTCTGCTCCGGCCTGTAAGTGTCGTGGGTGACGCGAGGCATCACCGCGGGCTCGGGCCAGGAAGCGGTCCCTGGCCATGTACACGGGCACCTCACACCACACCTCCACAACCTCGGACGCGAGGATTCCACAACCATGTAATCGCTCGACCACAGCCGCAGCCCGACCTGGACCACCGAACCAGGTCTCGATGATGACCCGCGGCCTCCGAGCGGTGAGGAACCACAAGAGGTCTTCAGCTTCTCGGCTCAGCCAGCTCGGGTCAGGTTCACTTGGGCAGGTGCCGGCGAGGACATCCTTGGGATTGTCCTTGGAGAAAAGAGTTGCTGACCAGACCCGCGCGAGTGCCGCGGCCAGCGTTGACTTACCGGCACCCGGCAGTCCGTTCACGATGACAAGCCTCGTTGCGGCCCGGTTCGGTCCGATCCGTTCCTCATGTGCTGCACCGTCGTGGAAGGTCATGCGCGCCCTCTCGCCCCTTAGGTAACGTAACGAGATCGCTCCGGCCTGGCTGGCATTCGTGGTTTTGCATCCACCAGACCATTGCTGCGGCCACGCAAATCATCTCAAACTCGACCGAGGTGTAAACCGCCCGCCGCGACGGCGGGTTGCTCACCGGGGCGAGGCCTCCAGTTAAGGATCGTGGCCAGCGCGATGGCGAGCGACGCTCCGTCTTGGGCATGATCAGATTCTCCTTGACTAAGGCCGGTCGCCGCCGCCCGGGCGCCCCGGCTTGGAGACGCTTGCTGTGAGCAGATGAAATGCGCAGGTCGGCGCCTGAGTTCCGGCGTCTACGAACGGCGTGTGCGGGTGGAGTACACCCTATTTGCACAGTTGCTCCTCTATGTGGCTCGTGTGACCTTCGCCGGTAAATGGCGGTGTTCTGTCGATGCTCCGTGGCGGCTTTAGTTGGTGGTACCGATGACAAGCGTGGTCTGGCCGTCCGTGGTCGAGAGTCCTGCCGCCGATGCGAGGGCGGCAGTGTCATCGTCAGCAGCTGAGGTGTCCTCGTCGACGTAGCCAGATCTCCAGGGGAATGGTCGTCAGTGGCGGTACCGCGGCGATGATCGAGAGAGCTGTGACCCGCCATGGCCACCGCAGGGTGATGGCGGTGATGAGCGCTATGGCGAGGTAGATGAGGAAGATGCCGCCGTGCAGGGCGCCGAAGATGCTGACACCGACGTCGGTTGTGCCCGTCACGTACTTGAGGAACATCCCGGCGAGCAGACCAGCCCAGGTGAAGGCTTCGAGAAAGGCCGCGACGATGGAGACTCTTGCCACAAGCGGAAGTCCATAACGCTGCTGGGTGCTTGCGCTCATTGGTTCGCCTCGTTGCTCGGGAGTTCGTCTGCGTCCGCGACGGAGCGGGCGAGGTGCTCTGCCAGCGCGGCGCGCAGTTCGGGCGGAAGAGGGGCGGCTCCGACGGATTCGCTAAGCCAGAGTCCGTCGGCGGCAAGGTACGCGACCATCTTCTGCAACGCCCGAGGGTCAGTCGGGTCAATCTCGGCAGGGTCGGGTATCCATCGGGAGATGACCCTTCTCCACGGCTTGTTGAGCTCGCTGTCGGTGCTCGCCTCGAGCATGAGCAGCAGCTCGGGGCCAGTGGCGCTGCGAGCGCTCACGCGGGCGTAGGCGGCGAGGCGCTCGTCCTGCGTTGCCTCGTCTGGGTCCTTGCCCAGGACGTTGATCATCTCGTGGTCCCAGCGCTCGGCAAGATGCTCGTGCAGCGCGAGCACCAGGGCGTCCTTCGAGGGGAAGTGGTAGAGCAGCCCACCTTTGGTGAGTCCGGAGGCGGCGGCCACGGATTCGTACGTGACGGCCGTGACGCCGTCGGTTTCGACAACGTGGAGGGCGGCTTGGAAGATGGAGTCTCGTTTGCTGGTCCGCATGAGCGGTCCTTTCGTGGTCAGTGCTCGGAGTGCAGCTGTGACTGCGTGCCAGGCAGGTACCGACGCAGCAGCACTCCCGTGATGACAGCGGCCGCTGCCAGGACGCCGGCAACGACTAGCATCACAACGAGGTACGCGGAGTCGAAGGCCGTGGAGGCCGCCTGAATGATGGCGGCGTCTCCCTGCGCCGCCTCCAGTGCCTCAGCGATACCGTCACCAGCCGCCGCCGGTGCACCGTTGGGGAGGACAACACTGGCGGTATAGATGGCCGTGAGCAGGCTTCCGAGCACGGACACGGCGATGAGGCTGCCGAACTCGTAGGAGACCTCTTCGAGGGAAGCGGCCATGCCTGCACGGCGCACCGGCACGTTCCCGATGATGGCGGTGGAAGCGACCGACATGGCAGCTCCGAGACCGGCACCCGTCACCAGAAGGCCGAGAACCAGCACGCCGAAGGATGATTGGAACCCGACTACCGTCACCACGACGCCGCCGGTGGCGACGGCGAGACCACCGGTGATCAGCGCGAGCAGCCCGACACGGTGCAAGAAGGCACCACCCAGGAGCGCTGTCGGCAACGAGCCCACGGCAATCACGGCAACCAAAAGCCCAGCCTCCAGCGGACTGAAGCCGACGACCTGCTGGAAACGTTGCGTGGTGACAAGCTGGATGCCACCGATGGCGAACATCGCGAACGCCGCGGCGAGCACGCCAGCACTGAACGCCGGGTTGAGGAAGATGGAGAACTCCAGCAGCGGATTCTCCAGGCGCCGCTGACGGCGCACGAAGAGCCAGAACCCGATGGCAGCAACGAGCAGCGCAACAACAATGGTCGCGACAGACGGGGGCGCGTGGCCGATCTCCTTGATGGCCACCACCGTTCCGACGAGCCCGATCATCACCAGTATCGAAGACACGGCATCCCAGCGCTTCGAAGGATCCGGGTCATTGGCCGGGCGGATCAACCAGGTAGCAACCAGCGCCAGCGCCACTACGGGCACGTTCACCAGGAACACCGAGCCCCACCAGAAGAACTCGAGCAGCGTGCCGCCGAGAATCGGACCGAGAGCGGACCCGACGACCGACAGGCTGCCCCAGATCGCGATCGCAAAATTCCGCTCGCGCTCGACCGTGAAGTACGTGCGGATCAGTGCCAGGGTTGCCGGCATCATCGCTGCCGCACCGACAGCGAGCACAGCGCGTGCACCGATCAGCACCTCGGGCGACGGCGCCAACGCTGCGAGCAGGGACGCCAACCCGAAGATCACCAGGCCGACAACAAACATCCGCGTGTGGCCGATGCGATCCCCCAGGGTTCCGCTGCCCAGCAACAGCCCCGCCATCACCAGGGGGTAGGCATTGATGATCCACAGGCTCTGTGTGTTCGAAGCCTGCAGTTCCTCAGTCAGCGTCGGCAGGGCCGTGTAGAGAATCGAGTTATCCAAGGTGATCAGCAGCAGACCTGCTCCAACCGTCACCAGCAGCGACCAGCGTCGCCTCTTCGTCATCGCGGACATGCGCGTCTTCCCCTCGTCGTGAACGACATAACTGTACCAAATGGATGGTGTAGTTAAGTCGACGGAGGGAGAGACTCACGGCGCGCGCTATGCATGGCGTGCGGGCGGCGAAGCTTGGAAGGTTTTAGAGCGAAGGCGCGGCACTTCGATGCAGGCAAAACCGGACGAGCTGGTGCCTCAGTTGGGTACAGGTTTATGAGACTTTCAGCGGGTGGTCGGCCTCAGGTTCGCTTCCTGCGTGAACGCGCTCTCGGGATTGTCTTGCGAAGTCGTCTCGACGGAAAGTGCCTCAAGGCGGTGACTTCCAGGACTTTCTGCACCATGCTGGGGGTATGAGGCTTCTGGGATATACGCGGGTGAGCACGGCGACGCAGGACGCGCAGCTGCAAGTCGATGCGCTGGTGGAGGGCGGGGTGCAGAAGCGGGACGTGTTCTCCGATGTGACCTCGGGTAGCCGGACCGCGATCGAGCGACCGGGGATGAAACGTCTGCTGGACTACGCCGAGGACGGCGACACGGTGGTGGTGTGGCGCATCGACCGGCTGGGCCGGTCCCTGCTCGACGTCCTGAATACGGTCACGCTGCTGCGCGGCCAGGGCGTGAAGATCAGATCGGTCTCGGACGGGATCGACCCGGAGACGACATCGGGCCGGATGATGCTGGGCATGCTCGCGACCCTGGCCGAGTATGAGCGCGAGCTGATCACCGAACGCGTCAATGCGGGGATCGCCGCGGCGAAGCAGAACGGCACCCGCTTCGGCCGACCCCCGGTCGACCCGGCCGTGATCGCGGAGAAGCTCGAAATCGCGAGCGATGCCCGCGCGAAGGGCCGCACCGCCGAGGACGCCGCCCGACTCGTCGGCTGGTCCCGGGCGACGCTCTATCGCCATCGGCAGGCGGCCCGTGCCCGCGAGGCCGTCGCCGAGCAGGTGTGAGGTGGACGGGCCGGCGCGGTGGCGCATCCTGCGGCTGCACGTCGAGGACGGTATCCCGCTGAGCGCCCTGGCCCGGGAGACCGGGATCAGCCTGCGCTCCCTGGAGCGCTGGCACGCCCGCTACCGTGCCGACGGGTACGCGGGCCTGGAGACAGGCCAGCGCTCGGACGCCGGCGCCCACCATCTGCCCGGGGAGCTCGTGCGGTTGATCGAGGGCCTGGCGCTCAGCAAGCCCCGGCCCGCGATCGCCACGATCCACCGCAAGGTCACCGACATCTGCGGTACCCGAGGGTGGCCGGTGCCTTCCTACGGGGTGGTCCGCTCGATCGCGGGTGCCCTCGATCCGGGCATGGTCACCCTAGCCCTGGAGGGCGCGGCGTCCTACCGGGACAAGCACGAACTGGTGCTGCGCCGGCACGCCGAGCAACCGAATGCGATGTGGCAAAGTGACCACACGCTGCTCGACATTCTCGTGGTGGGCACCGACGGCAAACCAGTCCGCCCCTGGCTGACGACGATCCTCGATGACTGCTCCCGCGCGATCTGCGGCTACACCGTCTTCCTGGGTGCGCCGTCCGCGATGAACACCGCCCTGGCGCTGCGGCAGGCTATCTGGCACAAGAGCGACCCCGCGTGGCCGATGTGCGGGCTGCCGGACGTGCTCTATGTCGACCACGGCAGTGACTTCATCAGCCGCCACCTCGCCGGCACCGCTGTTGACCTGCACATCCGGCTGATCCACTCCACCGTCGCCCGTCCCCAGGGCCGGGGCAAGATCGAGCGGTTCTTCGGCACCGTCAACACCGAGCTTCTCGCTGACCTGCCCGGCCACATCACCGAGGGCCATCCCGCGCCGACGCCGAAGCTGTCCCTGGCCGAGCTCGACAGCGCGGTGGAGGGGTTCGTGGCCACCTACAACGACCGGACCCACAGCGAGCTCGGCGCCTCGCCGCGCACCGCGTGGATCGCCGAGGGCTGGCTGCCGCGCATGCCCGAGAGCCTGGAAGACCTCGACGGGCTGCTGCTCACGGTCGCCCAGTCCCGGGTGGTGCGCCGTGATGGCATCCGCTTCCAGGGGCTGCGCTACGTCTCCCCGACACTGGCCGGCTACGTCGGACGGCCGGTGGTGATCCGCTACGACCCGCGCGATATCACTGAGATCCGCGTGTTCGACCACGACGAGTTCCTGTGCAAGGCCGTCAACCAGGACCATCACGACGAGAAGATCAGTCTCAAGGAGATCCAGGCTGCCCGCAACGCGCGCCGTCGCGCCCTGCGCCAAGGCATCAATGAACGCATTGCCGTCGTAGCCGCGCACACCACTGAGACGCCATCGACAGCCGAGCCGCCAGCCCCAGCACCGAAGCGGAAGCTGAAAGTCTACAAGGAGGACTTGAGGTGAGCCAGCGCTTCATCGTGACCAAAGAGCACCGCCGCTTCACCGAGTTCGCCGACGCTGTCCGCCGCGGCCACACCATCGGTCTGTGCTTCGGACCGGCCGGGGTGGGCAAGACACTCTCCGCGCGCCGCTACGCCCACTGGGAGAAGGCCTATGACCTGCTGACCTATTGGGGTCCGCGCGCCGACAGCGACGCCAAGATCTACGCCGCCCTCGCTCGGAGTCGTACCGTGCTCTACACCCCCAGCGTGCTCACCACCCCACGGGTGCTGAAGGATGAACTCGACCAGGCGATCACCCGCACCAATATCTGCATCGAGCAGCATCTGGAGGCAGTCGGTCAGATCACCCCGCAGACGTGGGGCCGACGGCACGGCAGGAACCACGTGCAGCTGGTCATCGTCGATGAGTCCGAACGGCTCCGCCCCACCGCGCTGGAGCTGTTGCGCGATCGCTACGACCGCGACAACATCGCCTTGATCCTGATCGGCATGCCCGGCCTGGAGAAGCAGTTCAGCCACTACCCGCAGTTCTACAGTCGTGTCGGCTTCGCCCACCAATACCGGCCCCTGGGCACGGACGAGCTGCTGTTCGTCCTCCAGCGCCACTGGCGCTCCCTGGGCAAGACCCTCGACCCCGAGGACTTCACCGACGCGCAAGCCATCGCTTCCATCACCCGCATCACCCGCGGGAACTTCCGACTGCTGGAGCGGCTCTTCCCGCAGATCGAGCGCGTCCTGAAGATCAACGAGCTCGACACCATCACCAACGACGTCATCGAAGCCGCCGCCAGCACCCTCGTCATCGGCACCACCTGAACAAAGACCGCCACTGAGCATCGACAGAACACCGCCATTTAACAGCGAAAGTCACAGGCTCGCGTGCAAATAGGGTCCTCGGTGGCCTTAATGCTCATGTTGCGCGTAGGGTCTAGACATGCCGGGTCAAATCGTGGGGTATGCGCGCGTCTCGTCGACGTCGCAGAATCTAGCCAGGCAACTAGAGGCACTCGGGGCGGTCGACGAGCTGTTCACCGATCACCAATCCGGCAAGAGCCGAGCCGATCGCGCCGGCCTGGCGGATGCGTTGCGCTACGTGCGTCGCGGTGACACGTTGCGCGTCGCGTCGATGGATCGACTCGCGCGATCACTCATCGACCTCGAGCAGATCGTCTCCGACCTCACCGCACGCAAAGTGAGCGTCGAGTTCGTCAAAGAACGCCTCACCTTCTCACCCGACGCTGCGGCCGACCCGTTCGCGACGTTCCAACGCCAACTCATCGGCGCCGTCGCCGAACTCGAGCGCTCCCTCATCCGCGAACGCCAACGCGAAGGAATCGACCTGGCCAAAGCGCGCGGCGTGTACAAGGGCCGCGCCCGCCGCCTCACCGACGAACAGATCGCCCACGTGCGCGAGGCAGCGGCAAACGGCGCCAACAAGGCCAAGCTTGCGGGCGAACTCGGCGTCTCACGTCGCCTCATCTACGACGTCATCGCCGGCAACGGTGCTTACGGTGACTTCAACACTGCCTCGGAGGTATCAGAACCCTCTGACACGTGACAGTTTCGGCACCCTTAGCGATGAGCTCAGGCGTTGCCGTCAGTTGGGACATCCCCCAGCGGCATCAAAAACGACCGTTTTGCTCACCCTGCGCAAGTGAGGGCTTCGGCACAGCCGGCCGTTTAGCCGCCACACTTCAGTCCGAGCTTTGCCCAGGCCACTTCGGAGTCTTTAGCTCCGAGCCAGGTGACGGCGTAGGGCACCTCGTCAGGCCAACGCGTCACGATCGAGCCTAGGCGTAAACCAAGAAACGATCGCTGCCTGCGCTCCGAAGGGTGAGCGACTGCCACGAAAATTCCGCTCTCGAGCTCTCTGAGGAGTGGCCAGTCCGGACCGTAGTCCTCTTCGGGGGGTTCAGTCGAGCCATCGGGCCATGCCATTAGAAAGAAGGGCCATGGGCGTCCGTTCCACATGGCCCCGACCTCGCAACCAAGGTAGGCACACACGCGGCCATCCCGAGACAACGTGGCAACCCGATGGTGGTACCGGTTGAGGTCTGGGGTGTTGGATGCCGGATCGCTTGTCACAGACCCATTGTGCCGAGCGCCGCTAGCCGTCACGTCCAATGGATGCGCGAGGTAGCTCAAACGAACGTTTTTGATACGACGCCGAGCCTTGGGGTAGAAACGATGGGCTGCCTCAGTGTCCTTCAGCCGCCGGCTCGACGAGTTCGACGAGCACGCCGCCGGCATCCTTGGGGTGGATGAAGTTGATGCGGCTGCCGCCGGTGCCGATCTTCGGCGCGTCGTAGAGGAACCGCATGCCGCGCTCGCGCAGCGTCGCGCTCACCGCGTCAAGGTCTGCGACGCGGTAGGCGAGTTGCTGCATGCCGGGGCCGGAGCGGTCGAGGAACTTCGCGATGCTCGACTCCGGCGACAGCGGCGCGAGCAGCTGGATGTGGCTGTGCGGGGCATCGGCCGGCCCGACGCTCAGCATCGCCTCACGCACACCCTGCTCCTCGTTGGTCTCCTCGTGAGCGAGCGTCATGCCGTACGTGTCGCGATAGAAGGCGATCGCGTCGTCGAGGTCGGCCACCGCGATGCCGACGTGGTCGATCGCCTCGAACAGGTGCGTGAAAGAGTCGGTCATGACCCCACCATATGGTTTGCTGGAAACAGCGTCTTTGGTTAATGACGATTAACTCAATGTGGAGGAAGACATGACCGACACCACCGCCGTCATCGTCGGGGGCGCCCGCACCCCGATGGGCCGTCTGCTCGGCTCGCTCAAGGGCTTCTCGGGCTCCGACCTCGGTGGCCTCGCCATCAAGGGGGCCCTCGAGAAGGCCGGTGTCGCAGGCGATCAGGTCGACTACGTCATCATGGGCCAGGTGCTCACCGCCGGCGCCGGCCAGATCCCGGCCCGCCAGGCCGCCGTCAAGGGCGGTATCCCCATGAGTGTGCCTGCGCTGACGATCAACAAGGTCTGCCTCTCCGGCCTCGACGCCGTGGCGCTCGCCGCCCAGCTCATCCGAGCTGGCGAGTTCGAGATCGTCGTGGCCGGCGGTCAGGAGTCGATGACCCAGGCGCCGCACCTGCTGGAGAAGTCGCGTGAGGGCTTCAAGTACGGCGACGTGTCGATGCGCGACCACATGGCCTACGACGGCCTGTGGGACGCCTTCACCGACCAGGCCATGGGCAACCTCACGGAGCAGGCCAACTGCGGCGAGGCGCAGTTCAGCCGCGAGGAGCAGGACGCCTTCTCCGCTGCGTCGCACCAGAAGGCTGCCGCCGCGTGGGAGAAGGGGTACTTCGACGACGAGGTCGTCTCCGTCGAGATCCCGCAGCGCAAGGGCGAGCCGGTGCAGTTCAAGAACGACGAGGGGGTGCGCGCCGACACGACGGCCGAGTCCCTCGGCAAGCTGCGTCCTGCGTTCTGTAAGGACGGCACGATCACGGCCGGTTCGGCCTCGCAGATCAGCGACGGCGCCGCAGCGCTCGTCGTCATGAGCAAGGCGAAGGCCGAGGAGCTGGGGCTTGAGATCCTCGCCGAGATCGGGGCTCACGGCGTCGTCGCCGGGCCCGACTCGACGCTGCAGAGCCAGCCGGCGCGCGCCATCGCCGCCGCCTGTGAGAAGGACGGCCTTGCGCCCACCGACCTCGACGTCGTCGAGATCAACGAGGCGTTCGCGGCCGTCGGCCTCGCGTCCACCAAGGAACTCGGCCTGGATCCGGAGAAGGTCAACCCGAACGGCGGCGCCATTGCCATGGGCCACCCGATCGGCATGTCCGGAGCCCGTCTCGTTCTCACGCTGGCCCACGAACTCAAGCGTCGTGGTGGCGGGGTCGGAGCCGCTGCGCTCTGCGGTGGCGGGGGACAGGGTGACGCGCTCGTCCTGCGCGTGGCCGCGGAAGGCTGATCAGCCGTGCCGCGCGAGATCGACGTGCCCCAGCTCGTCGCGCAGATGCGCGACGGCAGCAGGCGTGCGCTCGCGCGGCTGCTGACCTGCGTCGAGAACGGCCACCCGAAGCTCGCGGAGATCGGCGCCGCCATCGCGCCGTACACCGGTCGGGCGCAGATCGTCGGCCTCACCGGGCCGCCGGGGGTGGGCAAGTCGACCTCGACGAACGCGCTCGTCGAGGCCTACCGCAAGGACGGCAAGACGGTGGCCGTCCTTGCGGTCGACCCCAGTTCGCCCTTCTCCGGTGGCGCCCTGCTGGGCGACCGCATCCGGATGGTCGGGCATGCGGGAGACGAGGGCGTGTTCGTGCGCTCGATGGCGACGCGGGGGCACCTCGGGGGCCTCTCGGCCGCTGCCCCGGCGGCTCTGCGGGTGCTCGACGCAGCAGGCTTCGACATCGTGCTCGTGGAGACCGTGGGCGTCGGACAGTCGGAAGTGCATATCGCGGGCCTCGCGGACACGACGATCGTCCTGCTCGCGCCCGGTGCCGGTGATTCCATCCAGGCCGCGAAGGCCGGCGTCCTGGAGATCGGTGATCTCTTCGTCGTCAACAAGGCCGACCGGGACGGTGCGCCTGCGGCGGTGCGCGATCTGCGGCACATGATCTCGCTCGGCATGTCGGGTGAACCCGGTGAGTGGCGCCCGGAGGTCGTCTCCACGGTGGCCGAGAAGGCGCAGGGAGTCGAGGACGTCGTCGCGGCCGTCGAGGCACACCGGGCGTGGATGCTCGAGCACGACGAGCTGAGCCTGCGCCGCCGACGTCGGGCCGCGGGCGAGATCGAAGAGCTGGCGGTGCGGCGACTGCGTGAGCGCTGGGAACGCCCCAATGCCGAGGTGAAGCTCGACGACCTCGCTGAGGCTGTCGCTCGAGGGGTTCTGGACCCCTACGCCGCGGCGCAGGCCGTCGCGGGTTGAGGGTGAGGGGCTCGATGCGCGTCCGAAACCGCGCGAGAGCCCATGACGGCGAGGCGTCGCCAAAGCGAGTTCTGACGTGCGTCGCCTGCCGGTATCAGCTCTGATTCCGCGGAATACCGGGGTTGTCGGCGCCGGTGCCTAGACTTGGAGGATGAAGCCTCGTACGCCCGTCATCATGCTCATCGCGGCCGCTGAGCACGCCGAAGAGATGCGGGACGAATTCGCCCACCGCTACGCTGCCGAGTACGACCTGCAACTCGCCACGACGCTCAGCGAATCGATGACGATGGCGCAGGGCCTCAACGCGCGCGGCATCCCGGTCGCGATGTTCGCCGCGACGACGCAGGTGGGCGACGCGACGGGCCTCGTCACGCTGCAGTGCCTGCATGCCGTCATGCCGGCGGCCAAGCGGGTCATGGTGCGCCTGCGCAGCGAACCGTGGGCGGTGGAGGAGCAGCGCGTCGCGCAGATCAGCGGCCAGATCGAGGCCGCACTCCTGCTGCCGAGCGGCCCGCGCGACGAGGAGTTTCACACCGCCGTCACCGAGTTGCTCTCGGACTGGGGGTGGTCGGCGGGTGGCCCCGAGATCGAGCTCGTCAACATCGTGGCGCCCGCAGGCGACCCCAACGTCGGGGTGCTGCGCGACTTCCTCGACCGCCAGGGCATCCCGATGGGGGTCTGGCCGCCGGACGCTCCGCACGCAGCCAAGACGCTCGAGATGGCGCGTTCGCAGGGCATCGAGATCGCCTATCCGCTCGTGCGCATCGCCGAGCGCGAGGTTCACGCCAACCCTGACGTCCGTGTGCTCGGGCGCGCCTTCGGCGCCACCGTCGACGAGTTGGGCGAGGGCCACGTCGTCGACCTTGCGATCGTCGGGGCGGGCCCGGCCGGCCTCGCTGCCGCGGTGTACGGCGCGAGCGAGGGGCTGAGCACAGCCGTCATCGAGGCCGACGCCGTGGGCGGCCAGGCCGGCACGAGCTCGATGATCCGCAACTACCTGGGCTTTCCCCGCGGCATCTCGGGCATGCGCCTCGCGCAGCGCGCGCGGTTCCAGGCCACCCGGTTCGGCGCGGGCATCTACTCGGCCACCGAGGTCACCGGTTTCACGCCCGGCTATCGCGGCGAACCGCACGTGCTCCAGACCGACGACGGGCCGGTCTGCGCCCGCGCCGTTCTCATCTCGACGGGCGTGGCCTACCGTCGCCTCGGCGTCGAGGAGGTCGAAGGCTTCGTCGGACGCGGCGTGTACTACGGCGCGGCGTCGTCGGCTGCCCGCGAGTGCGAGGGTGGGCACGTCCTCGTCGTCGGCGGCGGCAACTCGGCGGGCCAGGCCGCCATCCACCTCTCACGCTTCGCGCGCTCCGTCAGCATCGTCGTGCGTCGCGACGGGCTCGCGGAGACGATGTCTGACTACCTCATCCGCGAGATCGAGGCGAACCCGCGAATCGTCGTCAAGACCAATGCGGAGATCGTCGGGGCGAGCGGCACCGATCGGCTGCAGCACGTGACGATCCGCTTCAACGAGAAGGACCAGGAGCTGACGGTTCCCGCCTGCGGGCTGTTCCTCCTGCTCGGCGCGCACCCGTGCGTCGACTGGCTCGACGGCACCGTCGCGCGCGACGAGCGGGGCTTCGTGCTCACCGGCCGCGATGTGCCGGCCGAGTTCTGGAGCGAAGGCCTGCCGCCCTTACCGCAGGCGACGAGCGTGCCGGGCGTCTTCGCCGCGGGTGACATCCGCGCCGGGTCGATGAAGCGCGTGGCCTCCGCCTCCGGTGAGGGTGCGGCCGCGGTGCCGCTCGTGCACCAATGGATCGAGGCGCTTGGGACAGCTCTCGGGAGTTCGGGGGTGTAGTCGTTTCCTGGTCTGAGACCCGCGCTGGGGCCTCGTGAAAGCACAGAAATCGCGGCGCCGAGACGTGCGCCCTGCCTCAGCGGAAGGGCGCACGTCTCGGGATGACGCTTGAGGGCGCCGGGCCGCAGGGAGACTAAGGCGCAAGGATGTAGGACATACCCACAACGTCCTTGACGGTTCGCGTGACCCAACGGAAGGGACCAGCCGTGCCATTCATCTCGGTGAACGTGACGTAGAGGCCGTCGGCGCGACGCTGCGTTCCGGTGACCCAGGCGACGTGTCCGTATGATGACGCGCCCTGAACGTAGGGCTGAAAGACAACGATGGAACGCGGTTGCGCGTCGGCAACCACAGTCCACCCGCGGGAGCGAGCACTGTTCGCCCAGTCCTTCGCGTTACCAGAAATGTAGGGGTAGTAGCCGGTCGCCGCACGCCACTGCTCGAACGCACCCCATGTGCACTGGCCTGCCACGCCCGTGTTGGAGTTCATCCTCTGACCCATCGCACGTCCGGAAGTCGGGCACGCGGGAGTGACCGGATTGTTCGAGCCAGTGTTGATGTCGACGTCGGCGACCCAGTACCCATCGCTGACCTTGTACCAAAGGTTGTCCCACCCACCGGGGATGTACTTGCTGTAGTAGCCCTTGACCGCCTGGCCGCGGGTGTAGCACTGCAGGTTCAGGTGGCTGCCCGCGCTGTACCAACCGGCCTGTGTCGTGTTCAGCGTGGGGCCGGTCATCCTCTGAGTGTTCGTCATCACCGTGTCGTTGGTGGTCGACGCGTGGGCCGCCGCTGCCACCCCGATCTGCGCGCCGGCCATCACGAGCGAGGAGGTGGCCAGCAACGCTGCCGTCCGTGCCTTGCCCTGCCCAATCCGGATCGTCTTCATGGCTGTCTCCTTCTCGTTACCCCGTCCGCGTCTCGGAACCCCCGTTCGGGGGAGGGGCTGCGAATTCAGAATCTCCCGCGTGGCGCGCGCTGAAAACCGGACGAACCGTGGGTGCCGCGACCTGGCATTGGTCGCGGTAGCGACTACCTGACGAGTCGCCTGGTGGTGATACCAGCGAAATCGGGGGTTCCCATGAATCACGGAGGACAGCACAATGGGCGGGTGCTGACATCCCTCCTGCGACCGGTCCAACTCGCGGGAACATGGACTGATGGCCGAGCCAGGGCCGCGGCTGAGGCGACCATTGCGGTCGTGGCCGTGGGCGTGCGGGGCGTGGTGTTGATCACCGCGCTGATCATCGCCCCAATCACGTTCAGCAATGCAAACGGCGCCCTATCGTTTCCTTATCTCGGCGCCGCAATGCTGGCCGTGGTCGTGTCGATGGGACTGTGCGCGAAGACGGTGGTGACGGCACGATTACGTTCCAGGCCGTGGGGCATCGCAGATCTGTTCACGTGCTTCCTGGCCATAGTCGTGTGCACCTCCGTGTCGTCACGAAACTCGTCGTGGGTTCTGGGCCATTTCGACCTTCCGTACGCGATCAACGCGTCGTCTGTGGCAGCCGGGTGGCTCCGTTCTCTCAAGCGCTCCCTCCTCGTCTCGAGCACAATTGCAGCTGCCCTGGTGCTGGCAGCCGCTCTGACCGATACCAAAACCTTGGCGGTAGCGGTGAGTTCGGCGGCCAATGTGGTGCTGTTCGGAGTGGCCTCGGCGATGGGCGCCGCCTATCTTCGCCGCCTCGGCGCCAGTTTCGACACGCTCCATCAGCAAATGGTGGACGCGACCAAGAGGTTGGAGTTGGAGCGCTATCGGTTGCAGGTTCACGACGCATGCGGTGTGCTGCGGATGCTCGCGGATGAGGACACGCCGGAGTCGGCGCTTCCGGCACTGCGACGGCAGGCGCGCAAGGAGTCGCTGCGGTTGCGCGCGTACCTGATCCGAGACGCCGCTCACGAGGCCGTGGACGTGCCGGCTACGTTGGCGGATGTAGTGCTGGCGGCCACTGACGACTTCACGGATCTCCCTCTCGTGGTTCATACGGCGCTGGCAGAAGAGGTCACTCTGTCCGAGCAATCGGCGTTGTTACTGCAGAGGGCGATCACAACGCTGCTGTACAACGTTCGGATTCATGCGAACGCGCGCCACGTGACACTGCATGCGGAGCAGGACGACTACGGTTGGGAACTCACGGTGCACGATGACGGCGTCGGCTTCGAACCCAGGCCTTCGATCTTTGGATACGGTCTTCAGGAGCAGGTGTTCGCTGCGTTGGCGTCGTGCGACATCAGGGTCCGACTGACGTCTCGGCCCGGGCGAGGAACGCTTGTCACAATCGCAGGGAAAAGCCGATGAGCGCATCCCGCACGCGCGTCGCCCTCATCGACGATCTGCCGGTCGTCCGTTCCGGGTTCGCTATCGCGCACCCCGGGCTCGACGTCGTGCGGACGTTTTCGGACACCGAGAGCTTTCTGCACGACCCGGTGGATGTCGATGTCGTCTTGGTCGATCTGAAGCTCGCCACCGGGGCGTCGGTTGGGGTGCAGCAGGGGCGAAAAGCTATTCGTGCCCTGGCTGCTCGCAGGTTCGTTACATGTATCTACACCGAGGAGACACGCGACCTGGTGCTCGCCCTGTGCCTGCGTGCGGGTGCGCATGGAATCACGCACAAATATGACACGCCCGCCGAAACAACGGAGAACGTCGACCGGGTGGCAGCCGGGGGTTTCGTGATCAGCCGCTCGCTTGTCGGGGTTGCTGAGGTGCTCCAGCGGCACGGTGAGCTGCCGGACATTACTGACAAGCAGCGACAGGTGCTCCGTCTGCGCGCTCGCGGCATCGGGTGGGCCGACATCGCCAGCCAGCTCTACATCAATATCGGTTCCGCGCGTGACCGGATGGACGCGGTCAACGAGAAGTTTGCGCGCTACTTGCAGTCAGCAACGCCGGCTGACATCGAACGGCAGTTCGGCCTGGGGCCTGGAGACCTCCTCGACGACTGACGGGGATCCGGGCGTTGGCCGCCTTCGCGAGAGACGCGGTGAGAGGCCGACGTGTGTCCGCAGGGGTGGTATCCGCCTCCGGTGAGGGTGCCGCTGGTGCACCAGTGGATCGAGACCCTCGAGACCGCCGCCCGCTAACCGCAGGCGGCTAGTGTCGAACCATGCTTGTCGCCTTCTCTGTTGCCCCCACCACGAGCGAGGACGAGGACGGATCGGTGAGCGACGCCGTCGCTGCCGCCGTGCGTATCGTGCGCGAGTCGGGTCTGCCCAACCGCACCGATGCGATGTTCACGACCCTCGAAGGGGAGTGGGACGAGTGCATGGACGTTGTCAAGCGTGCCTGCGAGGCCGTCGGCGCCGTCTCGCCGCGTGTCTCGCTCGTGCTCAAGGCCGACATCCGGCCTGGTTTCACCGGTCAGCTCGATGCCAAGGTGCAGCGGGTGGAGGATCGCCTGCGCGACGGCTGACCCCTTCTCGCGAGGTCACTGCCCGGCGCGAGCCAGGACCACGGTGAGCACCTCGGCCTGCCCACGCAGGCGCGCGGCTTCGTCGGGCGCGGATGTCGCGACGAGCGTGGCTGCACGAGCGAGTTCATCGATCTCCGTCCCGACGATGTCGACCATCTCGGCCTCGCTCAGCTCACGGCGTGGCACGTCCGTCGCGCCGGCGCCGACGGCCGAGGCCTCGATGGAACCGGCGCCGGGGCCGTCGACGTGCACGGCCTCGGCGTTGTCGATCGCAGCGAGCGCGGATCGGAGGGCGCTCGTGGCATCACGATCACGCATCTGCCTCGACGTGCGCAGGGCCTGATGCAGGATCGTCCGGATGCTCATGAACCCAGCGAACCGGCACAGGGCGGATCCCGCAAGGACATTCGCGTCCGCCCTGCGGCAGGTCCCCTAGATTGTCCGCATGAGTGCGCCAGACACCGACCCGGCCGTGACCGAACGCTACGAACTGCGATTGCTGACACCCGATGACGCCGACGTCATCGCGCAGGCGCACGTGCAGATCTGGCGCGACACCTACGACGGTCTTCTCGCGCGTTCGGTGCTCGATGGCCTCGACGTCGGGGAGACCGCTCGGCGGTGGCGCGAGTGGCTCGGATCCGATGAGCCACCTCGCGTTCTCGGGGCCTTCGAGCGCGGGACGGGCACTTTCGCCGGGTGGATCTGTGTCGGTGCTGCACGTGACGAGGACGCGCCGACCGCCACCGAACTGTGGGTGCTGAACGTCGTCACTGGACATCACGGCACCGGGCTCGCCCACGAGTTCATGCGGAGCGAGCTGGCGAACCGGCCGGCGTACCTGTGGGTGGTCGAGGGGAACGAGCGGGCAGTCGCGTTCTACCGCAAGCACGGCTTCGAACTCGACGGTCAGGCGAAGGCCCAGGAAGACGAAGGCAATCGCGACCTGCGCATGGTGCGCACGGACGCTTTCAGTTAATGAATTTTAACTCTACTGTGAAGTAGGTCACATGGCTCGCGTACCGTGGTGGGCATGAACGCCTACATCGATGCCGACTCACCCCGCGGTAGCGGCGCGGACGGCGGTGCCACCACCCCGAGCACCGGACGCAGCGCCTGGCAGAAGCGTTATGACGACGCCGTCGCGAAGGGTCTCGTGCGCGACGCCGACTTCACGACCCTCTCGGGCGAGGAGGTCGACCCCGTCTACGGCCCCACCGACGGTGAGGTCGACCCACGGATCGGGTGGCCGGGTGAGTACCCGTACACGCGTGGTCTGCACTCGACCGGGTACCGCGGGCGCCCCTGGACGATCCGTCAGTTCGCCGGCTTCGGCAACGCGAAGCAGACCAACGAGCGCTACCGAATGATCCTCGGCCGCGGCGGTGGCGGTCTCTCCGTCGCATTCGACATGCCGACGCTCATGGGGCGCGACTCGGACGAGGAACTCTCCCTCGGCGAGGTCGGCCACTGCGGTGTCGCCATCGACTCCGTCGCCGACATGGAGATCCTCTTCGATTCCATTCCGCTCGGCGACGTCACGACGTCGATGACCATCTCCGGCCCTGCGGTGCCGGTGTTCTGCATGTACGTCGTCGCGGCCGAGCGCCAGGGAGTGGACGTTGGCACGCTCAACGGCACGCTGCAGACGGACATCTTCAAGGAGTACATCGCGCAGAAGGAGTGGCTCTTCGCTCCGGAGCCGCACCTGCGCCTCATCGGTGACCTCATCGAGTACACCACCGAGAAGATGCCGGCCTACAAGCCGCTCTCGGTGTCCGGGTACCACATCCGTGAGGCGGGGGCGACGGCCGCGCAGGAGCTGGCGTACACGCTGGCCGACGGCTTCGGCTACGTCGAGCTCGGTCTCTCGCGTGGTCTCGACGTCAACACGTTCGCTCCCGGCCTGTCGTTCTTCTTCGATGCCCACGTCGACTTCTTCGAGGAGATCGCGAAGTTCCGTGCGGCCCGCCGTATCTGGGCGCGTTGGATGAAGGAGGAGTACGGCGCCACGTCCGAGAAGGCGATGTGGATGCGGTTCCACACGCAGACGGCGGGTGTCTCCCTCACGGCGCAGCAGCCGATCAACAACGTCGTCCGCACCGCGGTGGAGGCGCTTTCCGCCGTGCTCGGCGGAACGAACTCGCTCCACACGAATGCCCTCGACGAGACGCTGGCGCTGCCGACGGACGAGTCGGCCGAGATCGCGCTGCGTACGCAACAGGTGCTCATGGAGGAGACCGGCATCACGAACGTCGCCGACCCGCTCGGCGGCTCGTGGTACGTCGAGGCACTCACCGACAAGATCGAGGCCGAGGCCGAGAAGATCTTCGCTCAGATCCGTGACCTCGGGGAGGCAGGTGCACCGCGTGACGAGGACGGCGCGGTTCGCCACGAGGTGGGGCCGATGACAAGTGGTCTGCTGCGCGGTATCGAGGAGGCGTGGTTCACCGGCAACATCGCCGATTCGTCCTTCCGCTACCAGCAGGCGCTGGAGAAGGGCGACAAGCGCATCGTCGGCGTCAACGCTCACATGGAGACGAACGCCAAGCCGCTGGAGATCCTGCGCATCAGCCACGAGGTCGAGCGCGACCAGGTCGCGTCACTCAAGGAGTGCAAGGCCGGACGCGACGGCGCCGTCGTGCAGGAGAAGCTCGACGCCCTCGTGGCGGCGGCGAAGACCGACGCCAACCTCATCGAGCCGATGCTCGAGGCGGCCCGCGCCGAGGCGACCCTCGGCGAGATCTGTGGGGCTCTCAAGGAGCTGTGGGGCGAGTACCGAGAGCCTGCCGCGTTCTAGCCGAGCCGCCCACGGTGGCACTGTGGCACACCGAACGGACCTCCGTCGCTGGTGCGCCCGAGGTAGGTGCGAACCACGTGTTCCTGCAAGAATGCCGGTATGACGAATCAGCCGCTGAACGCCGCGTCACTGCGCGGTGCCGTCGACCTCTCCTCCCTGAAGAAGCCGCAGGGCGCTCCTGCGGGTGCCGCTCGGACGAGCGGCACCTCCGGTGCTCCGTCGGCGCCTCTGCCGGGCACCGCTGAGGCGCCTGCAGCGGCGCCTGACCCCGAGGCTGCGGACACGTTCCGTCACGACGGTCTCGTCGTCGACGTCACGGCGGACAACTTCCAGGCCCTCGCGCAGCAATCGGTTGCGCACCCCGTCATCGTGGCGATCTGGGCGCGCTCGCAGCCTGCGTCGCAGCAGCCGATCGACGTGCTTGCCCGCGCCGTCCGCAAGCAGGAGGGACGTGTCCTCCTCGGTGTGGCGGATCTCGACGACAGCCCCGAGATCGGGCAGGTCTTCGCGCAGCTGTCGCAGCAGGCTGCGCAACAGGGACAGCCCGGTCAGATCCTGGCGGCGGCCTTCGTGCAGGGTCAGCCGATACCGATTCCACCCGTCGTCGAGGACGCCATGGCTGACGAGATTCTCGGCCAGATCGTGCAGATCGCCGTGCAGAACGGTGTCACGGGACGCGTGCAGGGGTACGACCCGAACGCTGCCCCGGCGAACGGAGGTAGCGACGAGGGCGCGGACGAAGCCGAGGCGGAACTGCCGCCGCTTCACCAGTTGGCGTACGACGCTATTGAGAAGGGCGACTACGAAGGGGCGCTTGCCGCGTTCGACCAGGCGCTCGAGCAGAACCCCAAGGACGAGGAGGCCCGCCTCGCGCGTGGCCAGGTCAAGCTCATGCAGCGCACCCAGGGTGCCGATCTCAACGCTGCGCGCGAAGCCGCGGCGTCGAATCCGGCCGACATCGAAGCGCAGATGACCGTCGCGGACCTCGACCTGCTCGGCGGGCACGTCGAGGACGCTTTCGCGCGCCTCATCGATGTCGTCAAAGCCACGCGTGACAACGAGCGCACCACGGTGCGCGAGCACCTCATCGAGCTTTTCGACGTCGTCGGGTCGACCGATCCGCGCGTCAACAAGGCCCGCACCGCGCTGATGTCTGCGCTGTACTGACGACAGCGGAATTGCGCTTGCATAGAGGGAAACAGCGGCACTATTCGTAGACCGGTCCTGTAATGCACGAATGGTGGGGGTCTGGTGAAGGAGATCACCACACACCCACCATTCGTGCGGTCATGCCAGGTGCGACATATGAATCCGCGAGAGTCAGCTTCCGAGCGCTGCTGACACCACGTCGCGGGCTTCGGCCTGCACCTGGGCGAGGTGCTCCTCGCCCTTGAACGACTCGGCGTAGATCTTGTACACGTCCTCGGTGCCCGAGGGGCGCGCCGCGAACCAGGCGCTGTCGGTGACGACCTTGAGGCCCCCGATCTTCGCACCGTTGCCCGGCGCCTCCGTCAGCTTCGCCGTGATCGACTCGCCGGCGAGCGTGTCCGCGGCGACGGCGTCGGGCGTTAGTGCGCCGAGCTTTGCCTTTTCCCCACGCGAGGCGGGCGCGTCCACGCGGGCGTAGGCGGGGGCGCCGTGCTTCGCTGTCAGTTCGCCGTAGAGCTCCGACGGGGACTTGCCCGTTGTCGCCTTGATCTCCGACGCGAGCAGGGCGAGCAGGATGCCGTCCTTGTCCGTGGTCCACACGGAGCCGTCGAAGCGGACGAACGACGCCCCGGCCGACTCCTCGCCGCCGAAGGGGCCCGAGCCGTCGAGCAGGCCGGGCACGAACCACTTGAAGCCGACGGGCACCTCGACGAGCTTGCGGCCGAGGTCGTCGGCCACACGGTCGATCATCGAGCTGCTCACGAGCGTCTTGCCGATGAATCCGTCGCCCCACTGCGGGCGCGCGCCGCCGTAGAGGTACTGGATCGCGACGGCGAGGTAGTGGTTCGGGTTCATCAGGCCGGCGTCGGGCGTGACGATGCCGTGGCGGTCGGAGTCGGCATCGTTGCCGGTTGCGATGTCGTACTTCTCGCGCTGGGCGATGAGGGAGGCCATGGCGTTGGGGGAGGAGCAGTCCATGCGGATCTTCTCGTCCCAGTCGAGCGTCATGAAGCGCCACGTCGGGTCCACGAGAGGATTGACTACCGTGAGATCGAGGCCGTGGCGTTCGGCGATCTCGCCCCAATAGGCGACGGCAGCGCCGCCGAGCGGGTCGGCGCCGATCCTCACGCCGGCGTTCTTGATCGCCGCCAGATCGACGACGTTGGGCAGGTCGTCGACGTACGTGCCGAGGAAGTCGTACTTCTGCGCCTTCTCCGACGCCTTCGAGAAGGCCACCCGCTTGACACCGGAGAGCCCACCACGGATGTACTCGTTGGCGCGTGCCGCGATGACCTTCGTGGCATCCGAGTCGGCCGGCCCACCGTGCGGCGGGTTGTACTTCAAGCCACCGTCGGCCGGTGGGTTGTGTGACGGCGTGACGACGATGCCGTCGGCCAGGCCGGATCCGTTCGTCAGATCCTTGCCCTTGTTCGCGCGCAGGATGGCGTGGCTGACGGCGGGCGTCGGCGTGTAGCCGTCACGGTCGTCGACGAGCACCGTGACGTCGTTCGCGACGAGCACCTCGAGTGCACTCGCCCACGCAGGCTCGGACAGCGCGTGGGTGTCGCGGCCGAGGAACAACGGGCCGTCGAAGCCCTGCGAGCGGCGGTAGTCGACGATCGCCTGCGTCGTCGCGAGGATGTGCGCCTCGTTGAACGCGGTCTTGAGGCTCGAACCGCGGTGCCCCGACGTGCCGAACGCCACCTGCTGGTCGACGTTCTCAGGGTCGGGCGTCAGCGTGTAGTACGCCGTGACGAGGTGGGGGACGTCGATCAGGTCACGAGGTTCGGCCAACTGGCCCGCGCGGTTGCTCATGCCTTCATCCTGCCCTCTTTGAGCGGCGACGTAAACGCCCGAACCGATGCCCCGAGCGAGGCGGGGCGGACGCGATGAGGCCGGCCGCACCCCTGGCGGGTACGGCCGGCCTCATGCGCTCGATCGAGCGGGTCGTCAGTCGCGCTGACGCGTCTGGTCGGCGGCGTCGCGAGCCTCGTCGTCGGGGCCCCAGCGGCCACCCTCGACGTCCTCGTCGAGGCCGCCACCGGGCGTGCCGGTGATGTCCTTGAGGTGCTCGACGGGCTCGTCACCCGTCTCGTCCTCGCCGGCCGGCGTGAAGGCACGCTCGTGCGCCTTCGACTCGGTCTGCTCGACGTCGAAACCACCCTCGTCCGCGTGGTCGACGGGGTGCGTCGCCGGGACGCCGGTACGCGAACGCGCCTGCTGGTCGTCGGCCGCTCCCTGAGCGTCCTCGGCCTGCGCGCCGCCACGCGAACCGTCGAGCGGCTGATCGAGTGCGCCCGGGTTGCCTGCGGCGTCCTCGAGCGGCGCGCCCGCGATGAGGGCCTCGGACGGCTGCTTGTCGGACGAACTCGTCGCTGCGTTCTGGTCACTCATCGTGTTCTCCTGTCGTGCCGTTGCGGTGGACGATGAATCGGCGCCACCGGCCTGCTCGGTAGCGGTGTGCGCAGCCACCTGCGTCATGTCGGGGCGCGTTGCCGGCTCGAACCACACCACGCCGAGCGGCGGCATGGTGATCTCGGCCGAGTACGGCTGCCCGTCCCACGGAATTTCCTCCGCGACGACGGAACCGAGGTTTCCGACTCCGGAACCACCGTACGCCTGGGCATCGGTGTTGAGGATCTCGTTCCAGGTGCCCGCGTGTGGCAGACCGACGCGCACGTTCTCGTGCGGCGATCCGGCAAAGTTGGCCGCCACGGCGACGACGGGGCGGTAGCCGTCGGACTCCGCCTCGGCGAAGCGGAGCCACGTGTAGGCGTTGCGGTCGGCGTCGTCGGCGTTGATCCAGCGGAAGCCCTCACCCGAGTGGTCGAGAGCCCACATCGCCGGGCGCTCACGGTAGGCCCGGTTGAGATCCTTCATCATCGCGTGGACGCCGTAGTGTGCCGGCTGGTCGAGGAGCCACCAGTCGAGGCTGCGCCCGTCGGCCCACTCGGCCTCCTGGGCGAACTCCGAACCCATGAAGAGCAGCGGCTTGCCCGGGTGCGCCCACATGTACGCGAGGTAGGCGCGCACACCGGCGAGCTGCTGCCAACGGTCGCCGGGCATCTTGCGCAGCAGGCTGCCCTTGCCGTGCACGACCTCGTCGTGACTGATGGGAAGGACGAACTGCTCGCTGAACGCGTAGACGAGCGCGAACGTGAGGTCGTGGTGGTGGTGCTGGCGATAGATCGGCTCGCGCGCGACGTAGTCGAGCGAGTCGTGCATCCAGCCCATGTTCCACTTCAGGCCGAAGCCCAGGCCGCCCGAATCGGTCGAGCGGGTGATGCCCGGCCACGACGTCGACTCCTCGGCGATGATGACGGCTCCCGGCGTGCGCTTGTACGCCGTCGCGTTCGTCTCCTGCAGCAGCTGCACGGCTTCGAGGTTCTCCTGGCCGCCGAACTTGTTCGGCACCCATTCGCCGTCCTTGCGGGCGTAGTTGAGGTACAGCATCGAGGCGACACCGTCGACGCGCAGACCGTCGGCGTGGAACTCCTCGAGCCAGTACAGCGCGTTGGCGACGAGGAAGTTGCGCACCTGCGGGCGGCCGTAGTCGAAGATGTTCGAACCCCACTCGGGGTGCCAGCCCTTGCGCGGGTCCGGGTGCTCGTAGAGCGCCTGGCCGTCGAAACGGGCGAGCGCCCACTCGTCGGTGGCGAAGTGACCTGGCACCCAGTCGAGGATGACCCCGATGCCCTCCTGGTGGAGGCGGTCGACGAGGAACTTGAAGTCGTCCGGGTCGCCGAAGCGACTGTTGGGCGCGTAGTAGCTCGTGACGTGGTAGCCCCAGCTCGGCGGGTAGGGGTGCTCCATGACGGGCATGAACTCCACGTGCGTGAAGCCAAGGTCCTTGACGTAGTTGACCAGGTGTTCGGCGAGGTCACGGTAGCTCTGCCCCTGACGCCAGGAGCCGAGGTGGACCTCGTAGGTCGACATCGGGCCGTGGTGGGGGTCGGTCTCCGCGCGCTTCGTCATCCAGGCCGAGTCGTTCCACTCGTAGTGCGAACTCGTCACCTTCGAGGCGGTGGCGGGCGCCGTCTCGGCGAGGCGGGCCATCGGGTCGGCCTTGGCGCGACGGACGCCGTCGCTGCACAGGATCTCGAACTTGTAGGCGGTGCCCTCGTGCACGTCGGGCACGAAGAGCTCCCACACACCGGAATCGGAGAGCGTGCGCATGCCGTGGCCGACACCGTCCCAGTGGTTGAAGTCGCCGACGACGCGCACGGCCTTGGCGTTGGGCGCCCAGACCGCGAACGACGTGCCGGTGACGTCACCCATGACGCTCGGGTAGGTGCGCACGTGCGCACCTAGCACGTTCCACAGTTCCTCGTGACGACCCTCACCGATGAGGTGGAGGTCGATCTCGCCGAGCGTCGGCATGAAGCGGTACGGGTCGTCCCCGCGCTGCTCCGCGCCGTCCTCGTAGGTTGTGAGGATGCGGTAGTCGGGCATGTGCTCGCCCGCGGTGGCGCCCACCCAGATGCCCTCGTGCTCGTGTGTGAGCTCGACGCGTTGATCGCCCATCTCGACGGCGACCGTGCGTGCCATCGGACGCACGACACGGAACGTGATGACGCCGTCGGCGACGTGAGCACCGAGGACGCGGTGCGGGTCGCGGTGTTCACCGGCGAGGACGGCGTTCAACTCGTTCGTGTCGACCGATGCGGGACGCACCTCGCCGCCGGAGCGTGCGGTGTCCATCCCGAGAGCCGAACCGGCCTGAGTCGCCAGCTCCTTGGTTGCACCGACGACGCTGCTCACGACCCCGGTTCCTGCGGCGTCGGGCTTGCTGCCCGGCTCGGCGACGGTGGCGTCATCGGTTGCGGGGACGCCGCGCGTCGTGACGGGCGGGGGAGTGTTCTCGGAGTTCATGGTGCTCCTTTCGTCGGTGCCCGCAGCCGCGTCGCCGGTGTGGGCGAGCGGCGTGACGGGGTGCGCGCTCATGGCGTGCACTTCGGAGGCCTGCGGTGCGGCCTCGAGGATCCGGACGACGGCGTTCGCGGGGATGCTGAGCCAATCCGGACGGTTGCGGGCTTCGTAGGAGATCTCGTAGAGCGCCTTGTCGAGCACGAACAGATCGAGCAGGTCGCGGGGGACGGAGGCGCCGGCCTCACGCTCGTAGCCTTCGAGGAACGCCGCCTGCGTCGCGTCGACCCAGGCGCGGCGGTCGCCGTCGGCGCCCGGCTGCTCGTTCTCGATCGTGCCTCCGGCGTAGTCGAAGGAACGCAGCATGCCCGCGACGTCGCGCACGGTGACGTCGGGGTTCGTTCGTTCGCCGAGCGGACGCAGCGGCTCGCCCTCGAAGTCGAGCAGCACCCACCCGCGCTCGGGTACGTCGAGCACCTGACCGAGGTGGTAGTCGCCGTGGATGCGCTGGAACGCCGGCCACGTCGCGCCGCGGCTCGCCTCGATGCGGGCGGAGACGGCCGTCGTGTGCTGCGCCAGGTGCTCGGCCTCGTGGAAGGCCGCGGCCGCGCGCTCGTGCATCTCGTCGACGAGGTCGCTGATGCGGTTCGCGTCGGGCTCGGCCGTCGGCAGAACCTCGGCGAGGGTGCGGTGGACCTCAGCCGTCGTGCGGCCCAGGGCGCGGGCTCCCTCGGTGAAGTCACGGTTGTCACGAGCGGCCTCGAGGGCCTCGCGCCATGCGTCACGCACGTTCGGCAGGAACTCCTGCGCGAACGCGAGGTCGGCCGTCACGCGCTCGCGGCTGTGGCGACCCTCGCTGTACGAGCCGGCCAGCGACGCGTAGAGGGCCGGCACGTGCTGGTTGCCCGCCGCGGTGAGGGCGTTCGTGATCTCGATGTCGGGGTTGGCGCCGACGTGGAGCACGCGGAAGAGCTTGGCGATGAGCTGCGAGCCGTCGTCGAGCGTGTAGATGATCGACGTGTTCGACTGCTCGCCGCTGAGCACCTTCGCGCTGCGCATGCGGGGCAGCCCCGCCCCGCGGGGGCTGGGGCGGCCCTTGACGGTCATCTCGACGACGCCGTCGCTGCGCTCCTCCTCCGTGCCGGCGTTGACCATGACGTCGAGCAGAGCCGCCGCGAACACCGGGTCGTGCGGGCCGTCGTAGAAGTACCGCGTGCCGAGGACGGAGTGCTCGGACGTGCCGATGAGGGCGTGCTCCAACTCCGGTACCCGCTCGCCGCGGTAGGTGACGGGGATCTGGTAGGTCGTGTTCTCGCCGGACGTGACGTCCCGCAGGAACATGATCTCGACGCCGACCTGACCGCTCGGGTCGGCCAGCCGGAAGGCGCTCGTCCGGTGGAACTGCGGCGTGCGCCCCTTGCCCTGGAACCAGCGCTGCTTCGCCGCCCAGGGGCCGACGAGGTCGATCTTGCCGGGCTCCATCGAAGCGTTCGAGTGGATCTTGGCCACCATCAGCCGTCCTCCTTCAGCACGTCGAGCAGTTCGGAGGCGTCGGCCTCGGCGCTGCCCTTGGTGGCGGGCAGCTCGGCGTCCGCGCTCACGTCGGACTCGATGGCGAGCCAGTAGAAGCCGCGCGAACCGAGCATGACCTCGAGCGTGCCGTCCTCGCGGACCGCGCCGAAGCCCTGACCGCCGAAGATGTCGGTGAGCTCGGCGCCGGCGAACTTCTCACCGACCGTGATGCGAGCACCCTGCGGGCGCGACGACAGGTTGTTGACGCACAGCAGGTGCTTGGCCGAGTCCTCGGACTTCGCGTCGTCGTCCGACATCGAGCGGGTGTAGGCGAGCACGGCCTCGTTGTCGGCCGGCGTGACGACGAAGTCGCCCATGCCGAACGCCGCGTGGCGCGAGCGTACGGCGAGCATGCCGCGCGTCCAGTGCAGCAGCGAGGAGTTGCTGGCCATCTGCGCCTCGACGTTCACCGTGGAGTAGTTGTGCACGAGGTTCTGGATGACGGGCAGGTACAGCTTTCCCGGGTCGGCCGTCGAGAAACCCGCGTTGCGGTCCGGCGTCCACTGCATCGGCGTGCGGACGGCATCACGGTCGTCGAGCCAGATGTTGTCGCCCATGCCGATCTCGTCGCCGTAGTACAGGCACGGCGAGCCCGGCAGCGACAGCAGGAGCGCGTTGATGAGTTCGATCTCGGCGCGGCTGTTGTCGAGCAGGGGAGCGAGACGGCGGCGGATACCGACGTTCGCGCGCATGCGCGGGTCCGGTGCGTACCAGCCGTACATGGCGGCGCGCTCCTCGTTCGTCACCATCTCGAGGGTCAACTCGTCGTGGTTGCGCAGGAAGGTGCCCCACTGCGTGCCCTTGGGGATCGGCGGGGTGTCGGCGAGCACGTCGATGATCGGCGCGGCCTTCTCCTCGCGCAGCGAGTAGTACAGGCGCGGCATGACGGGGAAGTGGAAGCACATGTGGCACTCCGGGTCTTCCTCGGTGCCGAAGTAGTCGACGACCTCGTGCGGCATCTGGTTGGCCTCGGCGAGCAGAACGCGTCCGGGGTACTCCTCGTCGACCATCCGACGAAGGCGCGCGAGGAACTCGTGCGTCTTCGGGTGGTTCTCGCCGTTGTGGCCCTCCTCCTCGAAGAGGTACGGCACGGCGTCGAGACGGAAACCGTCGATGCCCATGTCCATCCAGTAGCGGACGATGTCGAACATCTCCTCCTGAACGGCCGGGTTCTCGAAGTTGAGGTCCGGCTGGTGGGAGAAGAAGCGGTGCCAGAAGAACTGGCGGCGCACGGAGTCGAAGGTCCAGTTGGACTCTTCGGTGTCGACGAAGATGATGCGCGCCTCGGAGTACTTCTCGTCCGTGTCCGACCACACGTAGTAGTCGCCGTACGGACCTTCCGGATCCTCGCGGCTCGCCTGGAACCACGCGTGCTGGTCGCTCGTGTGGTTCATGACGAAGTCCGTGATGATGCGGATGCCGCGAGCGTGGGCCTGCGCCACGAGCTCCTGGAACTCGGGCAGCGTGCCGAACTCGGGCAGCACCTGCTTGTAGTCACTGATGTCGTAGCCGCCGTCGCGCAGCGGCGAGGCGTAGAACGGGGGCAGCCACAGGCAGTCGACGCCCAGCCACTGCAGGTAGTCGAGCTTGCCCATGAGGCCGGAGAAGTCGCCCGAACCGTTGCCGGTGGAGTCGCTGAAACCGCGCACGAGCGCTTCGTAGAAGACGGCCTTACGGAACCACTGGGGGTCGTGCTTGAGCCCGGGCTGGTGGAGACCAAGTCCCTGCATGTCTTCAGAACCGCCTTACGTGAATGATGTGAACGTTTTCGGCGTCCGGTCCGAGCCGGACGAAGTTGTGCTCGCCCCAGTGCCAGGTGGCATCGCTGAGGAGGTCGTGGGCCACGAAGCCCTCGTCGCCGCGCAGGCCGAGCGCTCCCATGTCGAGGTGCACCCAGGTCTCACGCGTGGCGTGCGGGTCGGTGTTGGCCACGACGAGGATCGTGTCCTCGCTGCCGTCGGTCAGCACACGGCGCTTGGAGAAGACAAGGAAGTTCTCGTCGTCGACGCCGTGCCAGCGCAGGTTACGCAGGTGTTCGAGGGCCGGGTGCGCGCGGCGGATCTCGTTGATCCGGCGCAGGTACCAGTCGATCGACTGCCCTTCCTTGGGCCCGCCTGGCAGGTAGTCTTCCCACCCGCGGTTCTTGAACTGGTACTTCTCGTTGTCGATCTGCTCTTGGGCACCCGGCCGGGCGACGCTTTCCATGAGCTCGTACCCGGCGTAGATGCCGTAGGTGGGCACGAGCGTCGCGGCGAGAGCGGCGCGCAGCTTCCACGCTGCCGGGCCGCCGAACTGCATGTACGGCGTGAGGATGTCGTGCGTCGTCGGCCAGAAGCTCGGACGCATGTAGCTCGCCGTGTCGCCGATGAGCTCGTCGAGGTACTCGCGGATCTCCCACGGCTGGTGGCGCCACGCGTAGTACGTGTAGCTCTGCTGGAAGCCGATGCGCCCGAGGTTGTGCATCATGGCGGGCTTCGTGAACGCCTCGGCGAGCCAGATGACGTCCGGGTGGTTCTTCGCGACGTCGGCGATGAGCCACTGCCAGAACTCGACCGGCTTCGTGTGCGGGTTGTCGACCCGGAAGATCTTGATGCCGTGGTCGATCCACACCTGCATGACGCGGCGCATCTCGGCGTAGATGCCGACCGGGTCGTTGTCGAAGTTCAGGGGGTAGATGTCCTGGTACTTCTTCGGCGGGTTCTCGGCGTAGGCGATCGTGCCGTCGCTACGCGTCGTGAACCACTCGGGGTGCTCGGTGACCCACGGGTGGTCAGGCGCGCACTGCAGCGCGATGTCGAGCGCGACCTCCAGGCCGAGCTCCTCGGCGCGGGCGACGAAGGCGTCGAGATGGTCGAAGGTGCCCAGCGACGGCTCGATGGCGTCGTGGCCACCGTCCTTGCTGCCGATGGCGTACGGCGAACCCGGATCCTCGGGGCCGGCCGTCAGCGAGTTGTTCGGACCCTTGCGGTTGATCGCGCCGATCGGGTGGATCGGCGTGAGGTAGACGACGTCGAAGCCCATGTCGGCGACGGCCGGAAGGCGCTCGGCGGCCGTACGCAGCGTTCCGGAGACCCACTTGCCCGTGGCCTCGTCGAAGTAGGCGCCCTCGGAGCGCGGGAAGAACTCGTACCACGCGCCGGACAGGGCGAGCTTGCGCTCCACCAGCCACGGGTAGTCGGGGCTGGGAGAGACGAAGTCACGCAGCGGCAGGCGCTCCATGACCTCCTTGACGCTGAGCGACGTGCCCGCGGCGAGGCGCTCGTCCTTGGGCAGGCTCGTGTCGCGCATCGTGGCGGCCGCGTGCTCGAGCACGCGGGCATCGTCGTCCGGGTGGTCGTTCGTGGCGAGCGAGCGGTCGAGAACGCGGGCGCCCTCCTCGAACATCACCTCGACGTCGATGCCGGCGGGCACCTTGATCGTGGCGTCGTGCTCCCACGTGCCGTACGGGTCGCTCCAGCCCTCCACACGGAAGTTCCACACCCCCTCGTGGTCGGCTTCGGCCTCGGCGGTCCACAGGTCGAGGCCCGGGTTGACGCAGGTCATGGTGACGATGCGCTCGGCGCCGTGCGGCGAGACCATGACGAGCGAGGCGTTGACGGCGTCGTGACCTTCACGGAAGACGGTTGCGCGCACGGTGAACGGCTCGTCGACGACCGACTTGGTCGGCAGGTTGCCGCCGTCGACGATCGGCATGACGTCGGTGACCGGGATGCGGCCAATGCCTCGCACTCCACCGACCTCGACGTGCGCGGTGGTGGGGGCGTTCGCGGCCGGTTCGGGGCGGTGCTCGGCGGTGTCGGGCGTGTACCGGCCGGTTTGCGGCTCGGCGCTCGCCGGGTTGGCGGCGAGGTCGACGTCGTCGCGCGTGGCGGCGTTCGACGCACCAGTGGTGTCGGGGGTCGGTTTCGGCATGGGCGATCGGCCCGGCTGAGAAACAGTCACGTGCGTCACGCTACCCAATACCACTGACAACCGCTTCTCGCGCGAGTGGCGGCGAGACGGCCAGCCGCGTGAGACCGGCCTCACACGGGCATTCGCGGAGCTTGCGCCCGGTTCGCGGGCCGAGATGAGGCCCGCCTACGATGACGGGGTGTTCGTCCCCCTGACTGTCGTCGTCCTCGGCGCCACCACCCTGCTCGCGCTGCTCGCCGCAGTCGCGACGGTTCGCGGGCGTCCCATCGACAACCCGATCTTCTATCTCATGATCGCGGTCGAGGTGCTGCTCGTGCTGCAGCTCGTCGTCGGCATCGCGACGTCGGGTTCGGCCGATCCGCGGATGAACACCGGAATCTTCATCGCCTACCTCGTCGGGCTGCTCATCGTCCTGCCCGTCGCAGGATTTTGGGCCATCGCCGAGCGGGAATCGCGCTGGGGGACGGCGGTGCTGCTGCTCGCCGCTGTCGGCCTGGGCATCATGGTCGGCCGCATTCTGCAGCTGTGGAACGGTCACCCGTGACCCCGAGCGACAACGACCCCGCACCGAACGAGACGAAGGACGCGCGCGACGTGACCAGCCGGAACACCCGAACGGTGAACTCGGGACCGGGACGAATGCTCGTGGCCGTGTACGGCCTGTTCGCGCTCGCCGCGACGGGGCGCTCGATCATGCAGTTGTCCCAGAGCTTCTCGAAAGCGCCGGCCGCCTACCTCCTCTCGGCGCTCGCGGCGATCGTCTACATCGTCGCGACAGTGGCCCTGGCACGCGGTGACCGGACGTCGGTGCGTCTCGCCCGGGCGACGATCGGTTTCGAACTCGCCGGTGTCCTGATCGTCGGGCTGTGGAGTGTGCTCCAGCCCGACGCGTTCCACGACAAGACCGTGTGGTCGCACTTCGGCCAGGGTTACGGGTTCGTGCCCCTTCTGTTGCCGATCATCGGTCTGCTCTGGCTGCGCCGGAGCGCGCCGACCCGCTGACCTGACGTCCGGCGCTCGTCTCAGTCGAGTCGCGAGGGCTCGCCAGTCCGCGGCCGAGCGGTCAGCTCGTCGGAGTGAGGACCAGCATCGTCGGCCCGTTCACCGGCCTGGCAGAACCAGCTGGGATCGTCTCGGGTGCGAGCTGGGCGGGGTCGGGCACACTCGAATCCCACAGCACCTCCCACGCGTTCGCTCCCGCCGATTCGGGCAGGGTGATCTCGTCCCCCGGCCCGTTGTGCAGCACCAGTAGGAGCGACTCCTCGTGCTCGCGTGAGCCGTCGAAGTGGGCCTGCACCGTGTGGACACTCGGGTCGTTCCACTCGTCCGCGGTGAGCGTGCGGCCGTGCGCTCCGAACCACCGCAGGTCCGCCACGTCACTGGCATCGCTCGCGCCGGGGAAGAACGTCGTGTGCCGCAGGACGGAGAAGCGTTCGCGCAGGCTTGTGAGATGACGGGTCGTTGCCACGAGCTGACGCTGGTCGGCGTCGTGATCCCAGGAGAGCCAACTGGTTTCGTTGTCCTGGCAGTACGCGTTGTTGTTACCGCCCTGGGTGCGGGCGAACTCGTCGCCGGCCGTCATCATCGGGACGCCGGCCGACAGCAACAGAGTGCCGAGCAGGTTGCGCACCGTCCGCAGGCGCGCAGCCCGTATCGACGGGTCGTCGCTCGGCCCTTCGACGCCGTGGTTCCACGAACGGTTGTCGCTCGTGCCGTCGTGGTTGTGCTCGCCGTTGGCCTCGTTGTGCTTCGAGTCGTACGCCGTGAGGTCGGCCATCGGGAAGCCGTCGTGTGCCGTGACGTAGTTGATCCCGGCCTGCGGGCGGCGTAGCGGGCCGGCGAACAGGTCGCGTGATCCGGCGAGGCGCGTCGCGAGATCGGCGATGCCGTGGCCGGGTTGCCCGGCGCCGGCGCGCGCCACGTCCCCGAGCCAGAAGTCACGAACAGTGTTGCGGAACCGGTCGTTCCACTCGCCGAAGCCGGACGGGAACTGGCCGGTCCGCCAACCGTTCGGGCCGATGTCCCACGGCTCCGCCACGAGCTTGACCTGCGAAAGGACGGGGTCGGTGCGCATCGCCATGAGCAGCGCAGCGTTGGCATCGAAGTCGTCCCCGGGCGCGCGACCCAGCGTCACGGCGAGGTCGAAGCGGAAGCCGTCGACGTGGTAGGTCGTCACCCAGTGGCGCAGCGAGTCGAGCACAAGCCGCATCGCGGCCGGGTGCCGGACGTCGACGCTGTTGCCACAGCCGGTGACGTCGACGTCACGCCCGTGCTCGTCGAGGCGGTAGTACGCACGGTTGTCGAGGCCGCGCAGCGAGAACGTGGCGCCCTCGTGCCCGCCCTGCTCGGCGGTGTGGTTGTAGACGACGTCGAGGATCACCTCGAGACCCGCGGCGTGCAGGGCCTTGACCATGTCCTTGAACTCACGGTTCACGGCCTGAGGATCCGTGGCTGACGCGTACGCCGCGTGCGGGGCGAGAAAGCCCAGCGTGTTGTAGCCCCAGTAGTTCGTCAGGCCGAGCTTCACGAGGTGCGGTTCGTCCGTGAATGCGTGCACGGGCAGCAGCTCCACCGACGTGACGCCGAGCGAGCGCAGGTGTTCGATCGAGGCGGGGTGAGCCAAACCGGCGTAGGTGCCACGCAGGTGCTCGGGCACCTCGGGGTTGAGGCGCGAGAACCCGGCCACATGGGTTTCGTAGAAGACCGTGTCGGCCATCGGCACACGGGGGCCGGACGCATCGTCACCCCAGTCATAGGTCTCGTCGACGACGACCGAGCGCGGCACGTAGGGCGCCGAATCCCGTTCGTCGCGCACGGCGTCGTCGCCGTGGAACGCCTCGTCGACGACGTGGCCGAAGACCTCGGGGCGCCAGGTGACCTCACCGTCGACCGCCTGCCCATAGGGGTCGAGCAACAGCTTGGCCTCGTTGTGGCGATAGCCCTGATCGGGGGCCCAGCGACCGCGAACGCGGTAGCCGTAGCGGGTGCCCAAGCCCGCGTCGTCGCGGAAGATCGCCCACAGGCCACCGCCGACGTCGCTCATCGCGTGACGCGTCTCGTTCTCGCCGTCGAAGAGACACAGCCAGACACGCTCGGCGTGGCCTGCGTAGACGCAAAATGTGACGCCGCCGCGCTCGAGTGTGACGCCGGGCTTGGGGGGATGAGCGAAGACTCGTGGCGGGGCAGTCATGCGAACAAGGATAAGAGTGGGTAGGTTTGCCGTATGACTGATCCCACAGCGCTTCCGAACTTCGGCCAGCCCACCCCCGCAGCCGGTGGTGACGGCGCGTCCGCATCCCTCACCGACAAGGTCGTCGGTGTGCTGAACGGCTTCGGCTTCAACCCGCAGATCGACTCCGACGGCGACGTCATGTACACGGTCGAGGACCAAAACCTCTTCGTGCGTGTCATGGAGGGCGAGATCGACCTCGTCCGCCTCTTCGGCCAGTGGCAGATCACGGACGACATCACGTCCGACCTCGCCAAGCGCCTCAACGCGGCCAACGACGTCACGCTCAGCCTCAACATCGTCAAGGTCGGCATCGCCCGCGACATGGTTGTCGTCTCCGGTGAGCACCTCGTCACGCCGGACCTCGACCTGCAGATGGTTCTTCCCTCGACGACGCAGATGATCCTGCAGGCCACCCAGCTGTGGCACCAGAGCGTCAACTCCGACGGCCCGCACGCGGCCGAGGGTGGCGTGCCCGCGTTCGCGCAGACGGACGGCGAGCAGCCCACGCCGGAGGCCTGATCGCATGAGCGAGTACGGCCAGTGGATCAAGGTCACGATCGAGGACGGCATCGCCACGATCCGCCTCGACCGACCGAAGATGAACCCGATCGATGCTGACGTCCAGGAGAGCCTGGGGCGTGCCGCGGCCGACATCGCCGCTGATGAGAGCGTGCGCGTCGCCATCATCACCGGCGGTGACAAGGTCTTCGCAGCCGGCGCCGACATCAAGGAGATGACGGCGTTCGACTACGTCGACATGGTCGAGCGCGCGCACCTCATCCAGGACGCCTACCGCGCCCTGGCGGAACTGCCGATCCCGACGATCGCCGCCATCGAGGGGTACGCCCTCGGCGGCGGCTGCGAACTGGCCATGACGTGCGACTTCCGCGTCGCCTCCAAGGAGGCCACGCTCGGCCAGCCCGAGATCCTCCTCGGCCTCATCCCGGGTGCCGGCGGTACGCAGCGCCTCGTCCGGCTCGTCGGGCAGTCCAAGGCGAAGGACCTCGTCTTCAGCGGCCGCTTCGTCGAGGCAGACGAGGCCCTCGAGATCGGCCTCGTGGACGAGCTCGTCGACGCCGGCACGGCGTACGAGGCGGCCCTCGAGCGTGCTCGTACCTACGCGAAGATGCCGCGGATCGCGCTGCGCTTCGCGAAGGAACTGATCAACCGCAGCGCCGACGTCGACCTCGCCACGGGCCTGGCCACGGAGTCGCAGCTCTTCGCCGGTCTCTTCGCCACGAAGGACCGCGAAATCGGTATGGCGTCGTTCGTCGAGCACGGGCCGGGCAAGGCCCGCTTCGAGGGTCGCTGACGGCGATGATCAAGCAATGGAAGGTCGAGCGTGAGTGGCAGGAGCCTTTTCTCGAGGCCCTGCGCGCTCGCGGCGCCTCCCCGCAGGCCTGCGACGCCGCGCTCGGCGAGGTGGACGAGGCCTGCATCCGTGAGAACGCCACGGCGAAGGAGCTCTTCGGAGACCCGGTCGCCTACGGAAAGGAAATCCCTGTGTCCGAGCCCATGACGGCACGCGAGGCGGGCCTTTCCCGCACCCGAGCGCTGCTGCTGGCGATCGCCGGCCTCTTCGGCATGTTCTTCGCCCTGCTCGGCTGGACCGGCATGGTGACCGACGCGACGAAGGTCTGGGGCGCGAACCCCACGATCTGGTTCGTTCTCGGCCTCATCATCGCGGTTGCCGCGGCGGTCGGTGACACCGTTCTCGGGCGTCACGCCGACTTCACGCAGGGCCGGGCCGACGCGGGCTCGACTCTCCTCAACCGGCTCCTGCCGTGGATCATCGTCGCGCTCACCCTCGTCGGCATGCTCGTCGTGAAGCTGACGCACGGCTGAGGCCACAGGTCTCAGTCACCAAAATCACCTCAACCCAGGACTCGACGATCACGTTACTGATGGGTAACGTGTCGCGAGACGGACCAAGCTCCTACGAAAAGGACGGTAGACGCATGAACATCGTCGTCTGTGTCAAGCACGTTCCCGACGCTCAGGGCGAGCGCGGGTTCTCCGATGACAACACCACCGACCGCGAGAACGTCGACGGTCTCCTCTCGGAGCTCGACGAGTACGCGGTCGAAGCTGCGCTGAAGATCACCGAGGCCGAGGGCGGCGAGGTCACCGCGCTCACCGTCGGCCCGGCCGATGCCGTGGACGCCGTGAAGAAGGCTCTGCAGATGGGCGCCGACAAGGCCGTCCACGTCAGCGACGACGCCATCGCCGGCTCCGACGCCCTCGCGACGTCACTCATCCTCGCTGAGGCCATCAAGAAGGTCGGTCAGCCCGACATCGTCCTGTTCGGTCTGGCCTCCACCGACGGTGGCATGAGCGTTGTTCCGGCCATGGTCGCCGAGCGCCTCGGCTTGCCGCAGGTCACGCAGGTCTCCACCCTCGAGGTCGCCGACGGCAACGTCACCGGTCGCCGTGACTCGGACGTCGCCTCCGAGACGCTCGTCGCCTCGCTCCCGGCCATCGTCTCGGTCACCGACCAGATCAACGAGCCGCGCTACCCGTCCTTCAAGGGCATCATGGCCGCGAAGAAGAAGCCGGTCGAGGAGATGAGCCTCGGCGACCTCGGTGTCGACGCCGGCCAGGTCGGTCTCGACAACGCCTCGACGAAGGTGCTCGACACGACCAAGCGCCCGCCGCGTGAGCAGGGCGAGGTCATCACCGATGAGGGCGACGGCGGCAAGAAGCTCGTCGAGTTCCTCGCCGGTCAGAAGCTCATCTGATCATCGACCCCACTGACTTAGGAGAAACACACCATGGCTGAAGTTCTCGTCCTGGTCGACCACGTCGATGGCCAGGTCCGCAAGGTGACCGCCGAACTGCTGACGCTCGCTCGTCGCATCGGCACGCCGTCCGCCGTCTTCGTCGGCTCGAACGTCGACGCCGCTCGTCCGCGTCTGGCCCAGTTCGGCGCCGAGAAGGTCTACGTCGTCGACAACGGTGACCTCGACGGTCACCCGGCTCCGCTCGCCGAGGCGCTCGCCGCCGTCGTCGAGCAGGCCTCGCCGTCCGCGATCCTCCTGCCCTCCTCGGGCACGAACAACGAGGCCGCCGCGCGCCTCGCCGTCAAGACCAACTCCGGTCTGACGACGGATGCCGCGAACGTCGAGGCCGGCGACGGTGACGCCCCGGTCACGACGCAGTCGGTCTTCGCCGGTTCCTGGACCCTGAAGTCGCAGGCCACGACGGGCCTGTCGATCATCACGGTCAAGCCGAACTCGACGCCGCCGCAGGCCTCGCAGGCCCAGGCCGCGCCGCTCACGGTCGACGTCTCGGTCTCCGACGCCGCCAAGGGCGCCAAGATCACCGAGCGCAAGGAGAAGGAGAAGTCGGGTCGCCCCGAGCTCACCGAGGCTCCGATCGTCGTCTCCGGTGGTCGCGGTACGAACGGTGACTTCTCGCCGGTCGAGGCGCTCGCCGACGTTCTCGGTGCTGCCGTCGGTGCCTCCCGCGCCGCCGTCGACGCCGGTTGGTACCCGCACACGAACCAGGTCGGTCAGACCGGTAAGCAGGTCTCGCCGCAGCTGTACGTCGCGGCGGGCATCTCCGGTGCCATCCAGCACCGCGCCGGTATGCAGACGTCGAAGACGATCGTCGCCATCAACAAGGACGAGGAGGCGCCGATCTTCGAGCTCGTCGACTTCGGCGTCGTCGGCGACCTGTTCAACGTGCTCCCGCAGGCCACGGACGCGGTCAAGGAAGCCAAGAACTGATCGTCTGATCGTTCTCACC
Source organism: Dermacoccus sp. 147Ba (assembly GCF_004151355.1). Taxonomy (NCBI): domain Bacteria; kingdom Bacillati; phylum Actinomycetota; class Actinomycetes; order Micrococcales; family Dermacoccaceae; genus Dermacoccus; species Dermacoccus sp. 147Ba. The sequence goes on from NZ_SEHL01000001.1 coordinate 222,649, forward strand.
GAGAGCGCCCGGTTCCCCTCGAAAGGGAGCCGGGCGCTCCCGCGTGATTGGGCCCATTTGCACCGAGGCCTAAACTTGTACGGTGCCGAACCGCGTCTACCTCGACCATGCCGCCACCTCGCCGATCTACGCCGAGGTCATCGAAGCGATGGCGAAGCAGATGGCCGTCGTGGGCAACGCCTCGAGCCTGCACACGAGTGGCCGCAACGCCCGCAGCGTCGTCGAGGAATCGCGGGAGCGCATCGCAGCTGCCCTCGGAGCTCGTCCGTCCGAGGTGATCTTCACCTCCGGTGGCACCGAGGGCGACAATCTCGCGATCAAGGGCACCTACCGCGCCACGCGCCGCATCGACGCCGCCCGTGACCGACTCATTGTGAGCGGCATCGAACACCATGCCGTGCTCGACGCTGTCGAGGCACTCGTCGCGACCGAGGACGCCCGCGTCACGTGGGTGGAGCCGGACGCTGACGGGGTCGTCACAGCGCATGCCGTCCGCACGGCGCTCGAAACCGACGGGGGAGCGGGCACGGTCGCCCTCGTCAGCGTCATGTGGGCGAACAACGAGGTCGGCACGGTGCAGCCCATCGCCGAGATCGGCGCCGTCTGTGCGAAGTTCGGCATCCCGTTCCACACCGACGCGGTGCAGGCCGTAGGTCACCTCGGCGTCGACTTCGGCGCCTCCGGTGCCACGATGCTCGCCCTGAGCGGTCACAAGGTCGGCGGTCCCCAGGGCGTCGGCGCGCTACTCCTGGCGCGCGACGCCCGGCTCGATCCGTTGACGCACGGCGGCGGGCAGGAGCGTCAGGTGCGCAGCGGCACCCTGGACGTCGCAGGCATCCTCGGCCTCGCCGAGGCCGTCGAGAAGTCCTGCGCCACGCGTGAGGGTGAGGCCGCGCGCCTCGCGAAGCTGCGTGATCGACTCGTCGAGGGTGCGCTCGCACTCGACCTCGGCGTCTCGGTGAGCGGCTTCTACGAGGCGGGCGACGTGGAGCGTCGCCTGCCGGGCAACGCCCACTTGCGCGTGCCCGGCTGCGACGGCGACTCGATGCTCTACCTCCTCGACGCGGCGGGCGTCGAGTGCTCCACCGGTTCGGCCTGCCAGGCCGGCGTGCCGCGCCCGAGCCACGTCCTGCTGGCCATGGGTATCCCCGAGGAGCAGGCTCGCGGGGCGCTGCGACTCACGCTCGGGCATACATCGACCGATGACGACGTTGACGCCTTCCTGCGGGAGCTGCCGGCGGTCGCCGAGCGCGCCCGCCGTGCCCAGGAAGCAACCCGGAAGGTGTCGTGATGCGCGTCGTCGCTGCAATGAGCGGGGGAGTCGACTCGGCCGTCGCCGCCTCGCGCATGCTCGAGGCCGGACACGAGGTCGTCGGGGTACACCTCGCTCTCTCCCAGTCCGCCGCGACGCTCCGTGAGAGTGCGCGCGGCTGCTGCACGATCGAGGATGCCGGTGACGCGCGCCGCGTCGCCGACAAGCTCGGCATCCCGTTCTACGTGTGGGACATGGCCGAGCGGTTCAAGGCCGATGTCGTCGAGGACTTCGTCGCCGAGTACGAGGCGGGCCGCACCCCCAACCCGTGCCTGCGCTGCAACGAGAAGATCAAGTTCGCCGCCCTGCTCGACAAGGCTTTGGCTCTTGGCTTCGACGCCGTCGCGACGGGCCACTACGCCCAGATCGTCGAGGGTCCGAACGGTCGCGAACTGCACCGCGCCGTCGACATGGCGAAGGACCAGTCGTACGTGCTGGGTGTGCTCGATGCCGATCAACTCGCGCACTCGTTCTTCCCGCTCGGTGACACGACGAAGCCGCAGATCCGCGAGGAGGCCGCCTCCAAGGGCTTCTACGTTGCCAACAAGCCGGACAGCCACGACATCTGCTTCATCGCCGACGGCGACACGCAGGGTTACCTCGCGAAGCGTCTCGGCAAGCAGCCCGGCGACATCGTCGACAGCGACGGCGAGGTGGTCGGCCGGCACGAGGGCGCCTACGGCTTCACCGTCGGTCAGCGGCGAGGTCTCGGACTCAAGGTGCCGCGCGAGGACCATGCCAAGCGGTACGTCGTCGACGTCCAGCCGAAGACGAACACGGTCGTGGTCGGCACGGCCGACCTGCTCGGCGTCGACCTCATCGAGGCCGAGCACGCGCGCTGGCCGGGCCCGCCGCCCAGCGGTGAGGTGCGCCTCGGAGCGCAGCTGCGCGCCCACGGCGAGGAGTTTCCCGCGTGGGTCAGCGCTGACGGGGAGCGCGTCACCGTCCGTCTCGACGAGCGCACCCGTGGTGTGGCTCCAGGACAGTCGGTCGTGCTCTACGAGGGCACGCGCGTCGTCGGGTCGGCCACGATCACGGCGACCTCCCGGGCACCTCGATGACGATGAGGGCGACGCAGGGCAGCGCGCGCGAGACGGTGGGGCATCGCGCGAGCGGTGTCGGTTCGTTGCCCGAGATGGGTGCACGCGACGCGGTACGCGCAGTGCGTGATCTTCTCGTCGGCGACGTTCCCGACGGCACCGGCATCCCGTACGTGCCCGAGCAGCCCACCCGTGGGCCCGGCGCGGACATGGTCGGGCGCGGCGCCGATCTGCTCGTCGAGATGTCCGCCGACCTCCAGCCGAGCGGGTGGCGACTGACGCCTCCCGGCTCGTCGCGCAGCCGTGACCTCCGCCGCGCCGGGGGATACCTGGGCGAAGACCTCGACGAGGTGGCCGAGGCCTACGACGGATACACCGGACCGCTCAAGACTCAGGTGGTCGGGCCGTGGACGCTCGCCGCTTCGCTGTGGCTGCCGCGCGGCGACCGCGTTCTCAGCGACCACGGGGCGACCCGCGATCTCGGGCAGTCGCTCGCGGCGGGACTCGTTGCTCACCTCGAGCACGTTCGAACACTCGTGCCCGGTGCATCGCCGATCGTCCAGCTCGACGAACCGTCCCTTCCTGCCGTGTTGTCCGGCGGACTCAAGACCCTTTCGGGCGTGGGGCGCTTGCGGCGCATCGACGACGGTGAAGCGCGTAATGTTCTCGGCCACGTCGTTGACACGGTGAAAGCAGCGGGTGCTCAGGTGGTCGTGCACTCGTGCGCGCCGGACGTACCGGTGTCGCTGCTGCACCGCCTCGGTGTCGACGGAGTGTCCCTCGACACGTCGTTGCTCACGGAGGCGGCCTTCGAGCCGCTGGGCGAGGCGATCGACTCCAGTCTGACGCTCTGGGCCGGGCTCGTTCCGACGTCGGCGGCCGAGCGCCACCCGCGCGCCCATGTCGAGGCCTTCGAGCGGATGTGGCGCCGCATTGGCTTCGGCGCGGGCGAGTACGACCGTATCGTCGTCACCCCTGCGTGCGGCCTCGCCGGCTTGGCGCCGAAGCAGGCCGTCACGGTGCAGCGCCTGGCCGTCGAGGCGGTCCAGATGCTCGCCGACACGTCCGACTGAGCATCACGCCCCGCCTTTCCGGCCCCTGTCGGTGACATGAGGCAGGATTGACCCGTGAGCGAGAAGACGACGAAACAGGCTCCCGACGCCCTGCGCAGTGAGGTGCCCGACGAGGTGCGTCGGCGCGCAGCCGAGCTGACCGAGCAGATCGACGCCCACCAGTTCGCGTACTACGTCAAAGACGCTCCGACCGTCAGCGACGGCGCCTACGACGCGCTCCTTCGTGAGCTGCAGCAGATCGAGGACGAACACCCCGAACTGCGTTCACCGCAGAGCCCGACCCAGCGTGTCGGGGGCACCTACTCCACGGAGTTCACCCCCGTCGACCACGTCGAACGGATGCTCTCGCTCGACAACGCGTTCAGCCCCGAGGAACTGGCCGAGTGGGGTGAGCGCGTCGCCCGAGAGGCGAACACCACCTACCACTACCTGTGTGAACTCAAGATCGACGGCCTCGCCATCAACCTGCTCTACGAGAACGGCAAACTCGTGCGCGGCGTGACCCGCGGTGACGGACGCACCGGTGAGGACGTCACGCTCAACGTCCGTACGATCGACGGCATCCCGCACGAACTCAAGGGTGAGGACGTGCCGGCGCTCGTCGAGATCCGCGGTGAGGTGTTCTTCCCCGTCGCGGCATTCGAAAAGCTCAACGAGGGCCTCGTCGAGGAGGGGAAGTCGCCGTTCGCGAACCCGCGAAACGCGGCTGCCGGATCCCTGCGGCAGAAGGATCCGGCGAAGACGGCACGACGGCCGCTGCGGATGCTCGTGCACGGCATCGGCGCGCGCACCGGTTTCGACATCACACGTCAGAGCGAAGCCTACGAACAGCTCGCCGCATGGGGTCTGCCGACGTCGCCCTACGCCAAGGTGCTCGACACGATGGAGCAGGTGCAGGAGTTCGTCGCGGCTTACGGTGGCGAGCAGCGTCACTCCGTCGAGCACGAGATCGACGGAGTCGTCGTCAAGGTCGACGAGGTCGCCGTGCAGCGTCAGCTGGGCAACACCTCGCGTGCGCCGCGCTGGGCCATCGCGTACAAGTACCCGCCCGAGGAGGTCAACACGAAACTCCTCGACATCGCCGTCAACGTCGGGCGCACCGGTCGCGTCACGCCGTTCGGCGTCATGGAGCCGGTCACCGTGGCGGGCTCGACCGTCGAGATGGCCACCCTCCACAACGCGTTCGAGGTGAAGCGCAAGGGCGTTCTCATCGGCGACACGGTCGTCCTGCGCAAGGCAGGGGACGTCATCCCCGAAATCGTCGGGCCGGTCGTCGAAGCGCGCACCGGTGACGAGCGTGAGTTCGTCATGCCCACGCACTGCCCCTCGTGCGGCACGGAGCTCGCCTACGAGCGTGAGGGCAACAAGGACATCCGCTGTCCGAACGCGCGCACCTGCCCGTCGCAGTTGCGCGAGCGGCTCTTCTCCCTCGCCGGTCGCGGTGCGTTCGACATCGAGGCGCTCGGGTGGGAGGGCTCCATCGCGCTGCTCGAGTCGGGCGTGCTCACCGACGAGTCCACCCTCTTCGACCTCACCTACGACGACATTGCGCGGGTAGGCATCTACACGCGGGCCGCGAAGAAGAACGACCCCGAGGAGAAGGTGCGCGACGGGCGCGTCGTTTCCGCCACGGGGCTCAAGCTCCTCGACAACCTCGAGAAGGCGAAGGGCCAGCCGCTCTGGCGGGTCATCGTCGCCCTGTCGATCCGGCACGTCGGCCCGACGGCCGCCCGCGCACTGGCTACGCAGTTCGGCTCGATCGACGCCATCCGTGGGGCCGACGAGGAGGCGCTCGCAGCTACCGACGGCGTGGGCTCCGTCATCGCCCGCTCCGTGAAGGAATGGTTCGGCGTCGACTGGCACGAGAACATCGTCGCGTCGTGGGCGACGAGCGGCGTGCGCATGGAGGACGAGACCGACGCGTCGATCACGAAGACGCTCGACGGTCTCACCATCGTCGCCACCGGTTCCCTCGACGACTTCACGCGTGACGGCGTCAAGGAGGCCATCATCGCGCGCGGCGGCAAGGCCTCCGGAAGCGTGAGCAAGAAGACCGACTACGTCGTTCTCGGAGCCAACGCCGGCTCCAAGGCGACGAAGGCGGAGGAGCTGGGCCTGCGCATCCTCGACGAGGAGCAGTTCAAGATTCTGCTCGAGGGCGGTCCCGCAGCTCTGGGTGCTGGCGACGACGACACCGATGACGATGCGGACGCCGCCACCGCGCAGCCCATCGCCGACAACGACAACACGACCGAAGAGAAGGACGACGCATGAGTGACGTGACGATCTACTGGCGACCCGGCTGCGTGTTCTGCATGCGCCTGGAGAACGCCCTCGGCGCGAGCCGGAACAAGGCCACCTGGCGCAACATCTGGGAGGACGACGAGGCCCGCGAGTTCGTCGCCATGGTCAACGACGGCAACGAGATCGTGCCCACCGTCGTCATCGACGGCCGCCCCCACACCAACCCCGACCCCGCGCTCGTGGCGCGTGCTCTCAAGGGCTGACGACCGCCCGGCTCGGCCAGCCTTCGGCGCCTGGCTTCACGAGACGAGCGCCCGGCGGCACCGGGCCGGTTCCACGCACGACAACCACCTAGAATGAGGCCCATGTCTTCTCTCTCCCGTGACGAGGTCGCGCACGTCGCAGGCCTGGCGCGCATCCATCTGTCGGACGAGGAACTCGACACCTTCGCCGGGCAGCTCGACTCCATCGTCGGCTTCGTGGCCAGTGTCAACGAGGCCGCGGCCGACGACATCCCGCCCATGTCGCACCCGCTGCCCCTGACGAACGTGACGCGACCGGACGAGGTGCGCCCGTCGCTCACCGCGGACGAGGCGCTGTCGGGCGCCCCCGCGAGCGAGCAGCAGCGCTTCTTGGTGCCGCGCATCCTCAGCGAAGACTGACACGACGAGCAAAGGTTCGATTTTGAGCGACATCATCCGCCTCAGCGCCGCCGACATGGCGGCCCGGCTCGCCGACGGTTCCGTCAGCGCCGTGGAGCTGACGCAGGCCCACCTCGACCGCATCGCTGCCGTCGACGGTGACGTGCACGCCTTCCTCCACGTCAACACCTCCGGGGCGCTCGCCGCGGCGAAGCAGGTCGACGAAGACCGCAACGCGGGCAAGCCGGTGCACGCACTTGCCGGCGTGCCGGTGGCCGTCAAGGACGTCGTCACGACGAAGGGCCAGCCCACGACGGCCGGTTCGAAGATCCTCGAGGGCTGGGTGCCCCCGTACGACGCCACCCTCGTCACGCGCCTTCGTGCAGCGGGTATGCCGCTGCTCGGAAAGACGAACATGGACGAGTTCGCGATGGGCAGTTCCACCGAGCACAGCGCCTACGGCCCCACGCACAACCCGTGGGATCTCGAGCGCATCCCGGGTGGTTCCGGCGGTGGCTCCGCCGCGGCTGTCGCCGCCTTCGAGGCGCCGCTGGCCGTCGGTACCGACACCGGTGGTTCGATCCGTCAGCCCGCTTCGGTGACGGGCACCGTCGGCTCGAAGCCGACGTACGGCGGCATCAGCCGCTACGGCCTCATCGCGATGGCGAGCTCGCTCGACCAGGCGGGCCCGTGCACGCGCTCCGTCCTCGACGCAGCGCTCTTCCACGAGGTCATGGCCGGTCACGACCCCATGGACTCCACCTCGATCGATGCTCCGGTGCCGCCGGTCGTCGACGCGGCCCGTCGCGGTGACGTCAAGGGCATGAAGATCGGAATCATCTCCCAGCTCGACGGCGAGGGGTACCAGCCTGGCGTCAAGGCCCGCTTCGACGAGGCCGTCGCCGCGCTCACCGACGCCGGCGCCGAGGTCGTCACCGTCTCCTGCCCGAGCTTCGAGCAGGCGCTCGCTGCCTACTACCTCGTCATGCCGTCGGAAGTCAGTTCGAACCTGGCCAAGTTCGACGCCATGCGCTACGGCCTGCGCGTCGCGCCTGAGGGGGTCGACGCGCCGTCGGCCGAGCAGGTCATGGCCGCTTCGCGTGAGGCGGGCTTCGGCAACGAGGTCAAGCGCCGCATCATCCTGGGCACCTACGCCCTCTCGAGCGGCTACTACGACGCGTACTACGGGCAGGCGCAGAAGGTGCGCACGCTCATCGCGCGCGACTTCGCCCGTGCCTTCGAGTCGGCCGACGTGCTCGTCAGCCCGACGAGCCCCACCACCGCGTTCAAGCTGGGCGAGAAGCTCGAGGACCCGATGGCGATGTACCTCAACGACGTCGCCACCATCCCGGCCAACCTCGCCGGTCTGCCCGGTATGTCGCTGCCTGCGGGCCTCTCGGACGACGGCCTTCCGGTCGGCTTCCAGATTCTCGCCCCGGCAACGAAGGACGAGCGCATGTACGGCGTCGGTGCCGCGCTCGAGCGCGCACTCGAAGAGAAGTGGGGCGGACCGCTCCTCGCGCAGGCACCGGCACTGAAGGAGAACAACTGATGGATGCCGTTGTCGACTACGACGAGGCGATTGCCACGTACGACCCCGTCATGGGTCTCGAGGTGCACGTCGAGCTGAACACCGAGACGAAGATGTTCTGCGGCTGTGCCACCGAGTTCGGCGCCGAGCCGAACACTCAGACCTGCCCGGTCTGCCTGGGCCTGCCCGGCGCGCTGCCGGTGGTCAACGCGAAGGGCGTGGAGTCCGCCATCCGCATCGGCCTCGCGCTCAACTGCGAGATCGCCGAGTGGTGCCGCTTCGCCCGGAAGAACTACTTCTACCCGGACATGCCCAAGAACTTCCAGACCTCGCAGTACGACGAGCCCATCGCCTTCGAGGGTTACCTCGACGTCGAACTCGAGGACGGTACGCCGTGGCGTGTCGAGATCGAGCGTGCGCACATGGAGGAGGACACGGGTAAGTCGCTGCACGTCGGCGGTGCCACGGGTCGCATCCACGGCGCCGATCACTCGCTGCTCGACTACAACCGTGCCGGCATCCCGCTCATCGAGATCGTCACCAAGCCGCTCTTGGGTGCGGGGGAGCGCGCGCCCGAGATCGCGAAGGCCTACGTCGGTGCGCTGCGCGAACTGATGCGTGCGCTCGACGTGTCCGACGCCCGCATGGAGCAGGGCTCGATGCGTTGCGACGCGAACGTCTCGCTCATGCCGAAGGGCGCCGAGAAGTTCGGTACCCGCACGGAGACCAAGAACGTCAACTCGCTGCGCTCGGTCGAGCGAGCGGTGCGCTACGAGATCACGCGCCACGCGGCCGTCCTCAACGAGGGCGGATCGATTCTGCAGGAGACGCGCCACTGGCACGAGGACACCGGCGTCACGACCTCCGGTCGCCCGAAGTCGGACGCCGACGACTACCGCTACTTCCCGGAGCCCGATCTCGTGCCGGTCGCTCCGAGCCGTGAGCTCGTCGAGCAGCTGCGCGCCACACTGCCCGAGCCGCCCGCCGAGCGCCGCAAGCGTCTACAGGGCGAGTGGGGCTTCTCCGACCTCGAGATGCGCGACGTCTACAACGCGGGCGCGGTCGAGACGATCGAGGAGACCATCGCGGCGGGTGCGAGTGCCGCGGGCGCGCGCAAGTGGTGGACGGGCGAGATCGCCCGCCTGGCCAACAAGGCCGGTGAACCCTTTGTCGAGTTCGCTGCCCAGCGTCACGTCACGCCGAAGACGATCGCTGAGCTCGACGGGCTCGTGAAGTCCGGTCGTCTCAACGACTCGATGGCGCGTCAGACGCTCGAGGGCGTCCTCGCCGGCGAAGGTACTCCGACCGAGGTTGCGGACGCCCGCGGTCTCGAACTCGTGCAGGACGACGGTGCGCTGGAGGCCGCAGTGACGAAGGTCATCGAGGCCAACCCGGACGTCGCACAGAAGGTCCGCGACGGCAAGGTTCAGGCCGCTGGTGCGCTCATCGGTCAGGTGATGAAGGAGATGAAGGGCCAGGCCGACGCGGCCAAGGCGCGTTCCATCATCCTCGAACAGCTGGGCCAGGCCTGACGATGAACGAGGTGGGCCGCCGCAGCGCGCTGACGTTGGCCGGGGTCGGTCTGCTCGGCGTGGCCGGTTGTTCACGCAAACGTGACTTCGACGACGAAGCGAGCGACGTCGAAACGGCACAGGCGCCGACAACGACACCTGCTCCGACGGCGACTGCACCCAAGGGGGGCGGCAGCGTGCCCGTGTCGCTCGCGATCCCGTCCATCGGCTTCGACCGCAAGGTCACGGGTATGGGCCTGACCAAGAGCGGCGAGATCTCGCCGCCCCCGGGTGTGACGCAGTGGTACAACGCCACGGTCAGCCCAGGGCAGGTCGGCATCTCGGTCATCGCGGGGCACGTGACGTTCAACGGCCCCGACGTCTTCGCCAAACTGCCCGAGGTCAAAGTGGGGCAACGCCTCACCGTCCGCTTTGCCGACACGTCGTCGCAGAAGTTCCAGGTCACCCGAGTCAAGTCGGTCGACAAGGAGGAACTGCGCCACGACCAGAGTGTGTGGGGCTCCTCGAAGACGCCGGTGCTCGCCCTCATCACCTGCGATTCGGCCTCCGAACTCGTCGGAGTGCACCACGTCAACAACTTCGTCGTGTGGACGAAACCTGTTAACTGACCGTTCCTTAAAATTACCCCCGGGTATTGCTGTGTGATCCCTGAATGTGCTCTAGCCTCGATGTGAGGCGGGGAGGGAGTCTCGGTCGTGTGGGTGTGAAGCCCCGACCAGGGCTTTCCGCCGATCGGGAAAATCACACGAGAGGGACGACACGATGAAGAAGTTCGCAGGCCTTGCTCTGGTCGGAGTCGGCGCCATGGTCGCCACGACCGCAGCCCCGTCGCAGGCGGCGTTCCGGACGAGCATCAGCGGCAACTTCCAGTACACGAACATGCAGTACTGGTGCGACAACGGCACCCCCAACTTCTCGTTCAGCTACCGCACGCTGAACAAGACCGAGGCCAAGGTCACGTTCACCGCGTCGGGCTACCGCCCGCTCGAGCGCACGAACGTCAGCCCCTACACCTCGGGTGGCTCGATCAAGTCGCTGACGCGCGTTCCGGGTCGCTCGATCACGGTCCACGCCGCCGGCTCGACCACGGGCTCGTCGTTCAACGTCTCGGGCAAGGTCCCCACGTCCTGCGCCGGTCTGCCGACGACGCAGCCCGTCATGAACTGGGCTTCGGCCGGTACGCCGACGGCTGAGCCCGTTCCGACGTCGACGTCGCCGTCCCCGACGAGCACGACGACGACCCCGGCTCCGACCTCGACGACCACGTCGCCGATGCCGACCTCGTCGGCCCCGACCTCGACGGCCGGCCCGAAGGTCGAGACCGACCGCGTCGCACCGCAGTCGGACAACACGGCCGCTCTGGCCGCGGGTCTCGGTGCGTTCGCGATCGTCGCCGCCGGCGGCACGATCGCCGTTCGCCGCGGCCGTAAGTGACCCGCTGACACCGTCCCGAACCGGACGCTCGTGATGCCCCACCGGAGTTCGCTCCGGTGGGGCATCACGCGTCCCGCTCACCCGTAGGATGATCGCCATGAAGAACTCTCGGGGGAAGTTCCTCGCCTCGCTCGCCCTTGTCTGCGCTGTCGGCCTTTCCGGCTGTGGCGGCAGTAACGACTCGTCGTCCGAGCCCGTGGCGGCGTCCACCTCGTCCAATGCGTCCAGTTCGTCGACGAGGAGCGGGCCGTCTGCGAAAACGTCATCGTCATCGTCGTCCGGATCGCGCTCCGCCTCGAGTCCCGCATCGAAGAAGGCTGCTTCCACCTCGGCCACTGCGCCGAAGGCCTCCGGCACTCAGACGCCGAACGGAAAGTCTGTCGGTGTGCCGCGAGCCGCGGCCGTTCGCATCTCCATTCCGAGCATCGGCCTCAACAACGCGATCACACCCGGAGGCCTCAACAACGGTGTGCTCAATCCGCCCGGGGGCGTCATCCAACAGTTCACGGGATACGGGCGCGTCAAGCCGGGCATGCCGGGCATCGCCGTGCTCGCCGGGCACGTGACGCTCAACGGTCCGGACATCTTCTACTCCCTGCACCGCACCCCCGTGGGCGGCAAGGTGACGATCAGCTACGCCGACGGCACCCACAAGGATTTCGTCGTCACGAACAAGGCGAGCGTCGGCAAGACGGCTCTGCAGAACGACATGCGCGTGTGGGGTGGGAGCTCGATTCCCGTGGTGGCCCTCGTGACCTGCGACGCCGACAGCCAGTGGGTCAACGCGCAACACCGGTCGAACAACTACGTCGTATGGGCGAAGCCCGTCTGATCGACGCGTCGGCCGACATCGGCGGTGTCGCGTTAGGGTTCCGGTTTCCACTCGGGCAGTAGAAGGGGCGATGATGGGCGCATGTCCGAGAATGTGCGCCGACTCGTCCTCCTGCGTCACGCCACCGCCGAACCCGACGGCCGGGAAGGCGACGAATCCCGAGAGCTCACGGCCCACGGCCTCGACGAGGCTGCCCGAGCAGGGGAGTGGCTACGCGAGAACGACCTGCTCGGCGAAGCCGTTCTCTGTTCGCCGGCCGCGCGAACCCGTCAGACTTGGGCCGCCATCCAGGAAGCCACCGGACATGGCGTCCTCATCACCATGGAGCCGGCGATCTACGAGGCGGATGTCGATTCGCTTCTGAGCGTCGTGCGCGACCTCGACGCGACGGCCCCCGAGGCGCAGACTGCGGTCATCGTCGGCCATGCACCCGGGATCCCCGCGCTGGCGTACGAGCTGGTGGCCGGTGCTGGTGACGCCGGTGATCTCGAAACGTTGACGCGTGGGTTCGTCCCGGCGTCGGCTGCCGTTGTCGCGTTCGAGGGCGGCTGGGGGGACGTCGCGCGGGGCGCAGGCGATCTCCTCGATGTGCGAGCCGGTGGCCTGTGACCAGATGTGAGACACCGATCTCACTCAGTGAGATCGGTGTCTCACATCTTTGACTCGCTCTGCTCACCTCGACAAAATGTTCCGCATGGCACAGATTCTCGTACTCACGCAGCGTGCGTCCTGAGCAGTCGAACACGACTCACGACGCACGCTGATCCCTCATCGCTCCCACAGAGCTGAGGGATTTTTTGATGTTCGAGACCGGTGCAGCTACCAACAGCCGAAAGTGGTGACAACAGATGAGCGACGCGGCAACGACCGATCGCACGCCTTCGCCGGGTGATCTGGCGCGGCGAGAGCCCCAGAAGCCCAGCGTGACCGGTGCTCAGTCACTCGTCCTCGCGCTCGAGGCGCAGGGTGTCGAGACGGTCTTCGGCTTGCCGGGCGGGGCCATCCTTCCCGCGTACGACCCGCTGCTCGACTCCGTCAAGGTTCGTCACGTCCTCGTTCGCCACGAGCAGGGCGCCGGCCACGCCGCCCAGGGGTACGCCGCGGCCACCGGCAAGGTGGGCGTGTGCATGGCGACCTCTGGGCCGGGCGCCACGAACCTGGTCACTCCGCTGGCCGATGCCTACATGGACTCGGTGCCGATCGTCGCCATCACGGGACAGGTCAACTCCAAGACCATCGGTACGGACGCCTTCCAGGAAGCGGACATCCGCGGCATCACGATGCCGATCACGAAGCACAACTACCTCGTCACCTGCGCCGATGACATCCCGCGCGCCATCGCCGAGGCGTTCCACATCGCCTCCACCGGCCGACCGGGCCCCGTGCTCGTCGACATCACGAAGGACGCACTGACGGCGAAGACGACGTTCTCCTGGCCTCCGGCGATCGATCTGCCGGGCTACCGCCCGGTGACGAAGCCGCACGCGAAGCAGATCAAGGCTGCGGCCGAGCTCATCCGCGAAGCCGAGCGTCCCGTGTTCTACATCGGCGGCGGTGTCATCCGTGCCGGTGCCCACGAGGAACTGCGCGCCCTCGTCGAGCAGACGCAGATCCCCGTCGTGACGACGCTCATGGCGCGCGGCGCCTTCCCGGACAGCCATGAGCTGCACCTCGGTATGCCTGGAATGCACGGCAGCGTGCCGGCCGTGACGGCGCTGCAGCGCGCGGACCTGCTCATCACGATCGGTGCCCGCTTCGACGACCGCGTCACCGGCGCACTCGACAGCTTCGCCCCGTTCGCCAAGGTCATCCACGCGGATGTCGACCCTGCGGAGATCGGCAAGAACCGTGTCGCCGACGTGCCGATCGTGGGGGACGCCAAGGAGGTCGTCGTCGACCTGGCGAAGGCGCTCGAGAACGTCGAGCTGGGCAGCTACGACGCCTGGCACGCGACGACGGCGGAGTGGAAGGACAAGTTCCCCCTCGGTTACACGCCGCCGGAGGACGAGTCGCTCCTCGCGCCCCAGTACGTCATCGAACGCCTGTCGGCCCTGACCGGTCCCGAGGGTGTTTACGTGGCCGGCGTCGGTCAGCACCAGATGTGGGCCGCGCAGTTCGTGCAGTACGAGCGTCCCAACAGCTGGCTCAACTCCGGTGGCCTCGGCACGATGGGTTACTCGGTGCCGGCGGCCATGGGCGCCAAGGCCGCCGAGCCGGAGCGCACCGTGTGGGCCATCGACGGTGACGGCTGCTTCCAGATGACGAACCAGGAGCTCGCCACCTGCGTCATCAACAACATCCCGATCAAGGTCGCGATCATCAACAACTCGAGCCTCGGCATGGTGCGTCAGTGGCAGACGCTCTTCTACAACGAGCGCTACTCGAACACCGACCTACACACGAGTCACGGCGGCAGCCGGGTGCCCGACTTCGTCAAGCTCGCCGACGCCTACGGCTGCGTGGGGCTGCGCTGCGAGCACCCGGACGATGTCGACGACACGATCAAGAAGGCGCTCGAGATCAACGACCGCCCCGTCGTCATCGACTTCGTCGTCGAGCGTGACGCCATGGTGTGGCCGATGGTGCCCGCCGGCGTGAGCAACGACCTCATCACCATGGCGCGGGACATCACGCCGGTGTGGGACCGCGACGACGACGACGCCGACGACGAGCAGATTCCCAACGAGGAGGAGCAGGCATGAGCCGCCACACACTGTCCGTGCTCGTGGAGAACCGGCCCGGTGTGCTCGCCCGCATCTCCGGCCTCATCTCCCGACGCGGCTTCAACATCTACTCGCTCGCCGTCGGTGAGACGGAGTCCGAGGAGATCTCGCGCATGACGGTCGTCGTCGACGTCGACGACGAGGTGCTCGAGCAGGTGACCAAGCAGCTCAACAAGCTCGTCGAGGTGCTCAAGGTCGTCGAACTCGACCGCAGCTCTGCGGTGGAACGTCAGCTCGTGCTGTTCAAGGTGCGCGCCGATGCGGCCACCCGTTCGCAGATCATCGACCTCGTGACGATGTTCCGCGCGAACATCATCGACGTGACGAACGAATCGGTCGTCATCGAAGCCACCGGCACGCTCGAGAAGCTCGAGGCATTGCTCGCGACGCTGGAGCCGTTCGGCATTCGTGAACTCGTGCAGTCGGGTGTCGTCGCCCTGGGCCGTGGGCCCAAGGCGATCGCCGCCCGTGACAAGAAGAAGGCCTGAGCCTTCCCTCAACCCACTGCCCGGGCCGAAGGCGCGTGCGGGCAGAATCGAACCAACAGACGTCACCCCGCGAGGTGACGACCACGATGAATAGGAGCGATCCCGTGGCTGAAATGTTCTACGACGACAACGCCGACCTTTCGGTGATCCAGGGCAAGAAGGTGGCCGTCATCGGCTACGGCTCGCAGGGTCACGCCCACGCGCTCAACCTGCGCGACTCCGGTGTCGACGTGCGCGTCGGCCTCGCCGAGGGCAGCAAGTCCAAGGAGAAGGCGGAGAACGAGGGCCTCAAGGTTCTCTCGGTCGCCGAGGCCGTCGCCGAGGCCGACGTCGTCGTCATCCTCACGCCGGACCAGGTGCAGCGCACCGTCTACTCCAACGACATCAAGCCGAACCTCAAGCCGGGCACGACCCTGCTGTTCGGTCACGGCTTCAACATCCGCTTCGGCTACATCACGCCCGAGTCGGACGCGGACGTCGTCATGGTCGCCCCGAAGGGCCCGGGTCACCTCGTGCGTCGCGAGTACGTCGACGGCCGTGGAGTGCCGGTCATCGTCGCCGTCGAGCAGGACGCCTCGGGCAACGCCTGGGACCTTGCAGCCTCCTACGCCAAGGCCATCGGTGGTCTGCGCGCGGGCGGCATCAAGACGACGTTCACCGAGGAGACCGAGACCGACCTGTTCGGTGAGCAGGCCGTCCTCTGCGGTGGCGCGTCGCAGCTCGTCATGTACGGCTTCGAGACGCTGACCGAGGCCGGCTACCAGCCGGAGGTCGCCTACTTCGAGTGCCTCCACGAGCTCAAGCTCATCGTCGACCTCATGGTCGAGGGCGGTATCGCCAAGCAGCGCTGGTCGGTCTCCGACACGGCCGAGTTCGGTGACTACGTCTCGGGCCCGCGCGTCATCGACGAGCGTGTCAAGGAGAACATGAAGGGCGTTCTCGCCGACATCCAGAGCGGTGCGTTCGCCAAGCGTTTCATCGAGGATCAGGACGCCGGTGCGCCGGAGTTCAAGCGTCTGCGCGAGAAGGGTGCCTCGCACCCGATCGAGAAGACGGGCAAGGAACTGCGCGGCCTCATGAGCTGGCTCAAGGATGCGGACACGGACAGTGACTACGTCGAGGGCTCTGCCGGCCGCTGAGGATCAAGCGCACGCAGGTAGGGCCGCAACGTAGTGAGGATCCTGCCGAAGTAAGCGTTGACGAAGCGGCCGAGACAACAGTGCCGCTGAGGATCCACCCGATGTTGGTGTAGGAGCGTGATTCTGGGGTCACGCTGGTACACAGACTTCACGTTCGATGCCCGGCTCTCCATGGGGGAGCCGGGCACGTCGCTTTCATCTGACGAACGCCGCTTCGGCGACACGACGAAGACTGGGAGAATAGGGACATGCCCGAACTTCGCTCACGCACAACAACCCACGGACG
Organism: Dermacoccus sp. 147Ba; assembly: GCF_004151355.1. Taxonomy (NCBI): domain Bacteria; kingdom Bacillati; phylum Actinomycetota; class Actinomycetes; order Micrococcales; family Dermacoccaceae; genus Dermacoccus; species Dermacoccus sp. 147Ba. Next base: position 238,924 of record NZ_SEHL01000001.1, read on the forward strand.
CAACATGGCCGGCGCTCGCGCGCTCTGGCGCGCCACCGGAATGGGGGAGGGCGACTTCGGCAAGCCGATCGTCGCCATCGCGAACAGCTTCACCCAGTTCGTGCCCGGCCACGTCCACCTCAAGGACATGGGTCAGCTCGTCGCCGGCGCGATCGCCGAGGCTGGCGGTGTCGGCCGCGAGTTCAACACGATTGCGGTTGACGACGGCATCGCCATGGGTCACCACGGCATGCTCTACTCGCTGCCGAGCCGCGAGATCATCGCCGACTCGGTCGAGTACATGGTCAACGCCCATCAGGCCGACGCCCTCGTGTGCATCAGCAACTGCGACAAGATCACGCCCGGCATGCTGCTGGCCGCGTTGCGCCTCAACATCCCGACGGTGTTCGTCTCCGGTGGGCCGATGGAGGCCGGCAAGGCCGTCATCAAGGACGGCGAGGCCGAGTCACGCCTCGACCTCATCGACGCCATGATCAAGTCGGTCGACGACAACGTCTCCGACGAGGAGATCACCAAGATCGAGCAGAGCGCGTGCCCCACGTGTGGTTCGTGCTCGGGCATGTTCACGGCCAACTCGATGAACTGCCTCACGGAGGCGCTCGGCCTTTCGCTGCCCGGCAACGGTTCGACGCTCGCGACGGCGTCGGCTCGCCGCGACCTGTTCCTCAACGCGGGCAAGCTCGTCGTCGAGCTGTGCAAGACGTACTACGAGGGCGACGACGACTCGGTGTTGCCGCGCGCCATCGCCGGCAAGCCGGCCTTCGAGAACGCCATGCGCCTCGACATCGCGATGGGTGGCTCGACGAACACGATCCTGCACTTGCTCGCCGCGGCCCACGAGGCCGGTGTCGACTTCGATCAGCACGACATCGACGCCCTGTCGCGTGAGACGCCGTGCCTCGTCAAGGTGGCGCCGAACAGCGCGCAGTTCTACATGGAGGACGTGCACCGGGCCGGCGGTATCGCCGCCATCCTCGGTGAGCTCGACCGCGGCGGCATGCTCAACCGTGACGTGCGCGCGGTGCACAGCCCGTCGCTCGAGCAGTGGCTCGCCGACTGGGACATCCGCGGTGGCAAGGCCACCGAGGTGGCACGTGAGCTCTTCCTCGCGGCGCCCGGTGGCGTGCGCACCACGGAGGCGTTCAGCTCGACGAACCGGTGGAAGTCGCTCGACGAGGACAGCGAGAACGGCTGCATCCACTCCGTCGAGCACGCGTACACGAGCGAGGGCGGCCTCGCGGTGCTCACCGGCAACCTCGCGCCCGACGGTTGCATCGTCAAGACCGCGGGCGTGCCCGAGCACCAGTGGAACTTCTCCGGCCCGGCCAAGGTGGCCGAGAGTCAGGAGGAGGCCGTCGAGATGATCCTCAAGGGCGAGATCGACGCCGGTGACGTCGTCGTCGTCCGCTACGAGGGCCCCAAGGGCGGCCCGGGCATGCAGGAAATGCTGTACCCGACGAGCTACCTCAAGGGCGTCGGCCTCGGCCCGAAGTGTGCGCTCATCACCGACGGTCGCTTCTCCGGCGGTTCGTCGGGCCTTTCCGTGGGCCACGTGTCGCCCGAGGCGGCCGCGGGCGGCGCGATCGGTCTCGTGCGTACGGGTGACGTCATCGAGTTCGACATCCCGAACCGCCGCGTCAACCTGCTCGTCGACGACGAGGAACTCGTGCGCCGTCGGGCAGAGCAGGACGAAAAGGGCTGGGAGCCGGTGAGCCGTCACCGCCCCGTCTCGGCTGCGCTCAAGATCTTCGCGCGCTTCGCGCAGAGCGCTGACAAGGGCGCCGCACGAGTCGTCGACTGACACCCCGGAGCGCCCTCCGTAAGCTGCTGCCCGCCTCAACCTTTGATCGGTCGGGGCGGGCAGCGGCGTGTGTGGGCGTCAGCGTCACAGATGGCTCTTGAGCTGCGGCATGAGCCACGCCCAGAACTTCTTCGCGCCGTCCGAGGTGTAGTGGACGCCGTCCTCGCGCACGACCTTGCCGTCGATCTTCTCGATCGGCTTGCCGTCCTTGCACAGCCACGACGACGGGTCGACGGCGTGGACGCGATCGGAGTGCGCCTTCGCGAAGTCGTCGATGATGGCGTTGAGGGCCTTGGCGCGCGCCGGGTCGTTGCGGTCGAGGGCCAGGTCCTGGCCTTCGACCTCGAACTTCGGCTGGTCGTAGCAGGCGACCTTCGGGATGAAGACCTGCGTCTTCGGGCCGAACGCCGCGAGGCCCTTCTCGAGGCGCGAACGGTAGTAGCGCGCGTACTCGGGCGACTGCTCCTTGAGCACCTTGCCGTCGACGTAGTGGTCGTAGACGTCCCAGCCGCCCATCGACCAGACGACGACCTTCGCGTTCGAACTCTTCACGGCGTTCTCCCACCCGGAGAACACGTCGCGGCACTCGGGGTTGTCCTGCGATTGACGCACGCCGTTGACGACGAGCCACTGCTCGGCGGTACCGCAGCCGATCTTCGCGCTACCGTGACGGAGACACCCGGGTAGGAACCGGCGGGGAACTGGAAGGCGAGGCCGTAGCCGACCGAGTCACCGACGACCGCGATCTTCTTGTCGCCCGAACCCGTCGTCGTGTCGAGCTGCGAACCCGACTTGGCGTCGGTCACCGGCTTGATGCCCAGTGTGGCGAGGACGACGACGGCGACCGTCACCGGCAGCGCGAGGCTCCACGCCGCGATCGACTTCGTGCGGCCGAGGCGCTTCTGCAGCTTCTGCGTGCGGATCGGCTGCTCGAAGTAGTAGGAGATCGTCGCGAGCCCGACGGTCAGCGCCAGGCGGACGACGAGCAGGACGAGCTCGTTCCAGCCCGTTCGCTCCTCGTTGAGGAAGACGAAGATCGGCCAGTGCCACAGGTAGATGCCGTACGACAGCTCACCGATCCAGACGATGGGCTTCCAGCTGAGGAACTCGGCGAAGACCGACCCGGGCCAGACCTCGATGGCCACGATGATGAGGCAGATGAGGATCGAGAAGAGCACGCTGCCGCCGAGGAAGACCCAGGCGGACGTCTCGTTGGGGCCGAAGAAGAAGGCCAGCATGCCGCCGAACGAGGCGATGCCTATCCACGTCAGCTTCTCGGCGTTCGCGCGCAAGGTGCGCTTGCGCCAGTACGTCATGGCCACGGCGAGCGCTGCGCCGAGCAGCAACTCGTTCGCGCGGGTGTCGGTGCCGTAGTAGATGCGCGACGGGTCGGGCGTCGGCATCGGCTTGATCTGCGAGGTGTAGATCCAGGCTTGGACGATGGCCGACAGCACGATGAGGACGACGAGCCCCTGCGCGATGCGCCGCCTGCGCCCGTTTGCCATCGTCATGAGGCCGAGAAGGAGGATCGGGAACACGAGGTAGAACTGCTCCTCGATGGCCAGCGTCCACATGTGGCGGAAAGGGCTGGGGTCGCCGGTGCTCGCGAAGTAGGACTCGCCCTCGAGGATGAAGCGCCAGTTCGCGACGTAGAAGAGGGTCGCGAGACCGTCGCCGCGGAGGTTCGCTCTAGCGCTTTCGGTGAGGATTCGCGCCCCGATGAGCGTCACGGCGGCCACGACGACGAACAGCGCCGGAAGGAGGCGTCGGGCGCGGTTCTTGTAGAAGCTCACGAGGTCGATCGAGCCCCAGCGCGACGCCTCCTTGAGCAGCAGCCCGGTGATGAGGTAGCCGGAGAGCACGAAGAAGACGTTGACCGAGAGGTAGCCGCCCGGAATCCACTCCGGGTTGGCGTGATAGATCATCACGGCCACGACGGACAGCGCGCGGATACCGTCCAGCGCGGGACGTCGCTTGCTGCGCGCCAGAGCGGGCACCTCGTGGTGCTGTTGCCCGGTGGTGGTCGGCTGGGTCACGCGGTTACCTCGAAGTAAGGGGAAGAGCTACGTCAGCATAGGTGCGCGGGCGGGCTCGGCGGGGCCGTTCGTCGTTTCGCGAGGCGCCACTCCCGCCTTGTCTGCTCATATTGCGAGATTTGTGTTTCACACTGCAAGACGTTCGCTACTCTGCTCGTATGAGCGCGATCGATCTGGCAGTCATTGCAGGTGACGGAATCGGCCCCGAGGTGGTGGCCGAAGGGCTGAAGGTGCTCGACGCCGTGACGAACGGTGACGTCGAGCGAACCGAGTACGACCTCGGAGCCCGTCGGTGGAACGCCACCGGTGAAACGCTCCCGGATTCCGTCCTCGAGGAACTGCGCGGCCACGACGTCATCCTCCTCGGCGCCATCGGCGACCCGAGCGCCCCCAGCGGCCTGCTCGAGCGCGAGCTGTTGCTGCGCATCCGCTTCGAACTCGACCACTACATCAACCTGCGTCCGTCCAAGTTGCTGCCGGGCGTGACGACGCCGCTCGCCGAGAGCGTCACAGCCAAGGGAATCGACTTCGTCGTCGTGCGCGAAGGCACCGAGGGTCCGTACACCGGCAACGGCGGCGCCCTGCGTGTGGGTACCCCGCACGAGATGGCGACGGAGGTGAGCGTCAACAGCCGATTCGGCATCGAGCGCACGGTTCGTGACGCGTTCGAGCGCGCGAACAAGCGTGAGCGCAAGAAGGTCACGCTCCTGCACAAGCACAACGTGCTCTCCTACGCGGGCCACCTGTGGCGCCGTACGGTCGAGGAGGTAGGGCGCGAGTACCCCGACGTCACGCACGACTACGCGCACATCGACGCGGCGATGATCTACATGGTCACCGACCCGTCGCGCTTCGACGTCATCGTCACGGACAATCTGTTCGGCGACATCGTCACGGACCTGGCGGCCGCGGTCACCGGCGGCATCGGCCTTGCGGCCTCGGGAAACATCAACCCCGAGGGCGCGGCGCCGAGCATGTTCGAGCCCGTGCACGGCTCGGCACCCGACATCGCGGGTCAGGGCAAAGCCGACCCGACGGCCACCATCCTGTCCACGTCGTTGCTCCTGGCTCACCTCGGCCGGGAGGACGAGGCCCGACGCATCGAGGAGGCCGTCGTCGCCGACCTGGCAGCCCGCGGCGCGCAGCCGCGCTCGACCACCGAAATCGGCGACGCGATCGCCAGGCGGCTCTGAGCGACATCACCATCCGCGGACGGCGGCGGGCGGGAACCTCGGACGAGGCGCCCCGCCCGCCGTTTCACGCGTTGCCCGTTGTCCGCACACCTCCCGTGCGGCGATATCCTGATCCGCAGTGACCCGGACCACTTTCTCTGGAGGAGCCATGGCCCTGACCTTTTCGATGACGCCCAACCCGAGCCCGCGTGCTGACGCGGAGCGGGCCGAGATCCTGGGCAACCCGGGTTTCGGGCAGTCCTTCACCGACCACATGGTCGTCGCGACGTGGCGTGAGGAGTCGGGCTGGGGGGATGGGAAGGTCAAGGAGTACGGCCCCTTCCAGATCGACCCGGCCGCGGCCGTTCTGCACTACGCGCAGGAGATCTTCGAGGGCATGAAGGCCTACCGCCACGAGGACGGTTCGGTCTGGACCTTCCGCCCCGAGAAGAACGCTCAGCGTTTCAACCGCAGCGCCGACCGTCTCGCGCTGCCGAAGATCGACGAGGCCGACTTCGTCGAGTCGCTCAAGGCCATCGTCGCGGCTGACGAGTCGTGGGTGCCCGCGTTCGAGGACGGCGAAGCGAGCCTCTACCTGCGTCCGTTCATGTTCGCGTCCGAGGCCTTCCTCGGGGTTCGTCCGAGCAAGGAGGTGACCTACTCGGTCATCGCTTCGCCGGCCGGTGCGTACTTCAAGGGCGGCGTGAAGCCCGTGTCGCTGTGGCTCTCGCGTGACTACGCGCGCGCCGGCGTCGGCGGCACCGGTGCTGCCAAGTGCGGTGGCAACTACGCCAGCTCCCTCGCGGCGCAGATCGAGGCGAACGAGCGCGGCTGCGACCAGAGCGTCTTCCTCGACTCGGTCGAGGGCACCTACATCGAAGAGCTCGGCGGCATGAACCTCTTCCTCGTGACGAAGGACGGCGAACTCATCACGCCGGCGCTCACGGGCACCATCCTCGAGGGCGTCACGCGTGACTCCATCCTCGAACTCGCCACCGACCTCGGCCTCAAGCCGGTGGAGCGTCGCATCAAGATCGCCGAGTGGATCGACGGCTGCAACGACGGCACGATCACCGAGATCTTCGCCTGCGGCACCGCGGCCGTCGTCACGCCGGTCGGTCGCCTCGTGTGGGCCGACGGTGAGGTGACGTCCGGCCCCGAGGGCGAAGCCGGCCCGATGGCCACGAAGATCCGTGAGGCGTTGCTCGCCATCCAGAAGGGCAAGGTCGAGGACAAGCGCGGCTGGATGACGCGCCTGGCCTGATCGGCATGGCAAGTTCACACGACGACGAGCGACCGCATCTCGTCGCGAGCGATCTCGACGGAACGTTGCTGCGCAGCGACGGCTCCGTCAGCGCGCGCACCGGCGAGGTGTGGTCGGCGCTCGCGGGTGCGGGCGTGGAGACGGTCGTCGTCACCGCGCGCCCGCCGCGATGGCTCCATCACCTGAGCGACATCGTCGGCGGTACGCGTGACGCGCACAGCGTCGCGATCTGTGGCAACGGCGCCTTCGTCTACGACGTCGCCGATCGCGTCGTGCTCGAGTCGCACGGCTTCGAACCGGGCGTGGCGCGCGGCCTCGTCGGTGATCTGTTGCGGGAGTTCCCGAACGCGGGTGCTGCCGTGGAGACCGACCGGGGCATGTATCGCACGCGCGCCTATCCCGATCAGCACGTCGGTGAGCCCGGCCATGACACAGGCGTTGGTGACGTCACCGACTGCGAGCTCGCGGAACTGCCCGACGACCTCGTCGTCGGCAAGATCCTCATTCGCGACGAGGCCTGGAGCGACGACGCGTTCGTCGTCGACGTCACGCAGTGTCTGGGGGAGCGTGGCGTGCTGGCCTACTCCGGTGCGGGCGGGCTTGCAGAAATCTCGGCGCCCGGGGTGACGAAGGCCGTCCGGTTGGAGGCGTGGTGCCTCGAGCGCGGCATCGGTCGTGAGACGGTCTGGGCGTTCGGCGACATGCCCAACGACCTACCGATGCTCGACTGGGCGGGCCGCGGCGTGGCCGTGGCCAACGCGCACGAGGACGTGCTCGCGGCCGCCGACGACAGGTGCGCTGCGAACGACGAGGACGGCGTGGCCGAGTACCTCGCCCGCCGCCTTCTCTGAGTGACGCGAGATCAGGCTTGGGCGCGGCCGCTGGGAAGGGCTTCGCGCAAGCGACGCCGCAGAGCTTGTGACCTGTCGGCGAACTCCCTCTGGCGACGCACGTATTCGGCTCGACCGCGAGGGGTTTCGATCGGCACGACGCCATAGCCGAGGTCGCGCACGTCGTACGGGCTCGCCTCCATGTCGAGGGCGCGGATCTCCTTGGCCAACTCGAAGGCATCGACGACGAGTTCGCTCGGCACGAGCGGCCACAGCTTGTGCGCCCACTTGTAGACGTCCATGCCGGCGTGCAGACAGGCGGGCTGTTCGAAGTCGACCTGACGTTCGCGGGTGGGGCGCTCGCGGTTGAGGTCCACGGCGTCCGGCGTGAAGAAGCGGTAGGCGTCGAAATGGGTGCAGCGGATGTCGGCGGCGTCGACGACAGCGTCGGTCGCGGCCTGGCTCAGACGCAGGGGGAGCTGTTCGTGACGCTGCTCGCCGGGCTGCAGCTTGTAGACCATCGCCCACTCGTGCATGCCGAAGCAGCCGAGGTGCGCAGGGCGGTCGAGGGTGGCCGTCAACAGTGAGCGGACGAACGCGATGGTGCGGTCGCGCGCCTGCGAGAAAGCACCGACGTCGAGAATCTCGGCGGGGCCGTTCGCCAGGTCGACACGACGGGTGTACTTGTCGTCCGTGATCGGGGTGCGTCCTGCGTCGTCGACGAGGAGCGCAACGCCGGCGCCGGGATGCCAGCGGCGCAGCTTGCCTGGGGAGTGCGAGTAGTAGACGAAGAGGAAGTCCTCGACCGGGTGTTTGCGGTTCTCCTTGCGGCGTCCCAGGTGCGGGGCGATGTGCGGTTCGACGCGCGCGAGGTGGGCCGCTTCGGAGGCGCTCCATTCGTCCGGGGTGAGAACAGCTCTCACGTCCTGGGAGTCCACTTGCGTGGGGCGGGTGGTGGCTGAGTCCTGCACCGGACCATCGTAGGGACGCCGCCGTTGCGCGACTACGGCGGACGTGGGCAACCGGCGCCGCGTCGATAGGATGACCGCATGCGTATCGCGAGGTTCACCACGGGCGACGACCCGATGTTCGGTCTGGTCGACGGGGCCGGCGAGAAGATCGCCGAGATCACCGGAGATCCGCTCTACACGAAGATCGAGCTGACCGGCACGGTGCACCAGGTCGAGGACGTTCGCCTGCTCGCACCGGTCATCCCGCGCAGCAAGATCATCGGCATCGGCCGCAACTACGCCGACCACGCCAAGGAAATGGGCAACGAGGTGCCCGCCGAACCCCTCATGTTCCTCATCCCGAACACCGCCGTCATCGGCCCGGGTGACCCCGTCGTCATGCCGGAGATCAGCGAGCGCGTCGACTACGAGGGCGAACTTGCCGTCGTCATCGGCCGGATGTGCAAGGACGTCCCGCCCGAGGAGGCGAAGAAGGTCGTTTTCGGCTACACGATCAGCAATGACGTCACCGCGCGCGACCTGCAGAAGAGCGACGGTCAGTGGTCACGGGCCAAGGGCTTCGATACCTTCTGCCCGCTCGGCCCGTGGATCGAGACCGACCTCGACCCGGCCGACAGCCGAGTCACCACCCGCCTCGACGGCGAGGTCGTCCAGGACGGCCCCACCTCCGACATGATCTTCGGCGTCGCCGAACTCATCTCGCACGCGAGCCGCGCGTTCACCCTCCTGCCCGGTGACGTCATCCTCACCGGAACGCCGGAGGGTGTCGGTCCGGTCAAGGCCGGTCAGCGCGTCGAGGTCGAGGTGCCGGAGATCGGGGTCCTGGCCAACACCTACGTCGCGCTCGAGGAGTCGGAAGAAGCCTGACGAAACCGCTGGCCGGGCGCGAATCCGCCTGTGACGGAGGAAAGTCCGGCGCTATGGCGGCGAACATGAGTGTTGTCACATGCCTGGGTTTTCGCTGGGCGCTCGTTCTGGACTTACGCTGAAAGATGTGAATGACGCACCGATCGGCATCTTCGACTCCGGCTACGGCGGCCTCACGGTGGCCCGCGCCGTGCTCGACCAGCTGCCGCACGAGAAGATCATCTACCTGGGTGACACCGCCCGGGCGCCCTACGGTCCGCGTCCCATCGCCGAGGTTCGCCAGTTCGCGCTCGAGTGCCTCGACTCGCTCGTCGAGCAGGGCGTCAAGGCCCTCGTCATCGCGTGTAATTCGGCGAGCGCCGCCGTCCTTCACGACGCCCGCGAACGCTACGACGTTCCCGTCGTCGAGGTGATCCGCCCCGCCACCCGCCGCGCCGCCGCTGCGACGCGTAACAACCGCGTCGGGGTCATCTCGACGCAGGCCACTCACCAGAGTGCCGCCTACGTGGACAGTTTCGCCGCGGCACCGCAGGTCAACGTCGCCAGCGTTCCCTGCCCGCGCTTCGTCGAGTTCGTCGAGGCCGGCACGACGTCCGGGCCCGAACTCCTCACCGTGGCGCACAAGTACCTCGACGGTCTCGTCGACCAGGGCGTCGACACCCTCATCCTGGGATGCACCCACTACCCGCTGCTCACCGGTGTCATCAGCTACGTCATGGGCTCGACGGTCACGCTCGTCTCCTCCGCCGAGGAGACGGCGAAGGACGTCTACCGCGTACTGGCCGACATCGGTCAGTTGCGTGAGGACGACACCCCGCCGCAGCACCAGTGGACGACGACGGGCGATCCGCAGGTCTTCGAGAGTCTCGCCCGACGCTTCCTCGGCCCCGAGGTGAGCGCCGTGACGCACGGGGCGGTGCTGTGAAGCTGACCGTCGTCGGCTGCTCGGGATCGTTCCCGGGCCCCGATTCCCCCGCGTCCTGCTACCTCGTCGAGGCCGAGAGCGAGGGCCGTACCTGGTCGGTGTTGCTCGACTTCGGCAACGGTTCGCTCGGCGCCTTGCAGAACTACCGCGAGGTCGATGACATCGATGCCGTCGTCATCTCCCATCTGCACCCCGATCACTGCCTCGACCTGTGTAGTTACTTCGTCGTGCGCAACTACGACCCGCACGGCCGTTTCGACTCGCGTCTGCCCGTGTTCGCACCGCCCGGCGCCGAGGAGCGCATCACGCGCGCCTACATGGTGGACAAGTACGAGGACCTCTCGGGCGCGTACGAGTTCGTCGATCTCGCCGACCGCGCCACGTTCTCGGTCGGACCGCTGAACATCACCCCGTTCCTCGTCAACCATCCCGTCGAGGCCTACGGCCTGCGCGTCGAAGCCGACGGAGCCGTGCTCGCCTACACCGGCGACACCGACGCGTGTGACGCCCTCGTCGACCTCGAGCGCGACGCCGACCTCGTGCTCACGGACTCCGCCTTCGTCGACGGACGCGACGACGACCTCAAGGACGTCCACCTCACCGGGTCACGCGCCGCGAAGGCCGCCCAGGACGCCGGAGCGAAGCGACTCGTGCTCACGCACATTCCGGCCTGGACGCCCGTGGAGGATTGTGTGCGCGACGCCAAGACCGTCTGGGCGGGCGAGGTCGAGGTCGCTCGCGCGGGCCAGCGCTACGAGCTGCGCGCATGACGAGTTCGTCCGCGACGCCAGAGGAACTCGACGTCGAACACCGCCTCGTCGTCTACGGGACGCTCGCGCCCGGCGAGCCGAACGAGCACGTCATGGCGGATATCCCCGGCACATGGACGCCCGCCGTTGTTCGCGGCACGCGCGTCGACTCAGGCCGGGGCGCAGCGTTCGGATACCCGGGGCTGACGCTCGACGACGCCGACGACGTCAACTGTGCCCTGTTCGAGTCGGCCGAGCTGCCGCGCCACTGGCCGCGCCTCGATCCTTCGAGGGGCCGGGGTATCGCCGCGTCGTCGTCGAGGTACGCGCCGAGGGGCGCGTTGTCGAGGCGTACGTCTACGAGTTGTCCGGCCTCTGAGCCGACCGGAAAGTCGGGTGACCGCGCCCGCCCCCTCTGACAGGGTGAAAGCATGAACGGTCCCCCTTCCGGCATCGCCTATCCGCGGCCCCTGCGTCCCGGCGACACGATCGCGGTGACGGCATCGTCCGCGCCCGTGCGCCCCGAACACGAGGGGCGCCTCGACTTCGTCATCGGGTGGCTTCGTGACCGTGGCTACCGTGTCGTCGAAGGGGAGTGTCTGCGCGGCGAGAGCGTCGTGAGTGCGCCCGCGCAGGATCGCGCGGACGAGTTCAACGCCTTCGTGCGCGATCCGTCGGTGCGCGCCGTCGTGCCACCGTGGGGTGGGGAGACAGCCATCGACATCGTCGATCTGCTCGACGCCGACGCGCTCGCAGCCGACCCCACCTGGGTGGTCGGGTGGAGCGACATCTCGACGCTGCTTCTGCCGCTGACGCTCCGTTCGGGCGTGGCGACCCTCCACGGCCAGAACCTCATGGACACGCCGTACGACCTGCCGCGCGGAACGGCGCACTGGCTCGATGTCGTCGCACGCGAGCGCGGCGAGGAGTTCGTGCAGCAGGACCCGGGTGTGCGCCGTCGCGGTGGTTGGGACGACTGGTCGAGGCTGCACGCCGTCACCCGCGTCGACCTGAGCGAACCCGCGAGCTGGCGCTATGACGGCGGAAGCCTCGACGTCACGGGAAGGCTCATCGGCGGGTGCCTCGACGTCGTGTGTCACCTGGCCGGCTCGCCGTTCGGCGACGTGCCACGGTTCGCCGAGCGGTGCCCGGAAGGCACGATCGTCTACCTCGAGAACTGCGAGGCCCCCGCTCTCGACGCGGCACGCATGCTGCACGGCCTGCGGCTGGCGGGCTGGTTCGACGGCGCTCGTGCCGTGCTGCTCGGCCGAACGGGAGCGAAGACGAGTGGCGACTTCACCCAGGACGACGCCGTGGAGGACGCCCTGGGACAGCTGGACGTTCCCGTCGTGCGTGACGTCGACTTCGGCCACGTGCCGCCCGGAAACTTCCTCGTCAACGGAGCACTCGCCCGCGTGACGATGGACGGCCCGCGTCACGAGATCCGGCAGAGCTTCGTCTGACCCCGTCCGCCCGTCGAGGGCGTCGGCAGCTTCGCGTCCTCTCGATAGGGTGGTGCCCATGACTGACGCCAGCTCACCCCGCCACGACGGACGTACCCCCGACCAGCTGCGCGAGGTGCGCATCACCCGCAACTGGCTCGACCACGCCGAAGGCAGCTGCCTCGTCGAGTTCGGTCGCACGCGCGTGCTGTGCGCCGCCTCGTTCACCGAGGGCGTGCCGCGCTGGCTCAAGGGCCAGGGCACCGGCTGGGTGACGAGTGAGTACGAGATGCTGCCGCGCTCGACGAACACGCGCAGCGACCGTGAGGCCCGCAAGGGCAAGGTCGGCGGGCGCACGCACGAGATCTCGCGCCTCATCGGCAGAAGCCTGCGCGCCGTCATCGACACGAAGGCCCTGGGCGAGAACACCATCGTCATCGACTGCGACGTGCTCCAGGCGGACGGCGGTACCCGTACCGCGTCGATCACGGGTGCTTACGTGGCGCTCGCGGACGCCATTCGCGACGCGCAGGAGCGCGGTCTCATCAAGAGCTCCGCGAAGCCGCTCACCGACTCGGTCGCGGCCATCAGCGTCGGCATCGTCGAAGGGCGCCCCGTCCTCGACCTCGACTACCCAGAGGACTCGACGGCCGAGACGGACATGAACGTCGTCATGACGGGTTCGGGCGGCATCGTCGAGGTGCAGGGAACTGCCGAGGGCGCACCGTTCAGCCGTGACGAGCTGAACGCGCTCCTCGACCTCGCGGCGGGTGGCATCACGACGCTCACACAGAAGCAGAGCGAAGCCCTCGAGGCCGACGCGCGGGAGCGCATCCAGTGACGGGGGAGCGCACGCGCATCGTTCTCGCGACGCGCAACGTCGGCAAGATCGCCGAGTTCCAGCACCTGCTCGACGACGCCCGCCTGGCCATCGACGTCGTCGGCGTGAGTGAGTTTCCGGATCTCGTGGACACCGTGGAGAGCGGCGTCACCTTCGAGGAGAACGCTCGTCTCAAGGCCGACGAGGTCAGTCGAGCCACGGGGCTGCCGGCGCTCGCCGATGACTCCGGGCTCTCCGTCGATGTGCTCGGCGGCTCACCCGGGGTGTTCTCGGCGCGCTGGGCCGGACGCCACGGCGACGACGAAGCGAACCTGGAGCTCCTGCTCGCACAGACCGGCGACGTGCCCCTCGAGAGGCTGACCGCGCGCTTCCACTGCGTCGTTGCGCTCGCTGTGCCCGGTCAGGCGACGCAGGTGGCCGACGGCGCCGTCGAGGGACGCCTCACGCGTGATCGTCGCGGTGAGGGCGGTTTCGGGTACGACCCGATCTTCGAATTGCCCAGCGGGCGGACCATGGCCGAGCACAGCCCCGAGGAGAAGGCGGCCATCAGTCACCGCGGCGTGGCGTTCCGTTCCATCCTTCCGGCAGTGGCAGCGCTGGGCTGACGGCCGTCACCGGTTCGGAACGGGCGCGAAGGCGGCGTCGACACGGGGCTCGGCGCCGGGTACGCCGGTGGTCCGTGTGGCCATCACCTGGGCGTTGGCCAGTCCGGTCACCTTCATGCAGTCCATTCGGTACTGCAGGGTGCGGATGTCGGACCCCGGAGCCTTCTGAGCCGGGCCAGAAAGGCGCGTCGTGCAGCGCGTCGCGTAGCTCGAGAGTGTGAGCACCGATCCCTCCGTGGCTCGCACGACGAGTGTGGCGCGGTTGCCTTGGTGCGTGGCCGTGACAACTTCGATCGTCGGGCGGGTGGTCGAATCGGGTCCTGCTGCGGGCGTGGGCTGTCCCTGTGCCTCAGGGCCACCGATTCCGACGACCGCCTGAGTCTGATGCGTGGAGCCTCCACCGCTCCACGTTCCGGTGAGGATGGGCAGGTTCATCGCGCCACCGGCACAGTGCTGGACGTAGAGGGTGTCGGTCGTCGAGGCGGCACCCCGGACAGGAGCCGCGAGAGGACGTTCGCTCATGATCCGGCAGGATGGTCGCCCCGGCGGGTCGAAGGGAGTGGTCGCTGTCGTCGGCCGCCCGTCCGTGAGGGAGAACGATCCGTTCGCAGCGGATGCGACGGTGACCGTGTGGGCACGACCGCGTGACGTGAGGTGCACGCTCCGCACCCACAACTCGGTGCGACGATCGGCGCGAGTCCGCGGTTCGGCGACGGGGCGCTCGAGGAAGCCCTCGTCCAACCGCGGTACCTCGCTCGGGACGACCATGCGAGTGGTGCTGGATGACGAACGGGGGAAGCTCGGTGCAGAGGTGCAGCCCACAAGGGGCACGAGGCCGACGAGCCCGACAAGTGCGGCGAGGAAGACTCCCGTGCGCGGGAACGTGCGCTTCGTGTGCCCTGACCACGTCATACGCGCCCCGTCTGCCGAAGTGTCACCCGAGGGGCCTACGGTTCGAGCGTGACCGTGGTGCCTCGATGCGCTCAGCGTAGGCACGTTCGGAAGGTCCTGTCAGGGACGGCGCCCGTCCACCCGCGAGGACCGGCCTATCGCGTCGACGCCGTCGAGGAAGCGGTCGACTTCCCTTCCTTGGCGGGTGGCAGCGATACCTGGGCGGCTTCGTAGCTCGGAGGCTCACCGACCTTGGCCCTGGTTCTCATCGCCGTCAGGGTGAGGTCGAGGCGTGTGTACCCGGCGGAGCACTCGATCTCGTAGAGGTTCTCCTGAGCCCCGGCGCGCTTTCGGGAAGGTCCGAGGCGTTTCGACGTGCAGGTTCCCTCCTGAGGCGCGCTCGCCTCGGGCTGCGCCGGGTCGACGCTCAGGGTTGCACCGGCAGGAGCCCAGGCACGAACGACGAGTGTCTTCGCGGTCCGCGAGGTGGAGACGACGGTGGGCGGCATCGTCACGTCGGTGATGGTTTGTGCGGTTTCCGTGGTCGGGGGTCGCCCCTGCGCGGAGGGGCCACCCAGAGCGAACACTGCTTCGCTGCCGCCGCCCGACGTTTCGCTCCGCATCCACGACCCTGCGAGGGAGGGGGCTCGAAGTGCGGCGCCGGTGTGACAGGTGACGCTGTATCGGGTGTTCACCCCTGCCATTGCACCGGGCACCTTCGCCGAGAGGGGAACTCGACGTTGCACCGCGCACGGATACGTCACCACGGTATTGCCGTCGTCGGACCAGGTGTCGGCGATGGCGAATTCAGTGCCCGGCATCGACAGGGCGGTCAAGGAATACTCCCCTCCGGAGTAGTCGGCCTCGCGCACCCAGATTTCGCCAGGGATGTCGGTCCACTCGATCGAGTGGTCGGTGTCCTCCACACTCGGCTCTTCGCCGGTGGGATCCATGCCGTCGACGGCGACGTCTTCGGTAGCGGTCGGCTTGACCATGCGGCTCGTCGACGAGGCACTGAAGACCTGGGCGTCCGAGCACCCGGTCACGAGGCCCACACAGGCGAACGTGGTGGCGAAGGCGGTGAGCGAACGGCGCACGTCGTCTCCCTCGACTGCGGGTGACGCCCGCGCGTGCCGGACTCGAGCACGGGCCGGTGATTCACCTTAGGGCCGACATCGCGGAGGTTCCATGGATGTTCGGTCTCGGTGCGATCTCGATTCTGCCGAGCCACGTGTGGGCGCGGCAACGCTGCCCTCGCACGGGCTGGGGAGTGCGCCTGGGGAGACTTGAACTCCCACGTCCTAAGACACCAGAACCTAAATCTGGCGCGTCTGCCAATTCCGCCACAGGCGCAGCGCGCACGAGTGTACGCGAGCGGTGGTGACCGTCGCCGGGGCCGCCACCGCTCGTGGTCATCTCACTCGGAGAGGCCGAGAGCCTTCTTCAACGAGGCGACGTGACCCGTTGCTTTGACGTTGTACCGAGCCACCTCGATGTTGCCCTCCTCGTCGACGACGAACGTCGAGCGGATGACGCCGACGACGGTCTTGCCGTACAGCTTCTTCTCGCCGTAGGCGCCGTACGCCTCGAGTGTCTCCTTCGACTCGTCGGAGAGCAGCGGGTACGTGAGCGATTCCTTCGTCACGAACTGGGCCAGCTTGGCGGGGGAGTCGGGGCTGATCCCGACGATGTCGTAGCCAGCAGCGCGCAGCGGCTCGAGAGAGTCACGGAAGTCGCAGGCTTCCTTCGTGCACCCCGGCGTCATGGCGGCCGGGTAGAAGAAGATGATGAGCTTGCGACCGGAGAAGTCGCCGAGGCTGACGGTTGCACCCTTGTCACTCGTGAGCGTGAACGACGGTGCAGGGGTGCCGGTCTCGAGGCGGGTCATGGGAAGTCCTTCCGGTGAAGATGCCGCGGTGCGTTAACCTGTGGGTCAAGAGCCTAGTTTTCCGCACGTGGCAAGGAGATCCACACCATGGCACCCAAGACCGCCAAGCAGATCGAGGCCGAGCTGGCCGCGTCGCGTTCGCGTCTCGCCGGCACGATCGACGAGCTGGCCTTCCGCGCCCAGCCCAAGGAGATCGCGAAGCGTCAGACGGAGAGCGCTCGTCTCGCTCTGACGGACGCTACGCGCACCGCCGACGGCGACCTGCGTCAGGACCGCGTCGCGATGGGTCTCGGTGGCGTCGGCGCGTTCATGCTTCTCGTCGGCCTCGCGAAGCGTCTGCGTTCCTGATTCGTATCGCATGACGAGGGCCCGGTCTTCCCACGTGGGAAGACCGGGCCTTCGTCATGCGCGCTCAGGGGCCGCCTGAGGGCAAAGCAAAAGGCCCACCGTTGCCGGTGGGCCTTTCTTCGGTGCGCCAACAGGGACTCGAACCCCGAACCCGCTGATTAAGAGTCAGCTGCTCTGCCAATTGAGCTATTGGCGCGCAACGAGGTGAAACATTACCTGAACGCACGATGAAACGTGAAATCCCCGCAATGGCGGCGATCCACGGCGTGCTGACGCCGGGTCTCGACGCACGCCGTGCCCTCCCGGCGGGCGATTCGACGTGGAGGTTCGCCGGGCAAAGCGAAAGGCCCGCCGTTGCCGGTGGGCCTTTCTTCGGTGCGCCAACAGGGACTCGAACCCCGAACCCGCTGATTAAGAGTCAGCTGCTCTGCCAATTGAGCTATTGGCGCGCAACGAGGAGAAACCTTACCTCAGGGTCGTCTGGTGGCCAAATCGGTTGCCGCAGAGGGGGCGTGGGCCGGTTCCACCCCACCTCCCGAGGGGTGGATGGCGCGGGTCATCGGGGGTCTTCACCTCTACGGGCGCACTGCACAGGTGGCGTCGGGACGATAGATTCTGGCGAGAACCTTTTCGATCATCGAGATCTCGGAGACGAACGACATGACCGACCTACCTGACACCGGGGTCGAGCGTCCGTACGGCGAACCGCCCGTGCTCGACGCCAAGCCCGACTACAAGGTGGCCTTCAAGCGCACCCTGGCGAAGTTCTCGCAGGATCAGTGCACCGACCTCGCCGCCGCGCTCACCTACTACTCCATCCAGGCCATGGTGCCCGCGATGATCGCCGGCGTCTCGCTGCTCGGGCTGTTCGGCGACGGCAAGGAGACGACGAACAGCGTCGTCACGTCGATTGCCGCCATCGCCGGCACGGACGAGAGCGAACTCGGCGGCATCCGCAACTTCATCGACGGCCTGCAGACGAGTGGTGGCGCCGGCTTCGCGTTCTTCTTCGGCATCCTGCTCTCGCTCTGGTCGGCCTCCGGATACGTAGGGGCCTTCGCCCGCATGCAGAACCGCATCTACGACGTCGCTGAAGGTCGTCCCGTCTTCAAGCTGCGCCCGTGGCTGTACCTCGTGACGATCATCCAGGTCATCCTGCTCGTCATCGCCGCGATGGCGCTCGTCATGACCGGCCCGGTGGCGAAGGAAGTGGGGTCGCTGATCGGACTCGGCGACACCGCCGTCATGGTCTGGGACATCGCGAAGTGGCCCTTCGTCGTCCTCATCGTCATGTTCATCATCGGCCTCATGTTCTGGGCCACGCCGAACGTGCGGCGCCCCTTCAAGCAGGGCATCTTCAACCCTGGCGCCGTGCTGGCGTTCTTCGTGTGGGTCATCGGCTCCGCGGCGTTCGCCTGGTACGTGTCCAACATGGGCAACTACGGCAAGTACGGCCAGCTCGCCACGGCGATCATGGTGCTGCTGTGGCTGTGGATCACGAACCTCGCGATGCTGTTCGGCGCCGAGTTCGACGCCGAGACGTTGCGTACCCGTCAGCTCAAGACGGGCTACCCGGCCGAGGAACTCGTCCTTCTGCCCGTGCGCGACGAGAGTGGCATCGACAAGAAGGCCGAGAAGTACGACGACCTCGTGGAGGCGGCGCACCAACTGCGCGTCGACTCGGGCGTCCCGGATGAAGCGGTCGAGAACATGATGCCGGTCGTGCCGGCAGAGCGTTCGAACGAGCGCACCACCGCTGCGCAGAGCAGCTCCCCGGAGAAGCAGCCGGTCACGCCGTCGACCCGCACGCTCGAGGGCGCGCCCAAGATCGCTGCCGCGACGAAGGACGAGGCGCCGGACCTCAGCGACGACGCCACCGTCACCAAGGCTCAGCGTCGAGCCGACGCCAAGCCGAGCCGCGACGCCGCGGCGCAGGCCGAGCGCGAACGTGCCGAGGTGGCCGCCGACCGTGAGCAGCGCCGTCGCCGTGCGCTCGCTGAGGGCCAGCACAAGCGGGCCGTGCGGGAGCGTCTCGCCGCGCAGGAGGCGAAGGTCAAGGCCGAGCAGAAGAAGGTCGAGGCCGAGCGCCTCAAGGAGGCCAAGAAGGCGGAGGCAGAGCGTCCGCTGGAGGAGAAGTGGGCTGAGGTCGAGAGCAACCGTGCTCGCTACGACCACTCGAACACGCGTGAGTTCCGTGCCGTGAGCGCCGAGCGTGAAGACCGTCGTCGTCGGTGGTTCGAGGGCAAGCGGGGCTGATCTCCCGACTCGATATGCTTGCACCCCACCCCGCCACGGGGTGGGGTGCACGCATTTGGCCAGCCTGAAGGCTCGCTTAGGATGTGGGGCGTGACTGACTCCGACCGCGCCCACACCGACCGCATCGTCTGGATCGACTGCGAGATGACGGGCCTCGACCTCGAGAACGACGCCCTCATCGAGGTCGCCGCGCTCGTCACCGACTTCGAACTCAACCAACTCGGTGACGGCGTTGACGTCGTCATTCGCCCCGAGCCGGAGGCTCTGGAGCAGATGGGCGACTTCGTGCGGGAGATGCACACCAAGTCCGGTCTGCTCGAGGAACTCGAGCACGGGGTGAGCATGGAGGAAGCCCAAGCCCTCGTCCTGGAGTACGTCATGACT
Organism: Dermacoccus sp. 147Ba; assembly: GCF_004151355.1. Classification (NCBI taxonomy): domain Bacteria; kingdom Bacillati; phylum Actinomycetota; class Actinomycetes; order Micrococcales; family Dermacoccaceae; genus Dermacoccus; species Dermacoccus sp. 147Ba. The sequence goes on from NZ_SEHL01000001.1 coordinate 258,194, forward strand.
CACGCTCCGGACGCTGGAAAGGCGCCGCTCGGCGGCAACACGGTGAGCACCGACCGTGGCTTCCTGGAGCGCGACATGCCCCAGCTGGCCGGCCACCTGCACTACCGCACGATCGATGTTTCCTCCATCAAGGAGCTCTCGCGCCGCTGGTACCCGCGGGCGTACTTCAACGCCCCCGCCAAGAACGGCGGTCACCGCGCTCTCGCCGACATCCGTGAGTCGATCGCGGAGTTGCGCTACTACCGTGAAGCGGTCTTCGTCGAGCAGCCCGGGCCGTCGTCCAACGAGGCCCAGGTCATCGCGAAGAAGTACCAGGTCTAGGGCTGACCTTCGGCCGCGCGCGATTAGGGGTTCGGCGGCACCGTCGGGTATATTCGTCCGCGCTGCCTGACCCGGGGTTCCCCGGTCGCGCACATGGTGGGTATAGCTCAGCAGGTAGAGCACCTGGTTGTGGTCCAGGATGTCGCGGGTTCAAGTCCCGTTACTCACCCCAGACGCGAAACCCCCTGACATTTCAGGGGGTTTTGTGTTTTCGCAGGGCCTTCGCCTCGTGAGGCGCGGGTGCTGCGTGAGCCCCCGTAGCTCAGTTGGATAGAGCAAGAGCCTTCTAATCTCTAGGTCGCAGGTTCGAATCCTGTCGGGGGTACTCGTTGGTGCGGCGTGGGCCCGAGCGAAGCGAGCGGTCCGCGCCGCACCAACAGATGGCTGGCCAGGATTCGGGAGGAGCCTGCGACGGTTCCTGTCGGGGGTGCGGTTTACTCGGGTGCACCCGAGCGAAGCGAGTGGTCCGCGCGAGCAAACAGATGCATGGTCAGGAGCCGTCGCGCGAACGTGACTTTGGTCCTGAACTGAGGGGCTGGCGGCGAAAAATTTACGGGGATAGGTTAGGTTTACCTCGCTCAGGTATACCTAACCCGCTCTGGGGGTGCTCGTGTTCGGCAACTATCTCGTCGGTCTTCGCGAAGGCCTGGAGGCGTCGCTCGTCGTCGTCATCCTCGTCGCGTATCTCGTGAAGTCGGATCGACGACACCTCCTGCCGAGGATCTGGCTCGGCGTTGCCGCGGCTGTGGGCGTTTCCCTCGCCTTCGGCGCACTCCTCACGTACGGCCCCAACGGCCTGACGTTCGAGGCGCAGGAGGCCATCGGTGGTGGCCTGTCGATCGTCGCCGTCGGCTTCGTCACCTGGATGATCTTCTGGATGGCGCGTTCGGCGCGCACCCTCTCCGGTGACCTCAAGAGCCACGTCGATCGTGCGGCCGAAGCGTCGCGTGCCTCCCTCGTCGTCGTCGCGATGCTCGCCGTCGGCCGCGAAGGGCTCGAGACCGCGCTCTTCCTCTGGGCCGCGACGCAGGCGGCCAGCTCCGGCTCGTCGTCGTCCACCGCGCCGCTCGTGGGTGCCGCGCTCGGTATCGCGACGGCCGTCGTCCTCGCGTTCGCGTTCTACAAGGGCGCGCTCAAGCTCAACCTGTCGAAGTTCTTCACGTGGACGGGTGGCTTCCTCATTCTCGTCGCCGCGGGTGTTCTCGCCTACGGCGTCCACGACCTGCAGGAAGCGCGCATCCTGCCCGGTCTGCACAACCTCGCCTTCGACGTGAGCGACACCATCGAGCCCACCTCGTGGCTCGGCACGCTCCTCAAGGGCACCCTCAACTTCTCGCCGGCCACGACGTGGCTGGAGCTCAGCGTGTGGGTCAGTTACGTCGCCGTCGTCATGACGATCTTCGTCAAGCGCGTGCGTGCCTCCCACAACCCCAAGGCCGCGAGGCCGGCTTCGACCACTCCCCAGAAAGTGACGGCATGACCACCCGACCCACCCTCGCTCGCAGCGGCGCCCTGCTCGCCGTCGCCGGCCTCGCACTCGCAGGCTGCACGAGCAACTCGTCCTCGTCCGACTCGAAGTCCGGCGACGGCAAGCTGACCGTCTCCTCGACCGCCTCCGAGTGCAAGGTCTCCAAGTCCGAGGCGCCGTCGGGCAACGTCGTCTTCAGCGTGAAGAACGAGGGCGACAAGGTCACCGAGTTCTACCTCCTCGGTGAGGACAAGCTACGCATCGTCGGCGAGGTCGAGAACATCGCTCCGGGTCTCACGCGTGAACTCGTCGTCAAGGCGGCGCCGGGCGACTACTACACGGCGTGCAAGCCGGGCATGGTCGGCAAGGGCATCGCCGCCAAGTTCAAGGTCACCGACTCCGGCAAGGACCTCGCGCCCAGCGGAGCCGACAAGCAGCTCGTCGAGACCGCCGACAAGCAGTACCAGTCGTACGTCAAGGACCAGGCCAGCTCGCTCACGACGCAGACGACGAAGTTCGTCAACCTGTACAAGGCCGGTAAGGACGACGAAGCCCGCGCCCTCTACGCCAAGGCGCGTCTGCACTGGGAACGCATCGAGCCCGTGGCCGAATCCTTCGGCGACCTCGACCCGAAGATGGACCTGCGCGAGGCCGACCTCGAGAAGGGCCAGGAGTGGACCGGCTGGCACCGTATCGAGAAGGACCTGTGGCCGCCGAAGACCGGCTACACGGCCATGTCGAAGGCCGATCGCACGAAGATCGCCGACCAGCTGCTCAAGGACACCAAGACCCTCGAGAAGCGCACGAAGACGACGACGTTCTCCGCCGACAAGATCGGCAACGGCGCGAAGGCGCTCATGGACGAGGTTGCCACCGGCAAGGTCACCGGCGAGGAAGAAGCCTGGTCGCACACCGACCTGTGGGACTTCCAGGGCAACGTCGACGGCGCCCGCATCGCCTGGGAGAACCTGCGTCCGCTGCTCAAGAAGAAGGACGCGTCGCTCGATTCGAGCATCGCGACGAAGTTCGCCGCGCTGCAGAAGCTGCTCGACAAGCACAAGGTCTCGGGCTCGGGTGACGACGTCGTCTTCAAGACGTACGACAAACTGAGTGACGCCGAGGTCAAGGAACTGTCGAATGCAGTCAACGCCCTGAGTGAGCCGCTGTCGAAGCTGACGGCAGCCGTCACGTTGTGAGGTGTGCCTTCGCCCCCGTGCTCGGCGTGGGGGCGAAGGTAACCGCGCGGGAAACCGCACGCGAAGGAGGAGAGTGAGCATGGCGAACGTCTCGCGCCGCGGGATGCTCGGCTTCGCCGGTGGTGGAGCGGCACTCGGTGCTGCCGGTTTCGCGGGGGGGTGGGGTGCCTCTCACGCTGCAGCCGATGAAAAGCCGTCGCCGGGGGAGCGCACCTACGACTTCTTCGGGGAACACCAAGCGGGCATCGTGACGCCCGCGCAGGACAGGCTCTACTTCGCGACGTTCGACGTCACTGCCACGACGCGCGACGAACTCGAGTCGCTCCTGCGGGCGTGGAGCCTCGCCGCCGCACGCATGATGCGCGGCGAGACGGCCTCCGACGAGGCCACCGCCTACGACGCGCCACCCGCCGACACGGGTGAGGCCGAAGACCTTCCGCCGTCCGGCCTGACGATCACCTTCGGCTTCGGCCCGACGCTGTTCCGCGACGAGAAGGGCAAGGACCGGTTCGGGCTCGCGGACAAGCAGCCCAAGGAACTGCGCGAACTGCCGCACTTCCCGGCCGACAAACTCGACCCGCGCCGCAGTGGCGGCGACATCGCCGTTCAAGCCTGTGCCGACGACCCCCAGGTGGCCGTGCACGCCATCCGCAACCTGTCTCGCATCGCCTTCGGACTGGCCGCCATCCGGTGGGCGCAGCTCGGTTTCGGGCGTACCAGCTCGACCTCGACGAGCCAGGCCACGCCGCGCAACCTCTTCGGCTTCAAGGACGGTACGGCCAACATCAAGGCCGAGAGCCGTGACGTCGTCGACGACCACGTGTGGGTCGCCCGCGGTGACGACCCGAAGGCCGACTGGATGGCAGGCGGCTCCTACCTCGTGGCACGTCGCATCACGATGCACCTCGAGACCTGGGACCGATCGAGCCTGCGCGAGCAGGAAGCCATCATCGGGCGTGACCGCCCCGAAGGTGCGCCGCTTTCCGGCGGCAAGGAGTTCGACGAGCCGAAGTTCGACGTCAAGGGACGCGGGGGCGAGCCGCTCATCGCGAAGAACTCGCACGTCTTCCTCGCCCACCCGAAGAACAACGGCGGCGCGCAGATGCTGCGACGCGGTTACAACTTCACCGACGGAAACGATGCCTTGGGACGACTCGACGCGGGGCTCTTCTTCCTCGCCTACGTGCGGCGGCCGTCACGCCAGTACATCCCCATGCAGATGCGGATGTCGCGTGAGGATGCGCTCATGGAGTACCTCAAGCACTCAGGTTCCGGCTTGTTCGCCGTGCCGCCGGGAGTGCCCAAGGGCGGCTTCGTGGGTCAGCAACTCTTCACATCCTGACGCGTTCCGAGTTGAGTGCGCGCCAACGGCATACGAGACTGTACGGGTGAACGAAGTTTTCGACGGTGCGCGCCTGCACCGCGCCGTGGGCGAGTTGCGTGCCGCTGTCGCCGCCAACGCCCTCCCTTTCGAGACGGCTGACGTCGCCAAGCAGCGCCGCGAGCAGGGGGAGCTCGTGTCGCAGCTCGACGACTACATCCTGCCGCGCCTCGAATCCCTCGACGCCCCGCTGCTCGCCGTCATCGGTGGCTCGACGGGCGCAGGCAAGTCGACGCTGGTCAACTCCATCGTGCGTGAGCAGGTGACACGCTCCGGCGTCCTGCGCCCGACGACGCGAGCCTCGGTGCTCATCCACCACCCCTCGGACGCTCAATGGTTCACCGGCGAGCGCGTCCTGCCGGGTCTCTCGCGCATCACCGGCGCTGCGACGCAGGGTGACGACCCGTCGTCGCTGCGCCTCGTCGCGTCCGCCTCCGTGCCCCGCGGTCTCGCGCTGCTCGACGCCCCTGACATCGACTCGGTCGTCTCCGCCAACCGCGACCTTGCGCGCCAGCTGCTTTCCGCGGCTGATCTGTGGCTCTTCGTCACGACCGCTGTCCGCTACGCCGACGCCGTGCCGTGGGAGATGCTCGAGCAGGCCATCGACCGCGGGACGTCCGTGGCCGTCGTGCTCGACCGCGTGCCTCGTGACGCGATGGAGGAGGTGCGCGCCGACCTCGCGCGCATGCTCGCGGCGCAGGGCCTCGGCCAGTCGCCGGTGTTCGCCGTCGCAGAATCGCCGCTCGAAGAGAACGGCATGCTGCCGCACATCGAGGTCGAGCGTATCTCCAGCTGGCTGCACTCGCTGGCCAACGACGCCCTGTCGCGTCAGGTCGTCATCCGTCGAACGCTCGACGGGGCACTCGACTCCCTCGACGGGCGCGCCCGCGGTGCTGTCGCCGCCGGACGCGCGCAGCACGAGGCGGCGACGACGTTGGCCGGCGCCGCGTCCGAGGCTTACTCCGAGCAGCTGCGCGCGGTCGAGGAAGGCCTCAAGGACGGCACCCTGCTGCGCGGCGAGGTGCTCGCGCGCTGGCAGGAACTCGTCGGTACCGGCGAGCTGCTCAAGCAGTTCGAGGCCGGCGTGAGCAAGCTCCGCGATCGTGTCACCGGCTTCTTCCGCGCCCGCACCGAGACCGCTGCTCCGGCTCGTGATCTGGGGGAGGCCCTCCAGTCCGGTGTCGCACAGCTCGTCACGTCGCACGGAGAATCGGCTGCCCTCGACGCGGGCCGCGCCTGGCGACTCGACCCTGCGGGCAAGCCGATCATGGCCCGCCACCCCGAACTGAACGCCGCGAGCCCCGAGCTCACGTCCACGGTCGAACGTCTCGTCCGCGACTGGCAGGGCGATGTGCTCGACCTCGTGCGGGAAGAGGCAGGCGACAAGCGCACGACAGCGCGCTTCCTCGCCTTCGGCGTCAACGGCATCGCCGTCATGCTCATGCTCATCACGTTCGCCTCGACGTACGGTCTGAGCGGTGCGGAGGTCGGCATCGCGGGAGGCTCGGCCGTTCTCGCGCAGCGCCTCCTCGAAGCGATTTTCGGCGACCAGGCCGTTCGTACCCTGGCGAACCGGGCCCGCGGCATGCTGCTTGAGCGCATCACCGAGCTGTTCGAGCGTGAGGAGCAGCGCTACGACGCAGCCCTCGCAGAGGTCGCGCTCGCTCCAGGCGCCGCCGAGCGCATCGAGAAGGCCCTCGCGGCCGTGAAGGACGCACGATGAGTTGGAACCCGTTCGCCCGCGGTAAGCGCGAGGAGCGCCCCGTCGTGGCCCCGGTGTCGCGCGAGGAGGTCGACGGCCGCGCCAGCGCTCTCCAGCGCGCGCTGACGCTCGGCGGGGCGGCTCTGCCCGCCGACGACGCCGCAGTGGCTCGCAAGCTCCTGGCGCGCGTCGCCGAACGTTCGCGCCTCGGGGGCGACCACACCGTCGTCGCCCTGGCCGGCGCTACGGGCTCCGGCAAGTCGAGCTTGTTCAACCTCCTCGTCGGGGAGCCCGTCTCCCGCATCGGTGCGCGACGTCCGACGACCTCGCGCGCCTCCGCCGCCATCTGGGGCGAGAGCGTGCCGGGAGAACTGCTCGACTGGCTCGACATCTCCGCACGTCACCAGGTGCACCCGAGCATGCCGCGCTACGCCGAGCTCGACGGCCTCGTGCTCCTCGACCTTCCCGACTTCGATTCCCGCGTGCGCGAGCACCGTGCCGAGGCCGACCGCGTGCTCGAGATGTGTGACCTGTTCGTGTGGGTCACCGACCCGCAGAAGTACGCCGACGCCGTCCTGCACGAGCAGTACGTGCGCCAGCTGGCCGTCGCGAAGGCGACGTCCGTCGTCGTCCTCAACCAGGTCGACCGGCTCACGCCCGAGGCCGCGCAGAGCTGCCTCGCCGACCTCACGCGTCTGCTCGAGGAGGACGGGCTGACCGATGCTGTCGTTCTGCCGACCTCGACGATCGCCACGGGTGGCGGCGAGTTGCTCATCGACGCCCTCGCCGACCTCGTGCAGTCGAAGAACGCCTCCGACCGACGTCTGGCCGGCGATCTGCGGCACCATGCACAGCGCCTCAACTCGCACGTCGGAGCCGTTCGTCCCCAGCGGGTCACCGGATCGAACGACGAACTCGTCTCGGCGCTCGCAGACTCCGCCGGTGTCAACGTGGCGCTCGACGCTGTGGAACGCGACTACCGGGTCGAAGCGGCCCGCCGCACCGGTTGGCCGTTCACGCGCTGGACGCAGAACCTCAAGGCCAAGCCGCTCTCCCGTCTGGGTCTCGATACCCAGGCCGAAGCGAACCTCAGCCGTGCGGACCGCCGCATCGCTCTCGGAAAGTCGTCGCTGCCGCCGGCGAGCCCCGCTGCCCGCGCAGCCGTCGATCTCGCGACGAGGCGCCTCGGCGAGCGGGCCTCCGACGGGATGCCTGCTCCGTGGGCCGACGAGGTGCGCGCCGCCGCCACGCCGCGGGACGGCTCGATGGCTGACGCGCTCGACCAGGCCGTGATGCGTACTCCGTTGCGCGGACGTTTCCCCGCGTGGTGGGGCGTTGCCGCCGTACTCCAGTGGATCTTCGCCGCGGTGGCGCTCGCGGGGGCCGTGTGGCTGCTCGTGCTCTTCGGCTTCAGCATGATGCAGATCCACGTCGGAGTGCCGACGCTCGGTGGCGACTGGTTGCCGATTCCGCTCGTCATGCTCGTGGTCGGGCTGTTGCTCGGCTTCCTGCTCGCCCTGTTGGCGCGATCCCTTGCCCGCGCCGGTGCGGCGCGTGCTCGCGACGACGCTCGTGAGCGCCTGTACGCGGCCATCACGGAGGTTGCCCAGGAGCGCATTGTGGCGCCGGTCGCCGCAGTCGTGACGCGTCACGACGACACGGCGAAGGCGCTTGCACAAGCCTCGGAGTAACTCTCACCTGTGGAAAGGCCTCCCCGGACACGTTCCGGGGAGGCCTTTCCACACCCTCGAAGGCTCTGCCCTGGTCAGGTGACGGGCGACGTTCCTAGCGTCGTCGGCGTGGGTGAGTGCCCGTCGCCGAACCCGGTTCGGTGCACACGAGGAGGAGAGAGTCATGAACGAAGTGAAGGTCGATGTCAGCGGCACCGTGGTGAGCGACCCCGTCCTGCGGGAAACGCGGGCCGGTGATCCCTTCGTCAGTTTCCGCATCGCGGTCAACCCGCGCCGCTGGAACGCCGAGGACGATTCGTGGAGCGACGGCGAAGCGCAGTTCTTCAGCGTCACGGCCTTTCGGGCGCTCGCGGGCAACGCCTACCACTCGCTCACCAAGGGCCAGCACGTCATGGTCACCGGGCGCTTGCGGCTCACGCAGTACGAAGCGCGTGACGGCGAACTGCGCACGAGCGCACAGATCGACGCCCACGACATCGGGCCGTCGTTGCGGTTCGGTCATAGCACGTTCACCAAGAGCGTCCGGCCGGTCATCCCGAGCAATGACCGTCTGGCCGACGACGCCGTCACCCTCGCCATGCGTGAGCTGGAGGGTGACCTCGCGCCGGATGAGGGCGACAGCGATGCGCGGCAGGACGCGGTGACCGAGGGCAAGGAGGTCGGTGCGGCCGACATGAACGGCCAGGCGGACACCGGCGACGCCGCGACAGAACAGGGAGAGCGGCTCGCCTCGTGAGCGAACGCGACGGCGTGCGTGTCAGGAGCCCGGACCCGTGAGCCCGGTCTCCGGCGTCGGAACAGGGCGGGTGCGCAGTGACGAGTCGCGCCGTGCCGCGCGAAACAGATAGCCTCTGAGCCATGGCAGAGTTCATCTACACCATGACCAAGGCGCGCAAGGCCGTTGGCGACAAGGTGATCCTCGACGACGTCTCGATGTCGTTCTACCCGGGAGCGAAGATCGGCGTCGTCGGCCCGAACGGCGCCGGCAAGTCGACCATCCTCAAGATCATGGCCGGCCTCGACCAGCCGAGCAACGGCGAAGCACGCCTGTCGCCCGGCTACTCGGTGGGCATCCTGCTGCAGGAGCCGCCGCTCAACGAGGACAAGACCGTGCGCGGCAACGTCGAAGAGGGTCTCGGGCAGATCAAGCAGGATCTCGACCGCTACAACGAGATCTCCGCCGAGATGGCCGAACCGGACGCCGACTTCGACGCCCTCATGGAGGAGATGGGCAAGCTCCAGGAGAAGATCGACGCGGCTGACGCGTGGGATCTCGACAGCCAGCTCGAGCAGGCCATGGACGCCCTGCGGTGCCCGCCCGGTGACGCAGACGTCAGCGTGCTCTCCGGTGGCGAGAAGCGCCGCGTCGCCCTGTGCAAGCTCCTGCTGCAGAAGCCCGACCTTCTCCTGCTCGACGAGCCCACCAACCACCTCGACGCGGAGTCCGTCCTCTGGCTCGAGCAGCACCTCGCCTCCTACGCCGGCGCTGTGCTCGCCGTGACCCACGACCGGTACTTCCTCGACAACATCGCCGGCTGGATCTGCGAGGTCGACCGCGGCCGCCTCTACCCCTACGAGGGCAACTACTCCACCTACCTGGAGAAGAAGCAGGAGCGCCTCACGGTCCAGGGCAAGAAGGATCAGAAGCTCGCGAAGCGCCTGAAGGACGAGCTCGAGTGGGTCCGCTCCAACGCCAAGGCTCGCCAGACGAAGAGCAAGGCCCGCCTCGCCCGCTACGAGGAGATGGCTGCCGAGGCCGAGCGCACGCGCAAGCTCGACTTCGAGGAAATCCAGATCCCGCCGGGCCCGCGCCTCGGCGCCCAGGTCATCGAGGTCACCGACCTCAAGAAGGGCTTCGGCGACCGCGTCCTCATCGACGGTCTGTCGTTCACGCTTCCGCGTAACGGCATCGTCGGCGTCATCGGCCCGAACGGTGTCGGCAAGACGACACTCTTCAAGACCATCGTCGGCCTCGAAGAGCCCGACGGGGGCACCGTCAAGATCGGTGACACGGTCTCGATCAGCTACGTCGACCAGAACCGCGGCGGCATCGACTCCGAAGCCACCCTGTTCGAGGTCGTCTCCGAAGGAAACGACCACATCCAGGTCGGTCAGGTCGAGATCCCGGCCCGTGCGTATGTTTCGCAGTTCGGCTTCAAGGGGCCGGACCAGCAGAAGAAGGCCGGTGTCCTCTCCGGTGGTGAGCGCAACCGCCTCAACCTCGCGCTCACCCTCAAGCAGGGCGGCAACCTGCTCCTTCTCGACGAGCCGACCAACGACCTCGACGTCGAAACCCTCGGCTCCCTCGAGAACGCGCTGCTCAACTTCCCGGGCTGCGCCGTGGTCATCAGCCACGATCGCTGGTTCCTCGACCGCGTCGCGACGCACATCCTCGCCTACGAAGGCACCGACGAGAACCCCTCGGCGTGGTACTGGTTCGAAGGCAACTTCGACGACTACGAGAAGAACAAGATCGAGCGCCTCGGTGCCGAAGCCGCACGCCCCCACCGCGTGACGCACCGCCGCCTCACGCGCGATTAGCCGATCATTGGCCCGTCTTCCGGGTTGAGTTCCTCGGTGCGACAGGCAGCCTCTCCCTTGCGCCGTCTTCCGGCGAACTGACCTCGCAAGCTCGCTCAGTTCGCTCGGTGCGACAGCGCGTCGGGCGTCGCTTCACGAAAGCCCACGGTGTGACCCTCGCAAGCTCGGGTCACACCGTGGGCTTTCGTGCGCTCCGAGTCCGCTTCCAGCGTGGTTCCGCTTGTGTTGTCGGGGCGGCTCCGAGGGTGTTGGGTTCGTGGCCTCACAGGTTCAGGCGAGGGGGAGCCGCCGAAATTGGGTCAGTGACCCTGCAGACGGCTGTATGAGGGTTACCTAAGTTAGGGTGACTGCGTCCTACCCCGTGCGAAAGGGAACCATGTCACCCTCGTTCGAGCGCCTAGTCGTCAACGCCTTCGGCGCCAAGAACACCGAGCTGGTCGTGCTCGGAAGCGAACCCCTCACGCCTCACTACCACCGCGTGCACGTCGACTGCGGCGACTTCCTGCGCAGCCACGGGGTGCACCCGTCGATGTGGCTTCGCCTGTGGTTCGACGACGACGGCAAGGACCACCAGCGTGCCTTCACCCTCGTCGACGCCGACGAGGCGAGCGGCCGCGCCACCCTCGAATTCGCGCTCCACGACGGCGTGGCCGCTCGTTGGTCGCAGAACGTCACCGCCGGCACCCGCATTCGCGCGTCCTTGCTCGGCTCCAAGTGCCCCTGGCCGTCCGAGAAGCCGGCGCCCGGAACGTCCTGGGAGCGAACGGTCCTCATCGGCGGTACGGCGTGCGTACCTGCCATTCGGTCATTGCTGGATCACTGGTCCGAGGCTCCGGCAACGGTGCTCCTGCACAGCGAGTACGACGACGACCGCGACATTCCACTCGGCCTAGCGGCCGCTACAGACGTCGAGTGGTTCGCCATGGGCGACGAGGCGCTGCTCACTCGCACGCACGACTTCGCGGGCGAAGCCACGACGCGCTTCTGGGTCACGACTGAGGCCTCGGCCACGCGAGCCGTCGTGCGAGCCCTGCGCAAGGATCACGGTGTCGGTAAGGAACGGATCCACGCCCAGGCCTACTGGAGCGCCGCCGGCTGACTCAACCGCAGTGGCGGGCGAGGCGCAACTCCAGGTTGGCCTTCGCGCTCGGCCACTCGTGGGAGAGGATCGAGTAGACGACGGTGTCGCGCAGCGCGCCGTTGCTCTCGAGGCGATCGGCGCGAAGGACACCGTCGAGATGTGCGCCGAGTCGCTCGATGGCGGCGCGTGACTGCTGGTTGGACCAACTGGTCTCGTACCGGACGGCCGCACACCCGGCCGTCTCGAAGGCGTAGGTCATGAGCAGCAGCTTGCTCTCGACGTTCGTTCCGCTGCCGTGCGCCGACACGCGATTCCACGTGTAGCCGATCGACACGCGCGGTACCTCGGGGCGGATGTCGTAGAACGCCGTACTGCCCAGCACGACGCCGTCGGACGTGCGCACCGCAGCGAACGGCACCATCGAACCCTCGTCCTTGAGGCGCAGACGGTCGTCGATCATCTGTCCGACGGCGTCCGGGCGCGGCACGGACGCGTACCACCGGGTCCACATCTGCCCGTCGTTTGTCGCCTCGACGAGCCCGTCGTGGTGATCGTGGGAGAGGGGCTCGAGGCGCACCAGGGAGCCGGAGAGGGTGATGTCGCGATCGATGTCCGTCATGGCCCCACCTCACACCGTTCCTCGGCGAAAGTCACGCGCGGTCCACCGTGTGGGTGCGACGACCGCGTCCAGAAGGTCAATTCAGGACCGAGAGATCCTTGATGCGCATCATGCCCTCCTGCGCGACCGTCGCGATGAGCGTGCCGTCACGGGTGAACATCCGCCCCGTGCCGAGCCCGCGTCCGCCCTGGGCCGACGGCGAATCCTGCGCGTAGAGGATCCAGTCGTCGAGGCGCACCGGGCGGTGGAACCACATCGCGTGGTCGAGGCTCGCGGCCCGGAAGCCCGGCGTCACCCAGGCGACGCCGTTCGCTCGCATCGCCGACTCGAGCATCGTGTAGTCGGAGGCATACGCGAGCACGGCGGCGCCGAGCAGCGGGTCGTCCGGGATGGCGCTCAACGTGCGCATCCACAGGTGCTGCTGCGGCGTGCGTTCGGATGCGGGCTGCAGGTAGAGCGCGCCCTCGACGTGACGGACGTCGACCGCCCGCCCGTGCGCCCAGTGCTGCGCGATCGGGTGGTCGATGTCGCCGACGACGTCCGCTGTCGTCGGGAGGTCGAGCGGGTCGGTGACCTCGGGCATGGGCACCTGGTGGTCGATGCCCTCGGCCTCCTCCTGGAAGCTCATGATGACGCTCATGATGGGCGCGCCCTTCTGGATGGCGTGAACCCGGCGCGCGGAGAAGGAACCGCCGTCACGCAGCCGCTCCACGGCGAAGTGTACGGGCTGCATCGAGTCGCCGGGGCGCAGGAAGTAGCCGTGGAGGGAGTGGATGAAGCGGGGCGGCTTCCCGTCTCCGGGTGTCACCGTGCGTCCTGCTGCGATGACGCACTGGGCGAGAACCTGCCCCCCGAAGATCCGGCCGTGTGGCTGCGGCTGGGACTCACCGACGAAGACGTCGGCGCGGCTCTGACCGAGGTCGGCGAGGCTCGTCTGGGCGCTGAACGTGGCGCTCACGGTTGCATTTCCGACCGGCTGCAGGTCGAGTACGTGCAGCAGCGAAGCCATGGGGTCGACCGATTCCTGCGTTTCATCCTTGTTTTCGCTCACCCGCAGAGGTTACCCACCGGAAACGAGCGTTAGTGAACGTTTGGTGGACGGCGGCTGCACGGTTCGTCACCCGACGCGCCACAATGCAGGTATGAGTTTCGCTCCCGACCGCTGCTCCGTCGTCCCCGTGCCCTTGCGCTGGTCCGACATGGATGCCTACGGGCACGTCAACAACGTGCAGTTCCTGCGGCTCCTCGAGGACGCCCGCATCCTCGCCTTCGCCGAATGGTTCGGGCGTGCTCGATCGGTCGTCGGTGAGGGAATCATCGTGGCGCGCCACGAGATCGAGTACCGCGCGCCTCTCGTGTTCCGCATCGAACCGATCGAGGTCGCCATGTGGGTGACCCGGCTGACCGGCGCGTCGTACGACATCGGCTACGAGGTGCGCGACGCAGGTGCCGGCTCGACGACGTACGCCCTCGCGGAGACGACCCTCGTCGGCTACGACTTCGAGGCCGAGCGCCCGCGTCGGCTCGATCCGATCGACCGTGAGAGCCTGTCCAGCTTCCTCGGCCCGGCGGTGACGTTCCGCCACAGCAGCGCGAAGCGCTCGTCATCATGACGGAGGTGCTGCACCTGGCCGATGGTGAGACGGCGGGTGACCTCGCCACTTTCGTCTCACGCGCCCGCACTCTCGAGGACGACGGCGCCATCCGCCTCCAGGCAGACGGCACGACCCTCGCCACCTGGGTGGGTGTGCGCAAGGGACGCGGGCTCATGGGCGAAGGAACCGTCGTCGGGCTGCGCGTGCTGCGGTTGGCGCAGCCGGTCGCCCGCCCCCTCGACACCGTGGTGCCGCTTCGCGCGATCAGTGACCGGCTGGCGCGTCGGCACAACGCGGACCCCCGCGTCCTCGACGTCCCTCCGACCACCGTGCGCACGACGTGGGCCGCGGTGACGCCGCCGCGCGCCGGGTGGGCGCCACTCGCTCGGTTGCCGCTCGCGGATCTCGTCCAGGTCGCCCGTGACGGTATCGCCGAGGTGGCCGAGGGCACGCCGCAAGGGGCGGGAGCGCCCGCCGTCGAGCAGCTGCGCGAGAAGGTCTGGAACCGGCCCATCGCGGGAGATCTGGGCGGTGCCGACGGGCTTCCGGCGGGCGCGGCGCTCGGCATCTACGCACTCGGCTTCGCCATCGGTTCGGAGGCCCACGTGTTCGGCACCGCGCGCTGGCACCGGGTGTCGACGTCCGTCGGCCACGTGCTCGTGCGCTGACGCCTCGATAGGGTCGTCGCATGACGCGTACATCCGACGACCGCCGCCTTCCAGCTCCGTCCACGCCCGACCCTCAGGAGGCTCCCGGCCTCGCGTGGGGCGTCATCGCACCCGGCGGCATCGCGCGGACATTCGCCTCCGCCATCGGGGCCGAGACGCAGCAGCGCATCGTGGCCGTGGGATCGCGCAGCGTGGAGCGAGCTCAGACCTTCGTCGACGAACTCGCTCCGGGAGCCACTGCGTACGGCTCGTACGACGCGTTGGTCGCGGACTCCTCGGTCGACGTCGTGTACGTCGCTTCCCCTCACAGCGAGCACCGCGATCACGCACTGGCGGCCATCCGCGCCGGCAAGCACGTGCTCGTCGAGAAAGCCTTCACGCGCAACGCGACCGAAGCGCGTGAGGTGTTTGATGCGGCGCGCGAAGCGGGGGTCTTCTGCATGGAGGCCATGTGGTCACGCTTCCTGCCCCACTACGACGTCGTTCGTCGTGCGGTGGACACCGGACTCATCGGCGACCTCAAGTGGATCGCCGCCGACCATGGCCAGGCTCTCCACCCCGACGGCCCGCAGCGGCTGAGCGATCCTGCTCTCGCCGGAGGGGCGCTGCTCGACCTCGGGATCTACCCCCTGTCGTTCGCCGCGATGCTCGTACCCGAGTTCACCACGGTGAGCGCCCGGGGAACGCTCACCGATGAAGGCGTCGACGAGTCCGAGGTCATCGTGCTCACGGCTGCCGACGGCGTCGTCGCCCAGGCTGCGACGACGATGGCCACCCAGACACCGAACACGGCCGTCGTCGCCGGCACGAAGGGACGCCTCGAGATCGACGGCTGGTTCTACTTCCCGACGCGAGTGCGGCTTCTCGCGAACGATGGGCAGCTGCTCGACGAGTACCGCTCCGCCGACACGATCCACGCCCTCCACTACGAGGCCGCCGAGGCGGCGCGCCTCATCGCGGCGGGGGATCGCGAGTCGCCGCTCATGACCCACGCCGAAACGCTGCGTGTCATGGACCTCATGGACGAGGTGCGTCGTCAGCTGGGCGTCGTCTACCCCGGCGAGTGACCTCACGGACTCGTCGCTTCGCCTCTGGACGGAACTGAGTGAGCGTTGCCCCGGTGGAGAACGGTCTCGGCCGGGGCAACGTTCGTGAGGGATGGGTCGGTCAGGCGCGGGTGAACCACACCGTGACGTCGGTCGGCAGCGTGAGGTCGTCACGCTCGTCGCTGCGCACGACCACGACAGCACCATCGGGCAGCGTCGTGTCCGCACCGAAGTTCGTCACGCACCACAGATCCTCGTGACCCTCACGCGAGTTGACGAGAGCGACGGTGTCCTTCGGGCCGTCGACCCACGTCAGTGCGCCTTCGCCGAGACGGCGGGCGCGGCGTTCGCGCAACATGCGGCGGTAGAACTCGAGGGTCGAGCCCGCGACGCCGTCCTGCTGGTCCACGGCCAACTCGCCGTAGACGTCGGGCTGCGGAAGCCACGGGGCGTCACCGGAACCGAAGCCGAACGACGGCGCGTCCTTGGCCCACGGCATCGGCACGCGGCAGCCGTCGCGCCCGGCCTCGGTGTGTTCCGAACGCTCCCACGTCGGGTCCTGACGGGCTTCGTCGGCCATCGTCGTGTGCTCGGGCAGGCCGAGCTCCTCACCCTGGTAGAGGTAGGCGCCGCCGGGCAGCGCCAGCTCCAGAGCCGTGGCGGCCTTGGCGCGACGCAGGCCGAGCGCGGCGTCCGGCTGCGGGTCCTCGGCACGAATGCCGTTGGGGCGCGGCTCGCCGATCGGCAGTGCCAAACGCGTGGCGTGACGCACGACGTCGTGGTTGCTCAGCACCCACGTCGTCGGTGCCCCGACGGCGTCGTTCGAGGCGTACGAGGACGTGATGCTCTCGCGCATGTCGGCGGCGCGCCACGGGGTCTCGAGGAACGCGAAGTTGAAGGCTTGGTGGAACTCGTCCGGGCGTACGTAGCGCGCGAGACGCTCCGGCGGGTTGACCCAGGCCTCCGCGCACATCGCCCGGTCGCCGGCCGAGTCGTAGCCGTCGGCGTCGACGGGGTTGTAGGAGTCGAGCACCTCACGCCACGCGCGGTAGATCTCGTGGACGCCGTCCTGGTCCCACATGGGGCCGCCGTTGTCGTGGCTGGCGTCGGAGAGGCCGGCCATCTTGGCGTGCGCCGAGTGATCGGGCAGACCCTCGGCCTTGACGAGGCTGTGGGCCACGTCGACGCGGAAGCCGTCGACACCGCGATCCAGCCAGAACCTCAGGATGGAGAGGAACTCGGCTCGCACGGCCTCGTTGTTCCAGTTGAAGTCGGGCTGCTTGGGGTCGAACAGGTGCAGGTACCACTGCTCCGGGTTGCCGTCTGCGTCCGTGACGCGCGTCCAGGCGTTGCCGCCGAAGATGGCCTTCCAGTCGTTCGGCGCCTCCTCGCCGTTCTCGCCCTTGCCGTCGCGGAACATGTAGCGCTCACGCTCCGGCGAACCGGGGCCGGCCGCGAGGGCGGCCTTGAACCACTCGTGCTCGTCGGAGGAGTGGTTGGGCACGAGGTCGACGATGACGCGCAGGTCGAGTTCGTGGGCGCGGTTGATGAGGTCATCGGCGTCGCTGAGCGATCCGAAGAGCGGGTCGATGTCGCGGTAGTCGGCGACGTCGTAGCCGGCGTCCGCCATGGGCGAGCGGTAGAAGGGGGAGATCCACAGGGCGTCGACACCGAGGTCGCGCAGGTAGGGCAGCTTCGAGGTGATGCCCGGCAGGTCGCCGACGCCGTCACCGTTCGAGTCGACCCACGAGCGCGGGTAGACCTGGTAGATCGTCGACGAGCGCCACCACTCGGCCTCTGGCGTCTGGTCGTGGGCGGGTGCGGACTGGCTGTTCCAGGTGGTCGTTTGGCTCACCGACCCAGTGTGCCAACCGAGGTCTGCCCACGCGAAACGCGTTTCACCGTTGGGCGGCAGGGCCAGACTCAACGGATCGGGTTCTCCGGTTCAGGGCCGGGGGTGTTGACGAGGCTGTACGCAGCACGCACGAGGTAGTCGCGCAGGAGCGCATCGAGTTCCGGCTCGAGATCGACGGCGTCGCAGGCAGCCATGATGTGCGTGAGCCAGCGATCACGCTGCTCGGGGGTGACCGCGAACGGCATGTGGCGCATGCGCAGACGTGGGTGTCCGCGTTCCTGCGAGTACGTCGTCGGGCCGCCCCAGTACTGCTCGAGGAACATCTCGAAACGGCGCTTCGCCGGTTCGAGATCCTCCTCGGGGTAGAGCGCGCGCAGTTTCTCGTCCGAGGCCACGCCGTCGTAGAACACCTCGACGAGACGGTGGAACGTCGCGTGGCCTCCGAACCTCTCGTACAGGGTTGCCTCACTCATGTGCCCAGTCTTTCACCCGCCGCCGATTACTTGACCGGCGGCAGGTTCGGGTTGACGCCGACGTAGCCCGGCACGAGCGGTGGAGCCTTCACCCCGGCGTTCTCCAGCGCGATGACCGCGCGGCGTCGCAGTTCGCGCGTGACACCGAAGTTCTCGTTCGGTGCCGTCTTGGCGATGATCCGGAAGGTCATCGCGCCTCCTCCGACCGATTCGACACCCGCGACGTCGGGGCGCTCGATGAGCTTGGCGCTCCACGTCTCGTCCTGCCACAGCGCGTCGACGACCTCGTCGAGCACCGAGGTGACCTTGCGAATGTCCGCGTCGTACGACACCGGGACGTCGACGAGCGATGTCGACCACCCCTGGGAGCGGTTCGCGACGCGGATGATCTCGCCGTTGCGCACGTACCAGACGACGCCGTTGGCGTCGCGCAGCCGAGTGATGCGCAGCGTCACCTCCTCGACGGTGCCGACGGCTTCTCCGGTGTCGATGACATCGCCGACGCCGTACTGGTCCTCGAAGATCATGAAGATGCCCGACAGATAGTCCTTGACGAGCGACTGCGCACCGAAACCGACGGCGACACCTGCCACGCCGGCGCTCGCCATGAGCGGGCCGAGCTGGATGCCGAGCTGCGCGGCGACCGTGAGGGTGGCGACGGCGAGAACGACGACCGTCGTCACCGACCGCAGGAGCGAGCCCATCGTTGCCGCGCGCTGTCGGCGCCGTTCGTCGTCGAGGCCAGCGGCGGCCCGCAGACGGACCCTCGCGGGGGAGAGAGCGCCCTCCTCGCCGACGACCTCCGGCGTGGTGCTTCGCGTCTCCATCGCGTGGACCGCGCGGGTGATGGCCCGGTGCAGGATCCAGCGCACGGCCAGGGCGCCCAGGACGACCACGACGATCTGCAGCGGAGTGCCGACCAGCCACTCCCATCCCTCGGGCAGGGAGGCGGCGTGGGGGACGAAGGACGGTGCAGCCATGCCTGCCATCCAACCATCCCGCCGAACGGCTGGAACGGCTGGAACGTCTGCCAGAATTGCCCTATGCCCGGCACTCCTTCCCTCAACGAACTCGCGAACGCCCACGGCGTTGCCACCCATGTCCGGGACGGCTCGGGACGCGCCCGAGCGGTCGCGCCCGAGGTCGTCGAGGCGGTGCTCACCTCGCTGGGCGTCGAATGCAGCGAAGACGCGGCGCCGAGTGCCGATCGCCATGATGGAGGCACGCCTTCCGTGGTGGGCCTTCCTGACGCACTCGTCCTGCGCGAGTCCTGGACCCCGAGTGTCACGCTCACCGTGCCCGCGACCGCTGAGTTCGAGGCGCGCATCGTGCTCGAGGACGGCAGCATCGTCCCCCTCGAGCGTGACGATGAACTCGACGCTCCATCGGACACCGGCAGCGAGTCCGAAGGCGAGGACGAGGACAAGAGCGAAGATGGGGAGGATGAGAGCGACGCAGCCGGCGAGAGCGACAGCACATCTCCTCAGGTCGTCGACCTCGACCTGCCCGGCGATCTTCCTCTGGGCTACCACGAACTTCAGGTGAGCGCAGGGGGCCGTCGTCACGTCCGTCCGGTCGTCGTCACGCCCGCGACGATGACCCTGCCGCCCGATCTGGCCGCCAAGCGCGGCTGGGGAGTGGCCGGCCAGCTCTACGCCGTGCGGTCCGAGCGCTCGTGGGGCATCGGCGATGCAGCAGACCTCGCCGAACTCGGCACATGGGCCGCCCGAAGCGGTGCGGACTACGTCAACGTCGGCCCGGTGAACGCGGCCGATCCCGTGCCCACGATCGACCCCAACCCGTATCGCCCCGCGAGCCGTACGGCGCTCGACCCCCTCGCGATCCGCGTCGAGGAGGTGCCCGAGATCGGTTATCTCTCGGCCGCGGAGCACCAACTCGTCGAGTGGCACGGCGACGACGCCCGCCGTCTCAATCTCACGGACGAGGTCGACCGCGACGCGGTCTGGGAGTCGAAGCGAGCCGCGTTGCGGATGATCTTCAACGTCGAGCGTTCCCACCGCCGTCGTCGCGACTTCGGGCACTTCGTCGAGTCCGAGGCGGGTTGGCTGTTCGACTACGCGACGTGGTGCGTCATTGCGCTGAAACACGGTCTTCCGGCGAGCACATGGCCCGAGGAACTGCAGGATCCGCGCAGCCCCGAGGTAGCCGCCTTCCGCGAGGAGCACGCCGACGACGTCGAGTTCGAGGCGTGGCTGCAGTGGGTCGCCGGCGCACAGTTCGCTGATGCGCAGCGTGAGGTGAAAGCGGCCGGCATGCGCATCGGTGTCATGCACGACATCGCTCCTGGCGTCATCGACGGTGGCTTCGAGGAGTGGGCCTGGCCGGAGGCGTTCGCCGCCGACATCCGTCTCGGAGCGCGCGCCGCGGACGGCGCGGTTGTCGATCTCGGCCTTGCTGCGATGAAGCCCTCGGCGCTCGCCGAGAACGGCTACGCACGGTGGCGTGACGTCGTGCGTCGCACCCTCGCTCGCAGTGGCGCACTGCGGGTGGAGCGCATCGGCACCCTGTTCCGCCAGTGGTGGATACCGCAGCCGTCGGCGGCCGAGAACGCTGCGGACGCGGGTACCTACGTTCAGTTCGACCACGAAGCGCTCATCGGCATTCTGCTGCTCGAGGCGCATCGGGCGGGCGCGCTCGTCGTGGCCGGTGACGAGGACGAAACCGAGCCGTGGATCCGCGACTACCTCGCCGAGCGCGGTGTCGTTTCCTCGGCCGTGCTCCTCGACGACACCGAGGGGAGCGGCTCGCGAGACCCGAAGAAGCTGCCCGAGCTCGCCATGACCTCGCTCGGCGCCAAGGACGCGCCCCCGAGCGCAGCACTGCTCACGGGATCTCACCTCGAGGAGGCACGTCGATACGGTCTGCGCGACGACCACGCTGCCTACGAGGAGCGCGCCGGGAAGCGTCGCAAGGCTCTCGTCGAGGCCCTCGCGGCGCGCGGTCTCACGACGCCGCGTGCGAGTGTGGAAGACCAGGTGGGGGCCCTGCACCGTTATCTGGCATCGGCCCCGAGCCTGCTGCTCACGGTCCGTGTCGCCGATCTCGTGGGCGATCAGCGCATCGTGGGCGAGCACGGCGTCACCCACGTGCATGCCCTGTGGCGTCGCCCCGTCGCGGGCCCTGACGAGTCGGGGGTGAGCTTGGACGATCTCATGACCTCGCGTCGTGCCAAGCGGGTCATCCGGGTGGTGCGGGCGCGCAGCTGAGCTTCGAGCACGGCTCGACGTAGGGGCCCCCGACACGAATCGTGTCGGGGGCCTCCTTCCGGTAATCAGTCCGGATCAGGCGCGAGCGTCGAACTCCTGCGCCGTGACGGCTCGGGCGACGGCGTCACGGTTCTCGGCGACCGTGCGCACGAGACCCGCGGGGGAGTCGCTGTGCGACGAGAGCCACTGCTGCGCGGCGTCGAGCAGCTGCGGTCCGGCCAGCGCCATCGGGAACAGCGACGAGATGCCCAGCTCCGCGATGTGGTGGGTGCGCCCTGCCCAGTAGTCCTCGGCCATCGCGAAGTACTTCTCGACATACGGCTCGAGCAGGCTCACGTCGTGAACGTGTCCGAATCCCGCCGCCGTCTCGGCGATCGTCTGGTTGGCCAGCTCGTCGGAGTCGACGACGGACGACCATGCGGCCGCCTTCGCCTCGGACGTCGGCAGCGACGCGCGAGCTCGTGCCGCGCGTTCGGCACCCGTGGCCGTGTTGTCGCGGGCCAGTTCGGCGTCGATCTCCGCGGCGTCGGCGGCACCTGCAGCGGCGAGCGACGCGAGCAGCGTCCAGCGCATCTCGGTGTCGACGGTGAGACCATCGAGGGTGCGCTCACCCGAGAGCAGCGCACGAACGAACGCAACATCTTCCTCGCTCTGGGCGAAGGATGCGAACGTCTGCACGAGCTGCAGCTGGGCGTCGCTGCCGGCTTCGGCTTCCTCGGCCAGGGAGCGCAGCCCGCCCGTCACGTCGGCGACGAGCTTCTCGCGCTTGGCGGGCGCCGAGTACGTGAGTGCGGCGGTGGACATCTGGCCGAGCAGGGTGCGCAGCAGCGTCGAGTCGTCCTCGCCCGGCAGGGTCGCAAGCGCCATGCGGACGAAGTCGCCCGCCGGCATCTGCGCATCGCGCGTCATGTCCCAGGCCGCACCGAGCACGAGCGCACGCGGCAGCGAGCTGGTGAAGGCGCGCGGGTGAGCAATGGCGGTGGCGAGGCTGCGCTCGTCGAGACGGATCTTGGCGTAGGCGAGGTCGTCGTCGTTGACGAGGAGCAGATCCGGCTGCTCCACCCCGACGAGCTCGGTGACCTCGGTGCTCTCACCCGTGACGTCGAGCTCCACCCGCTGCGTACGCACGAGGGTGTCGCCCTCGAGACGGTAGCACCCCACGGCGAGACGGTGGGGGCGCAGCGTCGGCAGTTCGTTCGTCGCGCTCTGTTCGATGAGCACGCGCGTCATGACACCGGAGCCGTCGACCTCGACGACCGGGCGCAGCGTGTTGACGCCGGCCGTCTCGAGCCACTGCTTCGACCAGGACGACAGGTCGCGGCCACTCGTCGACTCCAGCTCGCCGAGCAGCTGGGGCAACGTCGTGTTCTGCCACGCGTACTTCGCGAAGTACGCGCGCAGGCCGGCGGTGAACGACTCGCGCCCGACGTAGGCGACGAGTTGCTTGAGCACCGAGGCGCCCTTGGCGTACGTGATGCCGTCGAAGTTCACCTCGACGTCGGCGAGGTCACGGATCGGGGCGACGATCGGGTGTGTGGAGCTGAGCTGGTCCTGGCGGTACGCCCACGCCTTCTCCGAGGTGCCGAACGTCGTCCAGGCGCTCTCCCAACGGGTGGCTTCGGCCTGCGCCGTCGTCGAGGCCCACTCGGCGAACGACTCGTTGAGCCACAGGTCGTTCCACCACTTCATCGTGACGAGGTTGCCGAACCACATGTGGGCGAGCTCGTGCAGCACGGTGAGGGCGCGGCGCTCGATGATGGCCTCGCTCACCTTGGCGCGGAAGACGTACATCTCCGTGAAGGTGACGCAGCCCGCGTTCTCCATGGCGCCCATGTTGTACTCGGGCGTGAAGATCTGGTCGTACTTGGTGAACGGGTAAGGCTGGTCGAACTCGTTCTCGAAGAACGCGAAGCCGCGCTTGGTGATGTCGAAGATCTCGTCGGCGTCCATGTGGGGCGCGAGCGACTTGCGGCAGTAGACGCCGAGCGGCACTGTGCCCGCGCGGGACGTCACTTCGTCGGTGTACTTCTCGTACGGGCCGGCCACGAGGGCCGTGATGTAGCAGGAGATGCGCGGCGTCGCCCCGAAGCGCCACGTGGCCGCCGGCTCGGTCTCACCGTTGGGGCCGGTGTAGGTCGTCTCCGCCGGCTGCGGCTCGGGCGTCGGCTCGTTGGAGAGCACCTGCCAGCGGGACGGGGCGGTGACGGTGAAGGTGAAGCTCGCCTTGAGGTCCGGCTGTTCGAACACGGGGTACATGCGCCGCGCGTCGGGAACCTCGAACTGGGAGTAGAGGTAGACCTCGTTGTCAGCCGGGTCGACGAAGCGGTGGAGGCCCTCACCCGTGTTCATGTACCGGCCGACGGCATCGACGCGAACCTCGTTCTCGGCCGCGAGGTTCGGCACGCGCACCCGGGCGCCGTCCCACTCGACGGCGATGTCCTCACCGCCGACCACCACGCGGTCCACGCTCTCGCCGAGGAAGTCGAGCCAGGTCTCACTGCCCGGCGTGGCGCTGAAACGGACCGTCGACGACGTCGTGAACGTCTCGGCTCCCGTCGTGAGGTCGAGCGTGATGTCGTAGGAGTCGACAGCGATGTTGGCGCTGCGCTCCAGGGCTTCCTCGCGTGTGAGGTTCGAGCCGGTCACGGCGTCGGTTCCTTCCTGAAGGCGATGAGGGGAGGCGACGCAGTTCGCTGAGGCGCGCTCGCGCCCGAGTGGTCGCCGTCGACCATCCTTGCACGGGGGTGAAGGTGGCAGGATGGTTTGCACGAGCGTTCTTCGCGGTACCGCCCGCGGGCCGAGGCGTGCCGCGCTCGAACGTGCTCGACCAGCTCCACGACCCGCTCGACCGAGAGAGAGACATGCGCATCCACGTCGGTGGCGACCACGCCGCCTTTGAAACCCAGCAGGCCCTCGTCGACTTCCTCACCGCTGAGGGGCACGACGTCGTCAACCACGGGCCCACCGAGTACGACGCGGAGGACGACTACCCGGTGTTCGTGCTGCGCGCGGCCGAGGCCGTGCGTGACGACGCCGACTCGCTCGGCTTCGTCCTGGGCGGTTCGGGCAACGGCGAGCAGATGGCGGCGAACAAGGTCGAGGGCATTCGTGCGGCCTTGTGTCTGACGCCGGAGTTCGCCTCCTTGGCGCGCGAGCACAACGGTGCGCAGATCGCCTCGATCGGTGGCCGCTTCGTCACGATCGAGCAGGCGAAGGAGATTGCCCGCACCTTCATCACGACGCAGTTCACCGGCGTCGAGCGTCACGCGCGCCGCATCGCCATGGTCGAGGCCTACGAGACGGACGGCACGCTGCCGCCGCTGTGAGTCACTGACACCCGAGCGCCGGGCCCCGCATGCCGTGCGGGCCCGGCGCTTGCGCTTTGTCCGCAGGCGCCTCGTGAGACGTTTGTCACCCCGGATAGAGTGGCAACTGTGGTTCTTGACGTCACGAGCGAGCGGGTGCGCCCCCAGCGGTCGGTGCGCCGCATCGTGACGCCCCGGCGCAACTCCTCGCGCCTGCTCGCGGCGGTCATCACGTTCCTCACCCTCGTCGCGACACTGGCCGGTATCAGCTTCCCCGGCACGGTTTCCCAATCGGTTTTCGTGCCGCTCATCGTGTGCGCCGGGTTCCTCCTGTCGGGGCGCACCCTGGCTCGGGCCATCGCCGTCGTCGTGGCGGGCTACCTCGTGGTCGTCGCGTACGCCTGGGGTGATCGCACCGTCGAGTGGTCGGTGGCGTGCGTCGTCCTCGCCGTCGTCGGCCTCGTGTTCTTCGTGACGCGCAACGTGCAGGCACTCGGTGTGCCACTCAGCGTGGGTTCCGGCATGCTCAAGGACCTTCGCGAGCGGCTCGACCGTCAGGCACTCGCCCCCGAACTTCCCGACGACGTGCGTATGGAGCACTGCGTCCTGCCCGCGAAGGGTGGCGCGTTCAGCGGCGACTTCGTCGTCTGCGCCCGACACGGCGATCAGCTCGACGTGGCTCTCACCGATGTCTCCGGCAGTGGCCACTCCGCAGGGATGCGCGCGCTGCTCCTCTCGGGTGCACTGAGCGGGTTGCTCGGGGAAACGGACCCGGCCGGCTTCCTGCCGGCGGCCAACCGCTACCTCATTCGTCAGGGCTGGCGTGACGGTTTTGCCTCCGCCATCCACATCGCCCTCGACCTGCGGACCGGCTCGTACAGCATCGGGACCGCGGGCCACCCCAGTGCGGCGCACTACCACGCGGACTCGCGCCGCTGGGAGATGGTCACCGGTGCCGAGGGGTTGCTCCTCGGCCTCTTCGAGCAGGGACGGGACGACTTCTCCCGTGCGGCAGGGATCCTCGCGCCGGGTGATGTCGTCGTGCTCTACAGCGATGGCGTCGTCGAGGGTCCCGGCGGCGACATCACCGCCGGGACGCAGCGCCTGCTCGCCATGACGCAGTCGGCAATCAGCGAGGGTCTCACGGGCGGCGCTCATCGCATCTGCACGACCTCCGCCGCCCTGGGCGGCGACGACGACCGCTCCGTCGTCGTCATCTGGCGCGACGGCAACCGCCGCTACCGACGTCCGATGCTCTGAGCCACGCAGGAACGTTCGCCGCAAGGGGGCGTGGTCCGGCGCGCTCGCCCCGGCGCACAGCAAAAGGGCCCCTCGGACGCGTTGTCCGAGGGGCCCTTTTGAAGTTTCAGGCGTCAGCCCGAGATCACTGACCGCCGCCGAGGCCGTCGAGCTTCTCGTTGGCGAAGTCCTGACCCTTGTCGATCTTGTCAGCGTGCTCGCCGCCCGTACGGTCGTCGGCGAAGTCACCCGCCTTCTCGACGCCCTGGTCGAGCTTGTCGGGGTTCTGCTCGGCGAAGTCGCTGGCCTTGTCCTTGGCGCTGTCGAAGATTCCCATGCTGATCCTCCTGTGTAGTCGGAACACTGTGCCGGGGGTTCCCGGACTTGGTTCCACCCCAACACAAATTCAGATCGGAGTCGAGAGTTCGCGTTCACCATGTGGCGCAAACTGCGACCTGACGCGGCGCGGGCAGCTGCGGTGCGCGAGGCGCGCATCGAGTGCGCTAGCATGTGGGCCGAACATGCGGGCGTAGCTCAATGGTAGAGCCTCAGTCTTCCAAACTGATTACGCGAGTTCGATTCTCGTCGCCCGCTCCACACCGCCAACGGCGGCCCTCACCACGAGGGCCGCCGTTCGTCGTTCTTGGCAGGTGCCAGAGCCGGTGAGGCCGCGGCTTGTGCGAGAATGCGGTGTTCACACGAGGTTGTGAGCGGGGTATGGCGCAGCTTGGTAGCGCGTCCGCTTTGGGAGCGGAAGGCCGCAGGTTCGAATCCTGTTACCCCGACCGTTAGCATGGATAGAAGTTCATGTACGGCGAGCCGCGCCGTGCAATGAGGCGCCAGGACGCAGCAGGCGTCCCGCCTCGCCGGTCGCGGCTCGTGACCCATCCCATCGACTACTGGAGTACACGCTGTGAAGAGCGCTGTCGAGACCCTCAACCCGACGCGGGTCAAGCTGACCGTCGACGTGACTGCCGAGGAGCTCAAGCCGAGCCTGGACAAGGCGTACAAGACGATCGGCGAGCAGGTTCAGATCCCCGGCTTCCGCAAGGGCAAGGTTCCCGCGAAGCTCATCGAGCAGCGCTTCGGCCGTGCAGCCGTCGTGCAGGAGGCCGTCAACGAGGCGCTCCCCGAGCTGTACACCAACGCGATCGTCGAGAACGACGTCAAGCCGCTCGGCCAGCCCGAGGTCGACATCACCGACTTCCCGCTCGAAGA
Source organism: Dermacoccus sp. 147Ba (assembly GCF_004151355.1). Taxonomy (NCBI): domain Bacteria; kingdom Bacillati; phylum Actinomycetota; class Actinomycetes; order Micrococcales; family Dermacoccaceae; genus Dermacoccus; species Dermacoccus sp. 147Ba. Next base: position 284,820 of record NZ_SEHL01000001.1, read on the forward strand.
GGGCCAGGGCCTGACGTTCACCGCTGAGGTCGACGTCCGCCCCGAGATCAAGCTCCCCGCCTTCGACACCCTCGAGGTCGAGGTCGACCCGATCGAGGTCAGCGACGCCGACCTCGACGAGCGCATCACCGAGCTGCGTGAGCGCTTCGGCACGCTCAAGGGCGTCGAGCGCAAGGCCAAGAAGGGCGACTTCGTCTCCATCGACCTGTCCGCCACGATCGACGGCAACGAGATCGACTCCGTCTCCGGCGTCTCCTACGAGATCGGCTCGGGCACGATGCTCGAAGGCCTCGACAAGGCGCTCACCGGCCTCAAGGCCGGCGAGGAGACCACCTTCACGTCGCCGCTGGCCGGTGGCGAGCACGAGGGCCAGGACGCCGAGTGCACCGTCAAGATCGAGTCGGTCAAGGAGCGCGAGCTCCCCGAGCTCGACGACGAGTTCGCCCAGCTCGCCTCGTCCTTCGACACGCTCGACGAGCTGAAGGCCGACCTGCGCTCCGAGGTCGAGCGCACGAAGCGCTTCGAGCAGGGCGTTCAGGCCCGTGACAAGGTGCTCGACGCGCTTCTGGAGGCCATTGACATCCCCGTCCCGGACGGCGTCGTCAACGAAGAGGTGCACAACCACCTCGAGGGCGAGAACCGCCTCGACGACGACGAGCACCGCGCTGAGGTCACCGAGAGCACCCGCAAGCAGGTCGCCACGCAGCTCCTGCTCGACGAGATCGTGGAGTCCCAGGAGATCCAGGTCGGCCAGGAGGAGCTCATCGAGTACCTCATCATGTCGGCGCAGCAGTACGGCATGGACCCGAACACCTTCGCCCAGGCGCTCGACGCCCAGGGCCAGGTGCCGGCCATCATGGGTGAGGTCGCTCGCCGCAAGGCGCTCGCCACGGTCCTCGAGTCCGCCAAGGTCAAGGACACCGCGGGCAACGTCGTCGACCTCAACGAGGCCGTCGACACCGGTGACGACGAGGCCGACGCGGACGAGAAGCCCGCCGAGGAGAAGCCGGCCAAAAAGGCTGCCGCGAAGAAGAGCACGGCCAAGAAGGCCGCTGCCAAGGACGGCGACGAGAAGCCGGCCAAGAAGGCTGCCGCGAAGAAGAGCACGGCCAAGAAGGCCGCTGCCAAGGACGGCGACGAGAAGCCGGCCAAGAAGGCAGCTGCCAAGAAGAGCACGGCCAAGAAGACCGCGACGAAGAAGGCTGCCGACGACAAGTGATGTCGCCGCAGGCCTGAACGCCAGCAGGAGCGCGGCTCCGCACGCACACCCGGTGCGAGCGGAGCCGCGCTCTCGTCATCGGGCCGCAGTTTTGCGCGTGCCTCGCGTGAGTCGGTCAGCGCCCGCGCTTGCGCTCAGGGCGAACACCGGCCGGGACGGGGACGAAAGTCGCGGGCCCGCGCGTTAGGGTCAGTGAAGAGTTTAAGCATGGTGTCATCCGCGTGCCGGGTGGCAGATTCGGATGGAGTGATCCCTTGACGACAGCCAAGTCCTCGGACGTGGTCATGGCGAGCCAGCAGATGGCTGCCGGTCTCGACGACCAGATCTACAACCGCCTCCTCAAGGAGCGCATCATCTTCCTCGGATCGGACGTGCGCGACGACAACGCGAACGCGATCTGCGCGCAGCTTCTCCTGCTCGCTGCCGAGGACCCGGAGAAGGACATCTGGCTCTACATCAACTCCCCGGGTGGTTCGGTGACCGCTGGTATGGCCATCTTCGACACGATGCAGTGGGTGCCGAACGACGTGTGCACCGTGGCCATGGGCCTCGCTGCCTCGATGGGCCAGTTCCTGCTGTCCGCCGGCGCTCAGGGCAAGCGCTACGCGACGCCGCACGCGCGCATCATGATGCACCAGCCCCTCGGTGGCATTCAGGGAACGGCGTCCGACGTCAAAACTCAGGCCGAGCAGCTGCTGCACATCAAAAAGCAGATGGCCGAGCTCATCGCAGAGCACACGGGTCAGCCGGTCGAGAAGATCGAGTCCGACTCGGACCGCGACCGCTGGTTCACGGCGAACGAGGCCAAGGAGTACGGCTTCGTCGACCACGTCTTCGAGCGTTCCTCGGACGCGACGAAGTCGTCCAACTGATCGCCGCCCGCGACTACTGACGGAGTAATTCAATGAACTACACGAACCCGACGGGCGCTCACGGCGGCGTGACGGCGCCGATGCCCACGAGCCGCTACATCCTGCCGCAGTTCGAGGAGCGCACCTCCTACGGCACGAAGCGCCTCGACCCGTACACGAAGCTGTTCGAGGACCGCATCATCTTCCTCGGCGTCCAGGTCGACGACGCGTCGGCCGACGACATCATTGCGCAGCTCATCGTCCTGGAATCGCAGGATCCGGACCGCGACATCCTCATGTACATCAACTCGCCCGGTGGCTCGTTCACGGCCCTCACGGCGATCTACGACACGATGCAGTACATCCGCCCGGACGTGCAGACGTTCGTGCTCGGCCAGGCCGCTTCGGCCGCCGCTGTGCTGCTGGGTGCCGGTGCGCCGGGCAAGCGTTTCGCGCTGCCGAACGCTCGCGTTCTCATCCACCAGCCGGCCATGGAGGGCTCGGGTGGCCAGGCCTCCGACGTCGAGATCCAGGCCAACGAGATCATGCGTATGCGTGACTGGCTGGAGGAGACGCTGGCGAAGCACTCCGGTCGCAGCGTCGAGCAGGTGCGAGCCGACATCGACCGCGACAAGATCCTCACGGCCGAGATGGCCAAGGAGTACGGTCTCGTCGACGAGGTGCTGCAGAGCCGCAAGGCCTCGCTCGAGCAGTGATGCCTCGCGCTGTGAACGCAACGTGACGACACGAACGCGCCGGTGCCCTTCGGGGGTGCCGGCGCGTTCGCGTAGGTGACGCGGGCTTTCCGCCGGTGGCGAACAGGCTCGCGTCGAGCCGCCACGCGCGGTTCAATGATGGGGGAGACGTGCGCGGTGAACTACCGTCGTACGGTGCACTTCACGGGGGCGATCCCCGTGTTGTCTAGGTAGGACGACGAAGGGAACGACCGGTGGCACGAGTGGGCGAGAGCAGCGATCTGCTCAAGTGTTCGTTCTGTGGCAAGAGCCAGAAGACGGTCAAGAAGCTGATTGCCGGCCCCGGCGTCTACATCTGTGACGAGTGCATCGACCTGTGCAACGAGATCATCGAGGAAGAGCTGACCGACTCGGTCGATCTCGGTCTCGAGAAGCTGCCGAAGCCGCGCGAGATCTTCGACTTCCTGCGCGAGTACGTCATCGGCCAGGACGCCGCCAAGCGCGCCCTCGCCGTCGCGGTCTACAACCACTACAAGCGCGTCCAGGCGTCCGACTCGACGTCGAAGGACCCGGTGGAGATCGCCAAGTCCAACATCCTGCTCATCGGCCCCACCGGCTGTGGCAAGACCTACCTCGCCCAGACGATGGCCAAGATGCTCAACGTCCCGTTCGCCATCGCGGACGCCACGGCGCTGACGGAGGCTGGCTACGTCGGTGAGGACGTCGAGAACATCCTGCTCAAGCTACTGCAGGCCTCCGATTTCGACACGAAGAAGGCCGAGACCGGCATCATCTACATCGACGAGATCGACAAGGTGGCCCGCAAGAGCGAGAACCCGTCGATCACGCGCGACGTCTCCGGTGAGGGCGTGCAGCAGGCGCTGCTCAAGATCCTCGAGGGCACGGCCGCCTCGGTGCCGCCCCAGGGTGGGCGCAAGCACCCGCACCAGGAGTTCATCCAGATCGACACGACGAACGTGCTGTTCATCGTCGGTGGTGCGTTCGCGGGCCTAGAGAAGATCATCGAGGACCGCAACGGCAAGAAGGGCCTCGGCTTCGGCTCGCAGCTGCACACGCCCGCCGGTGGCGATGCCTCGATGGCCGAGGTGCAGCCCGAGGACCTCATGAAGTTCGGCCTCATCCCCGAGTTCATCGGTCGTTTGCCCGTCATCACGACCGTCGAGCCGCTCGACCGTGAGGGCATGGTGAGCATCCTCACCGAGCCGAAGAACGCGCTCGTCAAGCAGTACAAGCGCATGTTCGAGATCGACGGTGTGAAGCTCGAGTTCACGCCCGATGCCCTGGACGCCGTCGCCGAGCAGGCGATGAGCCGCGGCACCGGCGCTCGCGGTCTGCGCGCCATCCTCGAAGAGGTTCTCCTGCCGGTGATGTTCGACGTGCCGAGCGAGGACGACATCGACAAGGTCGTCGTCACCCGCGAGGTCGTGCTCGACCGCGTCGACCCGACGATCGTGCGTCGCCGCGCCGCCTGATTCACGCTCTCGCCGCCACGGCTAAGGGCGAGAACGAACGAAGCGGCCCTGACCTTTCAAAGGTCAGGGCCGCTTCGTCGTGTCACTGCGTCACTTCTGCTTCGGCGGGGGAGGCGTGAGCTCTGCGTCGCGCACGACGAGCGTTGCGCCCTCGGTGTCCTCGACCGCCGTCGTCATACCGGTGATGCGACCTGCAGCGCGCAGATCGGCCTCACCCTTCTCGGCGGCTGCGAGAGCGTCAGCCGGGCCCGCGAGCGTCATCGACGTGACCTCGGCACGCATGCCGAGCTTCGCGTCCGACTTGGCGCGGCGCACACCCGCGAGAGCCTGCGAGACCACCGTGAGAACCTTCGCGTCGGCGTCGGCCGGGAGCGTCGAGCCTGTGACCGACGGCCACGGCGCGCGGTGGATCGAGTCCGCGTGCGTCCACGACCACACTTCCTCCGTGGCGTACGGCAACACCGGCGCGAAGAGGCGCAGCAGCACGTCGAGAGCGATGCGGACCGCAGCCTGGGCCGAAGCGGCCTCGGCGTCGCTGAACTTGCCGTCACGGTTGTTGGCGCGCTCCTTGACGAGCTCGATGTAGTCGTCACAGAACGTCCAGAAGAACGTCTCGGTCAGCTCGAGGGAGCGGGTGTAATCCCAGGCCTCGAAGCCCTTCGTGGCGCGTTCGACGACGTCGTGCAGCGTGGCCAGCATCGACGTGTCGAGCGGCTGCGTCACGAGCGCGAGCAGGTCACCGTCGGCGGCGCTCGGCTCCGGCGTCATGTACGCGAACTTCGAGGCGTTGAGGATCTTCATCGCGAGGCGACGGCCGACCTTCATCTGACCCGTGTCGTACGCGGCGTCGGTGCCGAGGCGCCCGGAGGCGGCCCAGTAGCGCACGGCGTCGGCGCCGAACTCCTTGACGACGTCCTCGGGCGTCTGCGCGTTGCCCTTCGACTTCGACATCTTCTTGCGGTCCGGGTCGAGGATCCAGCCGGAGATGGCCGTGTTCGTCCACGGCACCGAGCCGTTCTCGTGGTGCGCGCGCACCGCCGTCGCGAACAGCCAGGTACGGATGATGTCGTGGCCCTGCGGGCGCATGTCCATCGGGAAGATCTTGGCGAACAGTTCGGCGTCGCTGCCGTGGGCGCTGCCGTCGGCGATCGGCCAGCCGGTGGCGATCTGCGGCGACAGCGACGACGTCGCCCACGTGTCCATGACGTCCGGGTCGGCGACGAAGCCACCCGCCTGGCCGCGCTGGGACTCGTCGTAGCCCTTCGGTGCCTGACCCTGCGGGTCGATCGGCAGCTCGGACTCATCGGGCACGATCGGGTTGTCGTAGTCGGTCTCGCCCTGGGCGTCGACCGGGTACCAGATCGGGAACGGCACGCCGAAGAAGCGCTGGCGGGAGATGAGCCAGTCGCCGTGCAGGCCCTCGATCCAGTTCGTGTAGCGGCTCTGCATGAAGCCCGGGTGCCAGGTCATCTCATTGCCGCGTTCCACGAGGGCAGCGCGCAGGTCGGCGTCGCGGCCACCGTTCTTGATGTACCACTGGCGGCTCGTGACGATCTCGAGGGGCTTGTCGCCCTTCTCGAAGAAGTTGGCCTTGCGCTGGGTCTTCTTCGGCTCACCGTCGAGGTCGCCGGAGGCAATGAGCGCCTTGACGACGTTCTCGCGTGCCGTGAACGTCGTCTTCGTCGCGAGTTCCTCGGCGAAGAGCTGCTCGCCGGGGCCCCCCGCGATCCACTCCGGGGTCTCTGCGGTGATGCGGCCGCTGCGGGTGATGATCGAGCGGGTCGGCAGCTGCAGTTCGCGCCACCACTGCACGTCGGTGAGGTCACCGAAGGTGCAGCACATCGCGATGCCGGCGCCCTTGTCCATCTCCGCCATCGGGTGCGAGAGCACGGGGATCTCGACGCCGAACAGCGGGCTCGTGACCGTGGTGCCGAACAGCGGCTGGTAGCGCTCGTCGTCCGGGTGCGCGATGAGCGCGACGACGGCGGGCAGCAACTCGGGGCGCGTCGTCTCGATGTAGACGCGGCCGTCGTCAGCAGCGTCGCTGTGGAACGCGACGCGGTGGTAGGCGCCCGGGTAGTCGCGCGCTTCGAGCTCGGCCTGGGCGACGGCCGTCTGGAACGTGACGTCCCACAGGCCGGGAGCTTCCTGCTGGTAGGCCTCGCCGCGCGAGAGATTGCGCAGGAAGGCCTGCTGCGCAACGGCGCGGGAGCGCTCGTCGATCGTGCGGTAGGAGACGTTCCAGTCCACGCTGATGCCCAGGCGACGGAAGAGGGCTTCGAAGGTCTCCTCGTCCTTGACGGTGAGGACGTCACACAGCTCGATGAAGTTCTGACGTCCGATGGGCTGCTGGTCGGCGGCCTTGACGCTCTTGCCCTCGGCGCCCTCGAGCGGCGGCGTGTAGTTCGGGATGTACGCCTTCGTCGCGTCACCGCGCACGCCGTAGTAGTTCTGCACGCGACGCTCGGTGGGCAGGCCGTTGTCGTCCCAGCCGATCGGGTAGAAGACCTCGCGGCCCTGCATGCGCTGGTAGCGCGCCATGCAGTCGGTGTGGGTGTAGCTGAACACGTGACCCACGTGCAGTGAACCGGACGCCGTCGGCGGGGGCGTGTCGATGGCGAAAACCTGCTCGCGCGGCAGGTCGAGGGCGCGCTCGCGGTCGAAGGTGTACGTGCCGTTCTGCTTCCATACCGCGCCCCACGTGTCTTCGAGTCCGTCGACGGTGGGCTTGTCCGGCATGGGACGAGCGGTGGGCGTGGAGTCAGCAGTCATGGGGCCATGTTTTCATGCCCTTTCACCTCGATGCGACAACGCCCGCGCCGTCCGCCTAGTCTTAGAAGGAATGGGCGTGCCCCGCGACAGCACGGGCGCGCGACGATGAGGCGTTCGCGCAGTGGCTGCGAGTCGGTGCGTGAACCCGAGAAGGAGTAAGTCCGATGAACTTTGACTCGCGTGGGTCCTTCGCGCTGGAGCCGTTCGTCTCGCGGTACGCCCCCACCCAGGTGACGCCGGTCGGGGAGGGCTTCCTCGAGTACGCGCAGGGCAAGCTGCCCTCGTCGCTCGTCGAGCTGTACCGCCGCCACGGCCTCGGCTGGTACGGCCAGCAGGAACTGTTGCTCGTCGACCCGAGCCGGTGGATGCCGGTGCTCGTCGAGTGGTTCGGCGCCGACGTGTCGAGCATTCCGTTCGCCGTGACGAGCTTCGGGCACGTGTACCACGTGGCTCCGTCGGGCCAGGTCGAGTGCCTCGACCCGCACTTCCTCACGAACACGGTGGTCGCCGGTTCTGTCGAGGAGTTCTTCACCGAGCACCTGCTCTCGCAGAACTCGCACCTTTCCGACCTGCGCGGCCCGCACCAGGGTGCGCGATCGAAGCTCGGCCCGCTGGGCGACGGCGAGCTGTACTACTTCACGCCGATGCTTCCCCTGGGCGGCTCCGTCAGCCCCGAGTCGCTGACGAAGGGCGACGGCGTCCAGCACGCCCTCCTGACCCACCGGATGGTGCGCGAGCAGCGTCAGCGCTGACGGAATCTGATGTTGTGTTGTTTGCGCGCCACATACGGCGCGTAAACAACACAACATCGGGGCGTTGTGGACGCTCAGGTGCGGTTCGTGGCCGCGGGGCCGGGGCGAACCGAGACCATGTCGAAGTTGGCGTCCGGCGAAGCCGTCAGCGCAGCGCGGACGGCGTTCGCGACCGATTCCGGGCGCAGGTAGTTCTCCGCGTCGTACTCGCGCCCCTCGAACTCGTTGAGTTCGACCTGCATGTCCGTGGCGACGCGGCCGGGGTGCACGGAGGAGACACGGATCCCGGTCGGACGAAGCTCCTCACGCATCGCATCGGTGAGCGCGCGGGCGGCGAACTTCGACGCCGAGTAGACGCCGCCAGGCCCGTTGGCCGTGAGACCCGAACCCGAGTTGATGACGACGACCGTGCCGGACGCCTCTTCGAGCGCGGGCAGGAGCAGGCGCGTCAGATCAGCGACGGCGAACACGTTCACCTCGAAGGTGCGGCGCCAGTCGTCACGGGTGAGGTCGCGGAAGGCGCCGCTGCCGAGCAGACCCGCAGAGTGCACGAGGCCGTCGAGTCGTTCGAGGCCTAGTTCATCGACCGCCCTCACGACGGCGTCGCCGTCGGTGAGGTCGGCCGCGAACGGACGAGCCGACGGGTACTGCTCACACGCGGCGTCGACGGCAGCCGGGTCGGTGCCACCGACGACGAGATCGTGATCCTCGGCGAGGGCGTCACAGATCGCCTTGCCGATGCCGCGGGTTCCTCCAGTGACCAACACGGCGGAATCAGTCTTCATGAGATCAGTCATCATGGGGTGAACTTTGGCACGAAGGCGCGCCGAACTGCAGACAAGGTGAAGCGCACTGGGTTTGGTTCCGACTTTACTGAGGGAAGAATCGGATCATGCTCAGGCACTACGCGGAGTTTCGTGAGCATGCGGTCAGGATGGTGGCCGACAAGGTCGCTGCTGAGGGTTGTTCGCAGCGTTCGGCCTTGATCGCGGTCGCGACATCGCTCGGAATCTCAGACCCGACGTTGCGTGGCTGGAGGCGTTCACCGCGCGTCGCGTCTGCCACGGCCGCGCCTCCGCGGGAGTCGCTGGAGGAAGAGAACCGGCGCTTGCGCCGTGAACTGGCAGAGACCAGGCGGGCGAACGAGATCTTGAAGAAGGCATCGGCATTTTTCACGGCGGAGCTCGACCGCCCCACGACGAGATGATCCGGTTCATCGACGAACACCGTGATCAGTTCGGGGTCGAGCCAATCTGTCGGATCCTGGGCGCGACGGGCTGTGGGTTCATCACTTCCCGTGGTTACCGCGCTGCGAAGGCGCGCCCGCGCTGCGCGCGGGCGATTCGTGACGAGGTCCTTGTCGACGAGATTCGGCGGGTGCACGCGCAGAATTACGGCGTGTACGGCCACCGCAAGATGTGACACGCGGTGCGCCGTGAGGGCTGGGTGATCGGGCGCGACCAAACCGCCCGGCTTATGAGAACTGTTGGGCTGCACGGTGTTCGGCGCGGACGCCGCCCCTTCACGACCGTTGCGTCGAAGGTGCCCGATCACCGCCCGGACCGGGTCGAGCGTGACTTCCACGCGCCGTTGCCGAACGAGTTGTGGGTCGCCGACATCACCTATGTCAGGACGACGAGCAGCTTCGCGTACACGGCATTCATCACCGACGCGTGCACGCGCAAGATCGTCGGCTGGTCAGTCGCGTCGTCGTTGACGACGCAAGCGTTGCCGATGATCGCGTTGCAACAGGCCCTGGCCACGACGCCGGCGGCACGTGAGGGCGGCAGGCTGGTGCATCACAGCGACCGTGGAGTCCAGTACGTCAGCCTGGCCTACACCGACACGTTGGCCGAGCATGGTGTCGCCCCGCCGGTTGGGACGGTTGGTGATTCGTATGACAATGCCTTGGCCGAGACGGTCAACGGCTTGTACAAGGCGGAATTGATCTACTCGCGTACGACGTGGCCGTCGACATCAGCGGTCGAGTTGGCAACGCTGGAGTGGGTCACGTGGTGGAACCACCAGCGCCTGCACGAAGCACTCGGCTACCGCACGCCGGTCGAGGTCGAAGCGGCCTACGATCAAGCCCGGACGAGAACCCTCGTCACCACATAAGCGCGGAACGAAACCCAGTGCGGTTCAAGGTGGTAGACCTGAAGGGTGTACTCGAACCGGCGCCGCATGTAGGATTAGCTCCAAACGCGCCCACCAAAATTGATGCCCCGAGGGAGATGTTTCATGGCGGATAGTCTTACGACGACACCCACGACGTTTCGCGCATTGACGAACGAGTTCGCCCTGAAAGCCCGCCCGATTGTCCTGGTGGTAGGGGCTGGTGTGAGTAAAGGAATCGGCCTCCCGTTGTGGGGTTCGTTACGCGACCAGGTCTGCGACTGCCTCCTAGGCGCCGCTCTTCCCGGAGCGGAAAGCGAGGCCAAGCGCCACCTTCTCGAAAGCGCTAAGTGCGAGGACGATCTTTGGGTGGCCTTCGAGCGGATGAGCGAGGCAGGCGGGCGCCCAGAGTTTTCGAGCGCCATTAAATCAATTCTTAAGGTTGACGGCAATAGCAGCTTTGGTCTTTATGAGGATCTTTGGAGATTGCCCATTGCTGGAATTGTCAATCTCAATATCGATGAAGCGGCGCATTTCGCGTATGCGAAGGCTAGGTCAGGTGCAGCTCCGGCTCATTATCACGTAGGTGCAGAGGTTGAAGGCCTCGCCCATAATGTCGGGGAGGGCGGGCGCCCGTTCCTCTGGCAGCTCCACGGCGCATTGGAGAATGACAAGTCTTGGGTGATGACACGGGCAGATCTTGAGCGCCGCCTCAAGAATGTGGAGGTTGCGTCCACAATTCGAGATATCTTCGACCGGTCCACCGTTGTGTTCATCGGGGTGGGACCGCAAGATGAAGCAATCGCGGCAGTATTAAAGGCTCTGAAGAGTGAAGGCAGGCGTTACGAAGACCGCTACTGGGTCACGGACCATGTTGATCTTCAGTCGTCTAAATGGGCCGAGGAAAATGACGTTCGCGTGGTGGGATACTCCGCTGGCCGCCATGGCGATTTGCTTCAAATGGTACGTGTCTTCTCCCGCGCGCAGCCCGCAGACCGGACTCTGTCCCCCGATTTCAAGTCATTCGGAGGGCGCATAAGGCTTCCGGAGTCAGCGGACGAAGCGGCGGGGATGGATGAGGATGATCTTCGCGGGGCTCTCAACGAGAAGGCTCTAGAGATCGTTGGACGGTCGGGCCTGAGTGACGAGTTCTATGAATTTCTCGAGAAGTACGATCGGTCTATCTATAAGTCTTGGTACCTCCCGGCTAAGGTGCGCGACTATCCCTTTATGGGGTATGAGTTGCAAGACGACGGGCGCGCCGGTGCATTCGGTCGAGTTTTCCCCGCTCTCGATGAAAACAAGCAAATCTACGCAGTGAAGATTCTTCGAGAGGAGCAGCGTTCGAACATTGACATGATGGTTGCCTTTAGGCGTGGCGTACAGGCGATGAAAATATTGACCGCTTACGGCATTCCTGGAATGGTTAGATATGTGGAGTCTTCTGAGATTCCTGCCATGGTGGTGATGGATTATATTCACGGTTCAACTCTTGCCGAAGTTGTCGAAAATCGACTCGTGACCGAGTGGCAAGATGTGCTTTCCCTGGGTTCCCGCTTGGCTGAGATCATTGAAAGTGCCCATGGCTTGAAGGAGCGAGTTATTCATCGCGATATTCGCCCGGGGAATGTTATGATTTCGTCGCCGTGGGAGAAGACGAGTTGGGAGGTGACGGTGCTCGATTTTGATCTTTCGACATATGTTCGCGCCGACGACAGGACCTTTCTTGCGGACAAGAGTACCGGGCCTACTAGCTATCTTGCACCTGAGCAGCTATCTCGCGAAAGAAGTGCGGAGGCAAAGAACGCTCTTGTCGACTCGTTTGGAGTGGGAATGACGCTCTATTACCTCTGTTCTCAGCGTGAGCCGGCGAGATATGATCCGGTTGAGTTCGAGAAAGAAGTTTTCCGTGCGTGCCGAGTTTTCCCATCCTCCAAATGGCGATCGCTTCCTGTTCGATATGCTCGGTTGATTAATTCCTGCATCGCAAATGATCAGCGTCGGAGGCCGACCATGAGCTATATCAGGGCGGAATTGAAGGCGCTCGAGGAAGCTCACCTGGATCCGGATCTGGTAGAGGATGCCAATCTTTTGGTTGACGAGTTGGTTGCTCGCTGTGACCCGATTTCAGAGCGTGATTTCACGCTACTCGAAGGAGGTGTTGAGGTGCGCCTGGTCAGTGGCGTCAAATGCCAGATTCGTGTGGTCTCTCGAGCGGCAATCGAGGTCGTGCTTGAGTGGGCTGCTGACGCATCCGTTGCGTTTTCCTCGAGGAATGGCGTCCATGAAAAGTGGACTTCGGAGCTCAAGCGGGGCGGATGGGTCGTGAGTCGCGCTTCGGGGGCTGGTGGCGCTGCTCACGTAGTGGCCTCCACCGCGCCCTCCCCGCGGGCGGGAGAGCTTGATCGGCTCGCGGAAGCGCTGGGGAATGCCATTGACGCTACCCCAGCCTACTGAGAGCTGGCAGGGGACCGTGATAGGAGCGGAGTAGCGGGAGGATCTCGGTTAAGATTCCCGGTGAGTGGCAGGCAAGCTCTTGCTGCGGTTGGTGGCTGTCACGCTACGATAGTCGTAACGACGTTGGAGCCGTCATCAGCGGCGAGTCCCCGGAAGAACAGTGCCACCCCACGGAGGCACTCAGTAGAACCGGGCGGGAGTGGCCCGTCACAGCCGGCATGAAGCGGTCAGATCGCTCCCTGCGCACGCGGGTTCGAGATGGCAAGCAAGGTGGTACCGCGAGGTTCCGACACACGTCGGTGCCGTCGTCCTTGCATACGACCTGACCGCGCAAAGGATGCCGCCATGACCTATCCCAAGGTCGATCTCACCCAGAATGCCACTGCCGCAGATCAGCACGCCGGTGAGGCATTCGGTATCAAGGGCGTGCCCTCCTCGCCCGCGTTCCCCGACATCGAACGCGCAGTCCTCGACTACTGGGCGGCCGACGACACCTTCCGCGCCTCGATCGAACAGCGCGACGCCGGTGAGAACGGCGAGAACGAGTTCGTCTTCTACGACGGCCCGCCCTTCGCCAACGGTCTGCCGCACTACGGCCACCTCCTCACGAGCTACGTCAAGGACCTCGTGCCGCGCTACATGACGATGCGCGGCAAGAAGGTGGACCGTGTCTTCGGGTGGGACACCCACGGCCTGCCCGCCGAACTCGAGGCGATGCGTCAACTCGGTCTGAAGACCAAGGACGAGATCGTCGAGATGGGCATCGAGGCGTTCAACGACGCCGCCAAGGCGAGCGTCATGAAGTACGCCGACGAGTGGGTCGACTACGTCGGGCGCATGGGCCGCTGGGTCGACTTCGAGCGCGGCTACCGCACGTACAACGCCGGCTACATGGAGTCGGTCATCTGGGCGTTCACATCGCTGTACGAGAAGGGCCTCATCTACGAAGGCCTGCGGGTGCTGCCGTACTGCTGGAACGACGAGACGCCGTTGTCCAACCACGAACTGCGCATGGACGAGGACGTCTACCAGAATCGGCAGGACCCGGCGGTCACCGTCGGCTTCACCCTCGAGACGGGGGAGAAGGCACTCATCTGGACGACCACGCCCTGGACTCTTCCGAGCAACCTGGCCGTCTCCGTCGGCCCGGACATCGACTACGTCGTCGTCGAGGCGGACGCCCCCACCGGCTCGAGCGAGCGGTACGTCATCGCCGAAGCGCGCCTCGCTGCCTACGCCAAGGACCTGTTCGGCGAGAAGCTCGACGCCGACGCGCTCGCCGGGAAGGTCGTCGAGCGGCTGAAGGGCCGCGACCTCGTCGGACGCCGCTACACCGCACCCTTCACCTACTTCGCGAACGAGGAGAAGCTCGCGGGCAGCGCGGCGTGGAGCATCCTCTCGGCCGACTACGTCACGACCGACGACGGTACGGGCCTCGTCCACATGGCCCCCGCCTTCGGTGAGGAGGACAAGGCCGCCACGGACGCCGCGGGCATCCCACCGGTCGTTCCCGTAGGCCCCGACGGTCGTTTCACCTACCCGGTGAGCGACTACGAAGGCATGCAGGTCTTCGACGCGAACCCGCACATCATCGACCACCTCAAGGCGGCGACGAAGGGTGCGGGCGCGACGGGGCACGTCAGTGACGGCACGGTGCTCGTGCGCCGCGAGAGCTACGACCACTCCTACCCGCACTGCTGGCGCTGCCGTCAGCCGCTCATCTACATGGCGGTCAGTTCCTGGTTCGTCGAGGTGACGAAGATCAAGGAGCGCATGCTCGCGCACAACGACGAGATCACCTGGGTGCCCGGCAACGTCAAGCACGGACAGTTCGGCAAGTGGCTGGAGAACGCCCGCGACTGGTCGATCACCCGTAACCGCTTCTGGGGCAGCCCCGTTCCCGTGTGGAAGTCGGACAACCCCGCCTACCCGCGCATCGATGTGTACGGCTCCTTCGCCGACCTCGAGCGCGACTTCGGCACGCTGCCGAAGAACGCCGCCGGCGAGCCCGACCTGCACCGTCCGTTCGTCGACGAGCTCACGCGCCCCAACCCGGACGACCCGAGCGGCCAGTCCACGATGCGCCGCGTCAGCGACGTGCTCGACGTCTGGTTCGACTCGGGTTCGATGAGCTACGCGCAGGTGCACTACCCGATGGAGAACGAGGCGTGGTTCGAGAACCACTTCCCGGCCGACTTCATCGTCGAGTACATCGGCCAGACGCGTGGCTGGTTCTACACGCTGCACATCCTCGCGACCGCGCTGTTCGACAAGCCGGCGTTCAGCTCCGTCATCTGTCACGGCATCGTGCTCGGCAGCGACGGGCAGAAGATGAGCAAGTCGCTGCGCAACTACCCGGACGTCTCGGAGGTCTTCGACCGTGACGGCGCCGACGCGATGCGCTGGTTCCTCATGTCGAGCCCGATCCTGCGCGGCGGCAACCTCTCCGTCACCGAGCAGGGCATCCGCGACGGCGTGCGTCAGGTCATGATGCCGCTGTGGAACGCGTGGTCGTTCTTCGCGCTCTACGCCAACGCCTCGAACGGCGGCGAGGGCTACGAGGCGAAGTGGACGACGGGCTCCACCGACGTCCTCGACCGCTACCTGCTCGCCAAGCTGCGCGACCTCGTCGAGACGGTCCAGGCTCAGATGGACGCCTACGACATCGCCGGGGCCTGCGAGAGCGTGCGCGGCTTCCTCGACGTCCTGACGAACTGGTACATCCGTCGCAGCCGTGAGCGTTTCTGGGGCACCGGCACGTCCGCGGAGACGGGTGAGTCGCACGAGTCCCTGTCGTCGGAGGCGTTCGACACCCTCTACACGGCCCTCGAGGTCGTCACGCGCGTCGCCGCTCCGCTGCTGCCGTTCGAGACCGAGCAGATCTGGCGCGGCCTCACCGGTGGCCGCTCGGTGCACCTCACCGACTGGCCGGTCGTCGACGACCTTCCGGCGAACGACGAACTCGTCGCCGCGATGGACCGCGCCCGTGAGGTCTGCTCGGTGACGCTCGGCCTGCGCAAGGCGGAGCGCCTGCGTGTGCGTCTGCCGCTCGCGAGCGTCACGGTGGTCGGTGAGAACCCGCACCAGCTCGAGGAGTTCGCGAGCCTCGTCTCCGACGAGGTCAACGTGCGTCACCTCGTCCTGGCCGACTCGGCCAGCGCCGACGCCGACCGCTTCGGCGTGAGCCAGCGCCTGTCGGTCAACGCTCGCGCTGCCGGCCCGCGCCTGGGCAAGAACGTCCAGCAGGCCATCAAGGGCAGCAAGTCGGGTGACTGGTCGGTCGACGCGAACGGCGTCGTCACCGCCGGCGGGCTCGAACTCGTCGAGGGCGAGTACACGCTCGACATGGCTGTCGACGCCGACAAGGCCGGCGCCAACACGGCGGCAGCGATGCTGCCGAGCGGCGGTTTCGTCGTCCTCGATACCGAAGTGAGCCCAGAGCTCGCCGCCGAGGGGCTCGCCCGTGACGTCGTGCGCGCCGTCCAGCAGGCCCGCCGCGACGCCGGACTCGACATCTCCGACCGCATCTCGCTCACCGTCACCGGTGACGACGAGGTCTGGGGCGCCACCGTCGCGCACCAGGACCTCATCATGCGCGAGACGCTCGCCGTCCAGTTCGGTTCGGCCGGTGCCGCGCACCAGCTGCCCGAGGGCGTCGGTACCGAGGCCGAGGTCGGCGACAAGCAGAAGGTTCGCATCGTCGTGAAGAAGGTGGAGGGCAAGTGACGCCCACGAAGCGAAGCGGCGCTCCTGACGCCGAGGCCCGCGAGGCCGAGCACCAGGCCGCGCTGCGCCTGCGGGTGCGCGAGATCGAGGACTCGATCCTCGCGCGCACCCCGGAGAACAACCCGGAGCCGTCGCTCGAGCGCGTGCGCCGGGCGATGGAACTGCTCGGCGACCCGCAGAAGACGTTCCCGATGATCCACCTCACGGGCACGAACGGGAAGACGACGACGACGCGCATCGTCGAGCGGGTGCTGCGCGAGCACGGCCTCAAGACCGGCCGGTTCACCTCGCCGCACCTGCACGACTTCCGTGAGCGCATCGCGCTCAACGGGGAACCGGTCGACCCGGAGCGCTTCGTCGCGGTCTGGGAGGACGTGGAGCCGTTCATCGCGATGGTCGACGCCGAATGCCTCGCCGCCGACGAGCCGACGATGACCTACTTCGAGGTCCTCGTCGTCCTCGCCTACGCCGTGTTCGCGGACGCGCCCGTCGACGTCGCCGTCGTCGAGGTCGGCCTCGGCGGCGTGTGGGACGCCACGAACGTGGCTGACGGCGTCGTCTCCGTCATCGCACCCGTGGCCATCGACCACACGCGCCTGCTCGGCGACACCCTCGAGGACATCGCGGGGGAGAAGAAGGGAATCATCAAACCGGGCGGCATCGCCGTCGTCGCCGAACAGGCCCCCGAGGTCGACGAGATCGTGCGCGAGTACTGCCTCGAGGTCGACGCCACGATGCTGCGCGAGGACGACGCCTTCGGCGTGACAGCCCGCGAACCTGCCGTCGGCGGACAGATGATCTCCGTGCGTGGCCTCGCCGCCGAGTACGCCGATCTGTTCCTGCCGCTCTTCGGCGAGCACCAGGCGCACAACACGGCGCTCGCGATCGCGGCTGTGGAGGCGTTCCTCGGTGGGGGCGAGCAGAAGATCGACGACGACGTCCTGCGTGCAGCGCTCGAGGGCGTGACGTCGCCCGGTCGCCTCGAGATCGTGCGTCGTTCGCCCACGGTCGTCGTGGACGCCGCGCACAACCCGGCCGGTGCGACCGCGTTGCGTGAGGCGCTCGCCGACTCGTTCCAGTTCAACCGCCTCGTGGGTCTCGTCGCCGTGCTCGCGGACAAGGACGCCGAGGCCATCCTCACGGCCCTCGAGCCGACGCTCGACCACGTCGTCGTCACGCGCAACACCTCGCCGCGCTCGATGGCGCCGCGGGAGCTGGGCACGCTGGCGGCCGAGCTGTACGGCGACGACCGTGTCACCGTCATCGAGAACCTGCCGGACGCGCTCGACCACGCCGCGCAGCTGGCCGACGAAGAGGGCGTCGGCGGTGGTGTGCTCGCCACCGGGTCGGTCATCACGGCCGCCGAGGTGCGCATGCTCCTGGGGGTGACGAACTCGTGATCGCCGAATGGATCCGGCGCCTGCGTTTCACCGGTATCGGTGAGCGCAAGACGCGACAGCTCGCCGGCGCGACGATCGGCTGCCAGGCGTTCATCCTGTTCTTCTTCGCCCTCACGGCGTGGGGTCTGGAGAACGCCGAGCACCCCGACGGCGGCGGCAACCAGAGCCTCTACCTCTGGGGTGGCCTCGGTCTGGCTGTGCTTTGTCTGTACGCCTCCGCGTCGATGCGGAAGTCGATCGGCATCCCCCTAGGGTGGGTGCTTCAGGTGGCTACGTTGCTCACCGCGTTCATCGCACCACTGATGCTCATCGCCGGGTTGCTCTTCCTCGCGCTGTGGATCACCGCGCTCGTGCAGGGCGACAAGATGGACGAACTGACGCGCAACTTCGTTGGGAGTAATACATGAACTGGCTCGAGGCGATCGTCCTCGGCGTGGTGCAGGGGCTCACCGAGTTCCTGCCGATCTCGTCATCGGCGCACCAGCTCCTCGTCGGGCGCATCTTCTTCGGCAACGACGGTGGTGGCGCGGCCTTCACGGCGATCAACCAGCTGGGCACCGAGGCAGCCGTCCTCGTGTACTTCTGGAAGGACATCGTCCACATCGTCAAGCAGTGGTTCGGGTCGCTGACCGGCAAGGTCGAGAAGAACGACCCGGACGCTCGCATGGGTTGGCTCGTCATCATCGGCACCATCCCGATCGCCCTGCTCGGCATCCTGTTCAAGGATGCGATCGAAGGCACGCTGCGCAACCTGTGGATCACCGCGACGATGCTGCTCGTCTTCGCGCTCGTCATCATGGTGGCCGACATCCAGTCCGACAAGCGCCTCGAGAACAAGCAGACGGAGAAGGACCTCGAGCACCTGTCGTGGGCCGACGGCCTCAAGTTCGGTCTCTTCCAGGCGCTCGCGCTCATCCCGGGTGTCTCGCGTTCGGGCGGCACGATCGCCGGTGGTCTGTTCATGGGCTACTCGCGTCCGGCGGCAACGCGCTACGCATTCCTCCTCGCCATCCCGGCCGTGCTCGCCTCGGGCGCGTTGCAGGTCGTCGAGGTCGCCTCGGCCGGTAAGGACGCCGACTCGGGCAGTTGGGGCATGATCGGTATCGCCACCGTCATCGCCTTCGGTGTCGGCTACGCCGTCATCTCGTGGCTGATGAAGTACATCTCGACCCACAACTTCCGCCCGTTCGTCATCTACCGCATCGGGCTCGCGCTCGTCATCTACGTGCTGCTCGCCACCGGCGTCGTCGACGCCGCCGTGCACGCCTGACATCATCCGAAGCAAGCATTCGAAAACTTCCTCTGGAGGAACCCGTCATGACCGCACAGACCGAGCGTTCGCTCGTCATCGTCAAGCCCGACGGCTACCGTCGCGGCCTCACCGGCGAGGTCCTGCGCCGCATCGAGGCGAAGGGTTACACCCTCGCCGCGCTGCAGGTCACCGAGGCCACGCGTGAGCAGCTCGCCGAGCACTACGCCGAGCACGAGGGCAAGCCGTTCTACGAGCCGCTCGTGGAGTTCATGAGCTCCGGCCCCATCGTCGTCGCCGTCATCGAGGGCAACGACTGCATCAAGGGCTTCCGTTCGCTCGCCGGCGCCACCAACCCGACGGAGGCCGCCCCCGGTTCGATCCGCGGCGACCTCGGCCGCGACTGGGGCCTCAAGGTGCAGCAGAACATCGTCCACGGCTCCGACTCCACGGAGTCGGCCGAGCGCGAGATCGGCATCTGGTTCCCCAACCTCTGATCGACCACGTGACGTGAAGGAGCGGCGCGCCCCGGTGGGCGCGCCGCTCCTTTGCTTTGTTGGGTCACCCGGGGTTGCCCCCGGCTCCGGCCAGGTACGCCGAGAGCCACAGCCGCTCCCACTCGGGAAACTCGTGGGCCCAGCGCACGTCACGCTCCGGCACTCGCCCGGCCAGCCGGTAGATGCCGGCCGAGCGCGTCAGGTAGCCGACGTTGACGAGTTCGCGGCGCAGGTACGCGACGTCCTCATGGACCGGTGCGAGCACAGCGCCCACCTCGGCTTCGGTGTACTCGCGATTTGGCTCGAAATGCCGCACGAGATCGAGAAGCACGGCCATGCGGGTGCTCCGTTTGGTCGGGATGGACAGCAAGCGGCGCCCCTCGGCGTCGAAGAACGGGCGAATCGTGCGGCGCTGCTGTGCCGCCGCGCGCTCATGGGCCGTTGCGCCGGCGGTGGACGATCGGACGTCTGCGGATGCGTCGGCGCTCGCTTCGTCGTGTGGAGCGTCGTTCCTGGCGGAGTTGCGCGAAGCGTTCTCGAAGTGGCTTCGTGCGAGGGCGTAGTTCTCACCCGTCTCGCGCATCCGAGCTCGCACGAGTCGCTTGAAATCCTGGTCACGTGTCATGTCACACCTCACGGTCTGCGTCATCCCCAGCATGAACCGCAGCCGAACGTGTGCATGTGCGGTGAAGGCGTTGCTCGGCTCGAGAATCTGCTTCCCTTCACGCCGTCCGCGTGAGCTGGGGTCACGCGGTGCGCTGGGCGCGAGCCTGCGCCGACCCTCATTCTGCCCGTGGCAGGGCGAACGGCGCGAGTGGTTTTCTAGAAGACGAACGGCAGACGTGAGACCCTGAACGCGGGCGCCCGAGTTCACCTCGAGGAGGCATCGTGAGCGCATCGTGGAATGACCTGACCGAGCGAACCTTGTGTGAGATCGAGGGCGTGAACGAGCAGTTCCGCCCGACGAACTTCTGGGGGCCCGGCCTGCGTGAGCTTCTCCACGACCTGCAGGAGCGGGGCCTCGAGGAATTCAAGCGCTGGCCAACCGCGTCGTTCTGGTTCTATCCGCTCTACGGAGACGGTTATTCCCCGGCGTTGAGCGAAGAGCTCCTCGACGTGGCACGAACGAGCCGGGAGGGCGTCAACCCGGGATACTTTCGGGCCGCACTCAGCGGCAGTCGCGACGCGTGGCGCGATCACGACGTCGCGAGCGCCTGGTGGAACACCGAGCGGTGGCCGTTCGATCTGCGCTCGCACGGTGAGAGTCGCGTGGGCCGTCCGCCGCAGGCGTTCCCCGTGACGAAGGACGATTCGGCGGTCACCGTCGGACGCGCCTACAACAACTACCTTCTCGTTCTCGCCGCGCTGTCGCAGCACGTCGACGCACCGCCGTCGAGTTTTCTCGAGATCGGCGGCGGCTTCGGCGCCCTCGGCGAGATCCTGATGAGCCGCGACGAGAACGTGCGGTACGTCGATGCCGACATCCCACCCCTCCTGACCGTTGCGTCCTGGTACCTCACCGAACTGTTCGGTGATCGTGTGACGACGTGCCTCGACCGGCCGGATGCCGGCCCGCTCACCGTGCCGAACAGCGGCGTCGTTCCGAACTACCGCCTGCCGGACCTCGAGGAGGATTTCGAGGTCTTCGTCAACTCCTTCTCGTTCCAGGAGATGGAGCCCGACGTCGTCGAGAACTACGTCGATCTCGTCTGCGGCACGGGTATTCGCTATGCCGTCTCGCTCAACTCGCGCGAGGGCAAACAGCGTGCCGCCGCGCCGGGCGAGCACGGGGCCCTGGATCCGGTGACCTCCGAGCGCATCGCCACGATGTTCGCCCGTCACGGGTTCGAGGTGGCCGGTCGCTACAACGACCCGTATGTGCGCAGCGCCGGGGAACTGCTCGTCATGAAGCGGCGCGGGTGAACACCGCTGCCGCGTCGAGGTGTCGCCCGCGTGGACGTGCCGCGAACGTCCAGCCGAGTTTGAAATACTCGGCGGCGTGTTCGAGCGCCTGAGAAACCCGTCCCGCGACCTCGCGATCGACCTCGGCACCGCGAACACCCTCGTCTACGAAGCGGGGGAGGGCATCGTCGTCGACGAACCGAGCGTGGTCGCGCTCGACGCTGCCACGGGCCAGCTCCTCGCCGCAGGGTCCGATGCCAAGGAGATGCTCGGGCGAGCTCCGGCGAAGGTGCGCATCGTGCGTCCGCTCGCCGCGGGCGTCATCAGTGACGCCGACGCCGCCGAGCGGATGTTGCGCTACTTCATTGCCCGCTCCCGACCGTCGCGCCTCATCCGCCCGCGCATCGTCGTCTGTGTTCCTTCCGAGGTGACGGGCGTCGAACGTCGCGCGCTCGAGGACGCGGCGATGCGCGCCGGGGCGCGGCGGGTCGACGTCATCGAAGAGGCGGTCGCAGCTGCCCTCGGTGCCGGCCTGAACGTTCACGGGACGGCCGGCGCGATGGTCGTCGACATCGGCGGCGGCACGAGCGACGTCGCGGTCACGAGCCTCGGCGGCGTCGTGCGTGCCCACTCCGTGCGCATCGGGGGCCACGACCTCGACGACGCCATCGCGAACCACGTCAAGAACGAGTACGCGCTCCTGCTCGGCGAGCGCAGCGCGGAGACGATCAAGACGGCCATCGGCTCGGCCTTCCCCATGAGTCACGAACTCACCCACGAGGTGCGCGGTCGCGACCTCATCACGGGCCTTCCGCGTGCGGTCACGCTGACGAGCGGGGAGATCCGCCGAGCCCTCGAACCGCACCTGCTCACGATCTGCGAGACGGTGCGCTCCACCCTCGACTCCTGCCCTCCCGAACTGGCCGGCGACGTCCTCGACGGCGGCATCGTCCTCACCGGCGGGGGAGCGATGCTGCGCGGCCTGGACGTGCGCATGAGCCACGAGTTGGGCGTTCCCGTCCGGTTGGCCGAGGATCCACTGACCGCGGTCGTCACGGGCGCGGGCACGTGCGTCGAGGATCCAGCAGCGACGCGGTCGCTGCTGTCGCAGGTGGAGCGTTGAGGCGAGATTCGGGTGCGTCCGCGGCGGTGGCTGCGCCGGGACGCGGTACCCGGTCGCGCGCCCGACGGAGGCGCATCGGTGTCGCCGTCCTCCTCGTCATCGCGCTCGTCGTCAACCTCGTTCCGCCGGTGCGCGACGGCGTCAGTTCGCTCCTGTCACGTGGCGTGACGTCTCTCGTCTCGTCCCTCACCGGGCGCGACGCGGAGGTGAAGCGCCTGACGAAGGAGAACCTGGCCGCGAGCGAACGCGCTCGATCGGCCGAGGAGAGACTCGCAGCGGTCGAGGAATCGGCAACGCTCTCCGAACGATTCGGGGGCGGCAAGCACGATGTTGTCGTCGGTCATGCCGTCGCCTTCACGCCGGCACCTTCAACGGGTAGCGAGCGGAAGGTCGAACTGGACATCGGCTCGCGCGACGGCATCTCACTCTCGCAGGCCGTCGTGGGCGATCGCGGCCTCGTGGGGCGCATCACCGCAGTCCGGGCCGACTCCTCCACGGTCACGCTGCTCGCCGACCCCTCGTCCGTAGTGGGGGCGCGCGTCGAGCGCACCCGTTCCCTGGCCCGACTCAGCGGGAGCGCGCCGGCGGGTGTGGCCAAGCGAAGCGGCAGCGAGGTCAGCCTCGTCGTGGCCGACGGAGGTTCGGTACGCATCGGCGACACCGTCGTCACGGCAGGCAGCCCGAACGGGTTCCCGTACCCCGCCGGTATTCCGCTCGGGAAGGTGAGCCGCGTCGAGGCCGACCACGGTCAGGCGGAGCGCAACGCCGTCGTGCGTCCCTTCGTCGACCCCGGTGCGCTCGAGGTCGTGGGTGTTCTCGTGCCGCAGGAGAACCACTGATGGCGCGCGTGGCTGCTGAAACCCCCGGTGCTCCCGGTCGCACGCCCCTGCGCGAGCCCACGACGATCGTGGCTCGGCCCTCCGCCGTCACGTGGAGCCGCGTTGCGTGGCTCGTTCTGACTCTCCTGCTCGCCGTCACCGTGTTGCCCCTCGTTCCCACCTGGGCGCCGTGGATGCTCCTGCCCCTGCTCGTCACCGCAGGCGTGACCGGCGGAGCGTGGTCCGCCGTCGCCTGGGCGATCGCCGGGGCGCTCCTGCTCGACCTCGCGCCGCCCGCGTCGTCGGCGCCGGGCCTCGCGCTCGTTCCCGCGGTTGCGGCGGCGCTCGTCGTCACCAGGGCCGCGAGGTCGTGGAACAGCGCCGCGTGGGTACCGGCCATCGTGGGCGGCCTCGGAGCCCTCACTGCCTCCCTTGTCGTTCTCGCCCTGCGAGTGGTGGCCTCCGGCTCGGTTCAGGTCGAGCCGTACTCGCTGCTCGGCTCGACGGCCACGACGGCCGTTCTCACCGCAGCCCTCGCTCCGACCTGGGTGCGGTGGACGTTGCGCGAGCAGGAACGAGGACGCGCATGACCCGGCTGCGCCGAGGCGTGCCGAGGGAACGCCGTCCGTTCGGACCGTTCCTCATGCCGAGCTTCCGTGGGGCAGGTTCGCGTGGTGCGCGAGGGGCGTCGGGACGTGCGCGGTTGCTCGTCATGGCTCTTGTCGTCGCTCTCGTCGCGACGATCATGGTGGGTCGCCTCGTTCAACTGCAGATCGTCGACGGCGCGAAGAACGCGACGGCCGCAGCGGACATCAACACGCGTGACGTCGTCGTGCCTGCCCAACGCGGGCGGATCCTCGCTGCCGACGGCACCGTTCTCGTCGGGAACGGTTCGACGACGACGCTGACGATCTCGCCGCAGGCCCTCGCGCGTGACGACGCGCCGAAGGTCATCGCGCGCGTCGCCTCGGCCATCGGCCGGGATCCGCGGAGCCTCTTGGCGCGGACGAAGGCGTGCGGGACGAAGGGCGCCGCGCCGTCGCCGGTCTGCTTCGCCGGGCATCCCTTCGAGGCGGTGCCGATCGCCTCCGACGTCGAGGCGTCGGCTGTGAACGCGCTGCTCGAGCGCCCCGAGGCCTACCCCGGCATCGCGGTGCGACCGACAGCGACCCGAACCTACGGCTCCCGCGGCGACTCCCTCGCCCAGGTCGCCGGTTACCTCACGGCAGCGACAGCCGACGACACCGACGTCGCGACCTCGGGGTCGGGTGTGCCGACGCTGCTCGGTCGCACGGGTGTCGAAAAGCAGTACGACGCCGTCCTGCGCGGACGCGACGGCAAGCGCTCCACCGCCATCGGACCCGACGGCACGGCGCAACGTCAGGTGGCGGACGTGCCGCCGGTGGCGGGCCAGGACGTCGTCACCTCGATCCGCCCCGCCGTGCAGGACGCCGCAGCGAAGGCGCTCGCCGACGGCATCGCAGCAGCCCGAAAACGCGGGCAGAAGGCCGGTTCGGGCAGCGTCGTCGTCCTCGAGGCGAACAGCGGCAACGTCGTCGCCATGACGAACCAGCCCACCTACGACCCGTCCGTGTGGAACGGCGGCGTGACGCAGGCCGAGTACGACTCGCTGCTCGACACCAGGGCCGGCGACCCGCTGACCAACCGCGCCATGTCCGTGGCCGGCCCGCCCGCGTCGACGTTCAAGGCGTTCTCCCTCTTCGCCGCGGCTCAGACCGGTGTGGATCCGAACGGCTCGTACTCCTGCCCGTCGTCGGTCATGATCGGCAACCGCTCCTACAGCAACTTCGAGTCGCAGGCGCACGGCACGATCGACATCCCGAAGGCGCTCGAGGTCTCCTGCGACACGGTTTTCTACCGGTGGGCGTACGACGCCTGGGTCAAGGCCGGGGGAGTGAAGGCGTCCACCGACGCTCCCGACCCGTATGCCAGCGTGGCCCGCGAGTTCGGCTACGGCGCGCGAACCGGGGTGGACCTTCCCGCGGAGGCGAGCGGCTCCCTTCCCGACCGCGCGACGAAGCGCCGTGAGTGGGAGGCGACGAAGGCGGCGTCCTGCCGGCGGGCGAAGAGCGGGTACCCGGAGATCGCTGACAAGGACCGTGCCTCGTACCTCACGCAGGTGGCCAAGGAGAACTGCACGAGCGGCTACGTCGTGCGCGCCGGTGACGCGGTGAACTTCGCCATCGGCCAGGGTGACGTCGCCGCGACGCCGATGCAGGTGGCCACGTCGTTCGCCGCGCTCGCGACGAACGGGCGCGTACCGACGCCCCGCGTCGCCGTGGCAACCGCGCGTTCGGACGGCAGCTCCCAGACGGTGCTCCCGACGCCCGAGGCGCGTGTCCTCGGCCTCGATGCCCGGATGTACGCCCGCGAACTCGAGGGCCTCAAACGGGCGGTCTCGACGGGAACGGCCTCCGAGGCCTTCCGAGGCTTCGACCTCGACGCGCACCCCGTCTACGGCAAGACAGGGACGGCCGAGGTCTACGGCAAGCATGCCACCGCGTGGTTCGCCTCGTTCGGCGGGGCGGACGAGGACGGCAAGCGCTACGTCGTCGTCGTTCGGGTCGACGAAGGAGGCGAGGGTGGACGGACCGCCGCACCCATCGCGCGCTCCGTCTGGGACGCGCTCGTCAGGCGCTCTCGCTGAGACGAGGGCGCACGGCGGCTGGTGATAGCCTGGATGCGATCTTCGGCTCGTGCCGGAGAGTCGAGAACGAGGGGAAGCCGGTCGAATTCCGGCGCTGACCCGCAGCCGTAGATCAGTCCGCTGATGAGCCGGAATGCCTCGTCTCGGCTGTGTCTGATCACATCTGCCTCATCACACCCGTCGAGGTCAGCGGGAGGGGCCCGGCTCGTCGTTCGAGCAGGGTGTCGCCCACCGGCCACGCACCTGCCCGGAAGGTCATCATGACGACCCACCTGCGTCGCGCCGGATTCACCAGCGCCGCCCTCGTCGCTCTCGCTGCCGCAGCTTCGGCCCCCGCCACCGCAGCCCCGGCGACGGGAACCGACGCCGCGGCGTCCTTCCTCGCCGGGCAGTTCGCGGCGGGCGGGCACCAGCTCAGCTCCACCTACGCGGGTCAGACCTACCTCGACGCGGGCCTTTCCGCGGACGGCATCCTGGCCCTTACGTCGGCCGGTGTTGCGGGCAACGAAGCCGGTGCCGCCACGACAGCGTTCGCCAAGGGTGTGGGTGACTACGCCGTGCCGGGCACCGACGTGTACGCGGGAGCTGTGGCGAAGTCCCTCATCGTCGCGAAGGCACAGGGGCAGAACCCGCGCGCGTTCGGCGGCGTCGACCTCGTCTCGAAGCTGCAGGGCCTCGAGGAGCCGAGCGGCCGCTTCTCCGACGTCTCGGCCTACGGCGACTACTCGAACGCCGTCACCCAGTCCCTCGCCGTCATCGCGCTGCAGAAGGCCGGCGCGCCCGCTGACGCGAAGGCCACGAACTACCTCCTCTCGCTGCGCTGCAATGACGGCGGATTCCGCTTGGCCGACGACGGTTCGGCGTGCGTCTCCGACCCCGACGCCACGTCGTTCGCCGTGCAGGCGCTCGCCGCCGCCGGCGGTCACGGCGCCGACGTGACGAAGGCCGTGAACTTCCTCGCCACGAAGCAGAACGCCGACGGTGGCGTCGCCGGCGGAACGGGCACGACCACCCCCAACGCCAACTCGACGGGCCTCGCGGCGGTGGCGTTCACCCTCGGCGGTCAGGACGCGCGCGCTGTTAAGGCGCAGTCGTTCGTCGCCTCGCTGCAGTACGGCTGCTCGTTCCCTGCCGCTGTGCGTGGCGCCATCGCGTACGACCGCACCGCGTTCGCGGCGATGAAGAGCGCCGGTGCCTCCGGCAAGCTCGCCGGCAACGAGACCCGCGCCACGTCCCAGGGTCTCTACGCGTTCACGAGGGCGCCCCTCGTCTCGTTGACGAAGGGTGGCGCCACCGCGACTCCCGCCATCTCGTGCTCCTCCGAGCCCACGTCGTCGCCCAGCACCTCGACGTCCACGACGAGCGCGCCGAAGCCGACGAGCTCCTCGTCGAGCAACTCGACGTCCACCTCCGCCACGCCGGCTCCCACGAGCACCACGAGCGCCACGAGCACGGATGCCACCGCAGCGCCGACCTCGACGACGAGCCCGAGCGCGCCGTCCACGTCCACGGTGCCGCAGTCGACGTCGACGACGCCCGCCACCGGCCCGATCGTGAACACCGACAAGGTCTCGGACAACACCGTGCCGTTCGGCTTCGCCTTCGGCGCCGTCATCCTCGTCACCGCGGGAGGTGCCGTTGCGTACGCGCGTCGCCGCTGATCTCGCGCGCCTCGGCGCACCGGTTCTCGTCGGCGCCTCGGCCCTCGCGGGCCTCGGTGCCGTGACGACGGGTGCCGCAGCGCCCGCGTCCGCTGCGGGTGCGTGCACGAGTGCGACGAGCGGCGTGACCGTCGTCGTCCAGTTCCCGAGCGGCTCGGCCACCGGCTGCGCGCCGGGTAGTCCGGGCACGGCGCTCCAGGCGCTGCGGGCCGCCGGGTTCTCGACGACCGGTTCCACGCAGTACCACGACGGCGTGCTCTGCGGCGTCAACGGGTACCCGTCGAGTTCGCCGTGCCGGATGCCTCCGCCGAACGCCTACTGGACGGTCTTCAGCGCCAAGCGCGGCGGCTCGTGGAACTACTCGAACCTCGGTGTCGCCTCGCTGCCCGCCACCCCGGGCGGAGTCGTCGGATTCCGCTTCGGCAGCGGCACCGCGCCGTCCGTGCCCGTTCCTGCTGCGATCACGTCGCCGAAGCCGAGCACGACGAAGCCCACGACATCGACTCCGAGGCCCAGCTCGCCCAAGCCGAGCAGCACGAAGCCGACCACGTCGCAGCCGAAGCCGTCGAGTTCGAAGCCCTCGTCCAAGCCGTCCTCGACGAAGGCCGGCTCCACGACGGCTGCGCCGAAGCCGACGTCGAGCAAGCCGTCGTCGACGGCGGGTTCGACGAGCAGCCCCCAGCCGACCACCTCGGGGTCGAAGCCGGGCCAGGGTGCCACGTCGACTCCCACGGTCAAGGCAACGGCCCTCGTGACGAAGGACGGGAAGCCACTCAAGGTCATCACCTTCAGTGACGGCTCGTCGACGACGCTCGATGCGAACTCGAGCGATGCCAAGAAGTACAAGGTCGGTGTGAAGAAGAAGGGCGGTACGCCCGCCGCCACCAAGATGACCGGTACGAAGGTGCCCCAGCCGAAGAACACTGCTCACCCGAGCATCTCGACGTCGGGCAGTGTGCCCGGTCTCGCCGTGCCGGAGAAGAAGAGCTCAGGCAGCGACAACCTTCCCGGCATCATCGCCGGTGTCGGTGTGCTCGGCGTCGCAGCCGTGGGAGCCGGATACGCGGCACGTCGTCGCGGATGACCTCGGCCTCCGGCCATCGCCGTCGCGTCGTCCACCCCGGTGCGTGGTGGATGTGGGCGACGGCGATGGCCGTTGCCATCGCCACGACGACGAATCCCGTCCTGTTGGCCCTCGTGCTTGCCGTCGTGGTGCTCACGGTCGTCGCTCGGCGCCCCTATGCGCCGTGGGCCCGTAGCCTGCGCCTCTACGCGGCGCTCGGAGCCTTCGTCGTCGTGAGCCGCGTCGTTCTGCATGTCCTCGTGGGCATGAAGACGAGCGAGACGATCGTCCTTCCGCTGCCGCAGGTGGAGCTTCCCGAGTGGGCTCGCGGCATCACTCTTCTCGGCCCGGTCGGTCTTGGCGGCCTCGTCGGTGCCTTCCTCGAGGGCCTGCGCCTCGCCACGATGCTGTTCTGCTTCGGCGCAGCCAACGCCCTCGCCAACCCCAAGCGCCTGCTCGCGGCCACCCCGCCGGCCGTCCGTGACATCGGGACGGCCACCGTCATTGCGTTGTCCGTGGCACCCCAGCTCGTCGAGAGCGTCCAGCGGGTGCGCAAGGCGCGCGTCCTGCGTGGCGACGCCCGCCGCGCCACGCGCGTCAAGCAGGTGGCCCTTCCCGTGCTGCACGACACGCTTGACCGCTCCATCTCCCTCGCGGCCTCGATGGAGGCACGCGGTTATGGCCGTCGGGCCGAGCGGCCCTTCGTGACGCGCTTCGTCATCGGCGTGCTCATGCTCGGCGGCGCGCTGCTCACGTGCGTCGGCGTCTACGGCACGATGCAGGGCTCTGGAGCCGAGGGAGTCGTGAGCGACGTTCCCTGGTGGACGACGGCGCCCGTGCTCGTCGTCGGCATCGTGGCGAGCGTGGTCGGGGTGGCATGCGCCGGACGTTCGATGCGTCGCACCCGCTACCGGCGCGACCCGTGGGGCCTGCTCGAGTGGGCCGTCGTGGCCTGCGGCATTGTGACGCTCGTGGCTGTTCGTGCGGTTCTCGAGGACCAGCCCGACGCGCGCAACCTCTCGGTTTCGCCCCTCGCCATGCCGGTGGTGCCCCTGTGGCTACCGCTCGCGCTCGTGCCCGCGCTCCTGCCGGCGTTCTTCACACCCGAACCGGAACGCCCGCGGCGTACGAGCGCGCCCGAACGCACCCTCGACGACGCAGCGCCCGGACGCGACGCCCGGGCCCTGCGAGGAGCCACCTCATGACCGAAACACACGACACAACTCCCGCGGGGGACGTGGGAGGGCGTGACGCGGCCACCGTCTGGACCAGGGAGCCTGCCGTCGTCATGGACGCCGCGACGCTGACGTACGACGGGGCCGAACACCCCTCGCTGCGCGACGTCGACCTGCGCATCGAACGCGGTGAGCTCGTCGCCGTCATCGGCCGCACCGGCTCGGGCAAGTCGACGCTCCTCGGGCTGCTCACCGGGCTCGTCCCGCACTTCACGGGCGGACTCCTGCAGGGCAGGGTCGTCATCGGCGGGCTCGACATCTCCGAGAACAAGCCCAGCGAACTCGCCTCCGTCGTCGGGTACGTCGGGCAGGACCCCCTCGCCGGCTTCGTCACCGACACCGTCGAGGAAGAACTCGCCTACGGCATGGAACAGCTCGGCATAGCGCCGGAGGTCATGCGTCGGCGGGTCGAGGAGACGCTCGATCTGCTTGGTATCGCCGAGCTGCGCGAGGCTCCGTTGCGCGACCTGTCGGGCGGCCAGCAGCAGCGCGTCGCCATCGGCAGTGTGCTCGTCATGCACCCGCAGATCCTCGTCCTCGACGAGCCCACCTCGGCGCTCGACCCCACGGCCGCCGAGGACGTTCTCGCCGTACTCACGCGCCTTGTCCAGGATGTCGGTTCGACCGTCGTCGTCGCGGAACACCGCATCGAGCGCGTGCTCCCGTTCGCCGACCAGGTCGTGCACGTAGGGGCGAACGGCGTCGTCACCTCCGGCGCTCCCGGCGAGGTGCTCGGAGCATCCGACGTCGCACCGCCGGTCGTCGAACTAGGTCGTGCCGCCGGTTGGTCGCCACTGCCGCTGACGATCCGCGACGCGCGGCGGGTGCTCGTGGAGCGCGTCGCGAGTGCGCCCTTCACGGTCGAGGCACCGCCCATCCGCGGGACAGACGTGCCCTCGACTGCGCCGGTGCTCGAGGCGCGGGGCGTACGCGTTCGCCTGTCCGGCCTCGACGTCGTCGCGGGTGTGGACCTCGACCTTTGCGCCGGCACGGTGACGGCTCTCATGGGCCGCAACGGCTGCGGCAAGTCGACGCTCATGTGGGCGCTTCAGGGAAGTGGCCGGCGTGACGGCGGCAGCATCGGCGTGGTCTCCGCACGAGGCGAATCGCTCGACCCCGCGAAACTGAACCCCGCGCAGCGCCGCGGTCTCGTCGGCATGGTGCCGCAGACCGCCGGGGACCTCCTCTACCTCGACACGGTGGGGGAGGAACTCGCGCAGGCCGATTCCGAGGCCGGCCGCGAGCCCGGTGCTGCCAAGGCGTACCTCGCGAACCTGGCCCCGGGCATCGACCCGGCCATGCATCCCCGCGACCTGTCCGAAGGGCAGCGCCTCGCGCTCGTCCTCGCCGTCCAGCTCGTGGCCGAACCTCAGGTGCTCGTGCTCGACGAACCGACCCGCGGTCTCGACTACGCCGGCAAGGAGGCCCTGCGGGCGATCCTGCGCACGCGCGCCGACGAAGGGCAGGCCGTTCTCGTGGCGACGCACGACGTCGAGTTTGCCGCTGGAGTGGCCGACGAGGTCATCCAGATGGCCGGGGGAGAGTTCATCGCCACCGGCAGTGCACGCGACGTGCTCACAGCGTCGCCCGCCCTGGCCCCACAGATGGCGAAGGTGCTCGCGCCCGTTCCCGCTCTCACGTTGGCCGATGCGCTGACGGTGCTCGGAGTGCCGTCATGAGTCCGCAGGCTTCTGTGAACCCGGAAGAGCGCGCGGGCACCGCCCGACCGGTGAAACGCGCCTCCCTCTCGAAGGCAACGAGCGCCGTCCGTCTGAAGCCGCGTAGCGCCGCCACGATCCTCGTCGTCAGCCTGATCGGGTTGCTCGCGAACCTGTGGCCCCTCCTCGTCGAGGAGCACTCGGCCGTCGCCGGCCACAGCCGTGACGCCCCGATGCTCTTCGCCATCCTCCTGCCGCTCATGCTCGTCGTGGTCCTGGCCGAGATCGCGGATGGCGGGATGGACGCGAAGGCCGTCGCGATGCTCGGCGTCCTGTCCGCCGTGGATGCCGTCCTGCGTCCCCTCGGTGCGGGGACCGGCGGTATCGAGGTGATGTTCTTCCTTCTCGTCCTCGGCGGCCGCGTCTTCGGAGCGGGCTTCGGCTTCGCGCTCGGCGCGACGAGCATGTTCGCCTCCGCCGTGCTCACCGCGGGCATCGGCCCGTGGTTGCCGTACCAGATGCTCGGCGCGGCCTGGGTCGCCATGGGCGCCGGCCTTCTGCCGTGGCGACGCGGGCTCAGGTGGCCGCTCGAACTGCTCCTGCTGTGCGTCTACGGCGCCTTCGCGTCGCTCGCCTACGGGTTCGTGCTCAACATGTCCTTCTGGCCGTTCGCCACCGGCGACGACCCGGCGATCATGCCGGTGCCCGGCGCGCCGCTGGGCGACAACCTCGCACGCTTCGTCGCCTACACCCTGGCCACGTCGCTGGGTTGGGACCTCGGGCGCGTCATCACGAACGTCGCCCTCATCCTCGTCGCGGGCCGACCGATCATGGTCGCGCTGCGCCGTGCCTCGCGCCGTGCCGCGTTCGACGCGACGCCGCGCTTCGCCGAGGGCTCCCGCGCTGATTAGGTCGGCACACGACCCCGCTGATAATCTGAACTCTGCCGTCGATCGGCCGCGGACCAAGAGCGCCCCAGTGAACAGGCCTGGGAGCACCGCGCAACGATGTGTTGAAGGAGTTGGGCATGGCCCTGAATGCTGAGACGAAGAAGAAGATCATCGCCGAGTACGGCACGTCCGAAGGCGACACGGGCTCGCCCGAGGTGCAGGTTGCCCTCCTCACGGAGCGCATCAAGGGCCTGACGGAGCACGCTCGTCAGCACCCGCACGACCACCACACGCGTCGTGGTCTGCTCCTGCTCGTCGGTCAGCGCAAGCGTATGCTTCGCTACCTCGAGTCGGTCGACATCGAGCGTTACCGCTCGCTGATCAAGCGCCTCGGCCTGCGCCGTTGATCGCATTGATCACCATGATTTGACGCCGGACGGCGGTCACTCGTCTACGAGTGGCCGCCTTTCGGTGTTTCGAGGGGCCCGGACGGGCCGCTCGGCAGCAAGAAACGGGTCGCACACAACGACGATGTGCGCATCCGAGACGTAGATGAAACAAGAAGGAGGGCCCAAATGGAGGGTCCCGAGATCCAGTTCGCCGAAGCCGTCATCGACAACGGCTCGTTCGGCACCCGCACGGTTCGCTTCGAGACGGGACGTCTCGCGAAGCAGGCCAACGGCGCAGTCCTCGCCTACCTGGACGACGACACCTGCCTGCTGAGCACCACCACCGCCAGCAAGCAGCCCAAGGAGCACTTCGACTTCTTCCCCCTCACGGTGGACGTCGAGGAGCGCAGCTACGCGGCCGGCAAGATCCCCGGCTCGTTCTTCCGTCGTGAGGGTCGTCCCTCCACGGACGCGATCCTCACCTGCCGCCTCATCGACCGCCCGCTGCGCCCGGCCTTCAAGAAGGGCCTGCGCAACGAGGTCCAGGTCGTCATCACGGTTCTCGCGCAGAACCCGGACGTGCAGTACGACGTTCTCGCCATCAACGGCGCGTCGGCCTCCACGCAGATCTCCGGTCTGCCGTTCACCGGCCCGATCGGTGGCGTGCGCGTCTCCCTCATCGACGGCCAGTGGGTCGCCTTCCCGAACTTCTCCGACATCGAGCGCTCGGCGTTCGACATGGTCGTCGCCGGCCGTCTCGTCGGTGACGACGTCGCCATCATGATGGTCGAGGCCGAGTCCACCGAGTCGACGTGGAACCTCGTGGCCGAAGGCACCCAGGCCCCGACCGAAGAGGTCGTCGCCGAGGGCCTCGAGGCTGCGAAGAAGTTCATCCGCGTGCTCTGTGAGGCTCAGGTCGAGCTCGCGCAGCAGGCCGCCAAGGAGGTCCAGGACTTCCCGGTGTTCCTCGATTACCAGGACGACGTCTACGGTGCGGTCGAGAAGTCGGCCAAGGACCAGACGTCCGCTGCGATGACGATCGCCGGCAAGGCCGAGCGTGAGGACAAGCTCGACGAGATCAAGGACGCGCTCAAGGCCGAGCTCGCCGGCGAAGGCCGCGAGTTCGAGGGCCGCGAGTCCGAGGTTTCCGCCGCGTTCCGTTCGCTGCAGAAGCAGCTCGTGCGCGAGCGCATCCTGCGCGAGAAGGTCCGCATCGACGGCCGTGGCCTGGCGGACATCCGTGCGCTCTCGGCCGAGGTCGAGGTGCTGCCGCGCGTTCACGGTTCCGCGATCTTCGAGCGCGGCGAGACCCAGATCATGGGTGTCACGACGCTCAACATGCTGCGCATGGAGCAGCAGATCGACTCCCTGTCGCCGGTGACGCGCAAGCGCTACATGCACCACTACAACTTCCCGCCGTTCTCCACGGGTGAGACGGGCCGCGTCGGTTCGCCGAAGCGCCGCGAGATCGGTCACGGTGCTCTGGCCGAGCGTGCGCTCATGCCGGTGCTGCCGACGCGCGAGGAGTTCCCCTACGCCATCCGTCAGGTCTCCGAGGCTCTCGGCTCCAACGGTTCGACGTCCATGGGTTCGGTCTGCGCCTCGACCCTGTCGCTGCTCAACGCCGGTGTGCCGCTGCGCGCCCCGGTCGCCGGTATCGCGATGGGCCTCGTCTCTGCCGAGATCGACGGTCAGACGCAGTACGCGGCCCTCACCGACATCCTCGGTGCCGAGGACGCATTCGGCGACATGGACTTCAAGGTTGCCGGTACCCGTGAGTTCGTCACGGCCATCCAGCTCGACACGAAGCTCGACGGCATCCCGGCCCAGGTTCTCGCCGGTGCACTGACGCAGGCGCGCGACGCCCGCCTGCACATCCTCGACGTGATGAACGAGGCGATCGACGCTCCCGACGAGATGTCGCCGTTCGCCCCGCGCGTTCTCGCGGTGAAGATCCCGGTCGACAAGATCGGTGAGGTCATCGGCCCGAAGGGCAAGATGATCAACCAGATCCAGGAGGACACGGGCGCCGACCTGTCCATCGAGGACGACGGCACGGTCTACATCGGTGCCACGGACGGCCCGAGCGCCGAGGCTGCGCGCGCCGCGGTCAACGCGATCGCCAACCCGCAGATGCCCGAGGTCGGCGAGCGCTTCCTCGGCACCGTCGTCAAGACGACGACCTTCGGTGCGTTCGTCTCGCTGCTTCCGGGCAAGGACGGCCTGCTGCACATCTCCGAGGTGCGCAAGCTCGTCGGCGGCAAGCGCATCGACGCTGTCGAGGACGTGCTGAAGATCGGCCAGAAGGTCCAGGTGGAGCTCAAGGAGGTCGACCCGCGCGGCAAGCTTTCGCTCGCCGTCGTCGAGGAGGCCAAGGCCGAGTCCGCGAACACGCCGGAGAACACGGACGCCGCGACGGCCGAGGCTGCTGCCGAGGTCGCCGACTCCGCCGGTCACATGGACCCGCACTCGGGTTCCGAGGACGAGTCCGGTGACAAGAAGCCGCGTCAGCGTCGCCGTGGCGGTCGCGGTCGTGGCCGTGGCGCCGAGCAGGGCGAGGGCAACGCCGCCGCCGACCAGCTCGTCGACGCAGGCTCCGACGGCAACGAGGCGAAGGCGACCTCCGAGGACGCCTGAGCCACACCGGTTCGAGCATGAAGGCTCCGCTCCCGACGTTCGTCGGGGGCGGAGCTTTCCGCATGCGTGGAAGACGTTCCCTTTCCCGGCCACGACGTTCCGGCGGGATTCGGGCTTCGTGGGAGGATGGGCGGGTGAGAGCAGTCGACCGGGCGGACGCGTTTCAGCGCCGTCACCCCGTGCTCGGGTACCCGATCGGTGTCGTGTACAAGTTCATCGACGACCAGGGCGCGTATCTCGCGGCGCTCATCACCTATTACGGCTTCCTCTCGGTCTTCCCGCTCATCCTGCTGCTGCAGTCGGCTCTCGGCTTCTTCATCCACGGCAACGAGCGGCTGCACAAACAGATCCTCGACTCGGTGCTCGGCCAGATTCCCGTGCTCGGCAACACGCTGAGCAACGCCGCGCCCAGCGCGTTGCGCGGCAGCGTCTCCGGCATCGTGCTCGGTTCGATCGTGGCCCTCTACGGTGGCCTCGGGGTGGCTCAGGCGCTCCAGCACACGAGCAACACGTGTTGGTCGGTGCCGCGCAACTCGCGCCCCAACCCCATCCTCATGCGCGTGCGCAGCGCTGCGGTGCTGCTCTTCCTCGGCGTCGCTCTTGTGTCCCTGGGGTGGCTGCCTCAGACGTGGCACGCGCCCGGTTGGCTCGTGCTGGCGCTCAATCTCGTGTTCGGCACCGTCATCTTCCTGCTCCTCATGAAGATGACGACGGCTCGCGGGCAGGGGTGGGGTCGTCTGGCTCCTGGCGCGCTGCTCGTGACGGTCGTGTGGCAGCTGTTCATGGCCGCGGGCAGTACCTTCACCAACATCTTCGGCGCGCGTTCGAGTGACATCTACGGCACGTACGGCAGCATCCTGACGATTCTCGTCGCCTGTTACATCATGGCGGTCGCGTTCGTCGTGGGGTGCGAGGTCAACGTCGTGCTCCACCGCCGTCTGTACCCACGCTCGCTCATGACGCAGTTCACGGACGACGTCGACCTCACCCTGGCCGACCAGCAGGCGTACACCCTGCAGTCCACGATGCAGCGCTTCAAGAACTACCAAGCGATCGACGTCGTCTTCGACAAGAACAACGACGGTGTTGCCGATCAGCCCTCGGACCTCGACCTGCGATGGCACGATGCAGTGGACGCCCACGAGCAATGGTTGAAGCGTGGGCATCCGACGCGGCCGTCCGGGATGTGGGGACTCACGGCCGAAGTGGAAGACAACCGCAGTGTCGACGGAAGCGAATGATGACGAACGACCTCAGGACGAACGAGCCGATCCAGCTCGGCCCCATGGTGCGCTATGCGGGGGAGCGCGAGGCGACGCTCTGGGCTCAGACGCGTGACGCGGGCGAGCTCACGGTGCGCATCGGCGAGAAGTCGTGGAGCGCACGCACGTTCGCGGCGCACGGGCACCACTACGCCCTCGTCCTGCTCGACGGCCTGGAGCCCGGCCAAGTGTACGAGTACACGGTCGAGGTGAACGGCGAACACGCGTGGCCGCAGCCCGATTCGCCGTTCCCCGCGCCGGTCGTCAAGATGCTCAAGGCCGATCGTCCGACGAAGATGGCCTTCGGCAGCTGCCGCACAAGCGTGCCGCACGACGCCAAGCACAACCGCACCAACGGCATCGACTCGCTGCGCGCCTACGCGCACGAAATGGCGCGTCACCCCAGGGACGAGCGGTGGCCCGACCTCGTCGTCCTGCTCGGTGACCAGGTGTACGCCGACATCACGTCGGAGGCCATGCAGGAGTTCATCGAGGAGAAGCGCGGCCTCGAGAGCGAGCCCGGCGAGGAGCTCAAGGACTACGTCGAGTACGCCCACCTCTACCGCCTCGCCTACAGCGAGCCGGCGGTGCGCTGGATGCTCTCGACGATGCCGAGCGCGATGATCTTCGACGACCACGACGTGCGCGACGACTGGAACACCTCGCTCGCGTGGCACGAGGGGATGAACAAGACCTCCTGGTGGCACGGTCGCATCGTCGGCGCGCTGTCGTCGTACTGGGTCTACCAGCACTGCGGCAACCTCTCGCCCGAGGCGCTCGCCGAGGACGAGGTCTGGCAGAAGATCACCGCGCACACCGGTAGCGACGAGCTCGACATCACCGACATGATCGAGGCCTTTGCGGAGAAGGTCGACCGGGACGCCCAGTCGTACCGCTTCTCGTACACGCGCGATCTCGGTGAGAGCAAGCTCATCGTCGTGGACTCGCGCGCGGCACGCGATCTGCGTCCCGGCCACCGCGCGATGCTGGACGCCGAGGAGCTCGACTGGCTCGACGGTGAACTGCGCGGCGACGTGGAGCACCTGTTCATCGGTACGTCGCTGCCGTTCTTCATGCCCGAGGGCATCCACATGCTCGAGGCGCTCGACGAGGCCGCGTGCGACGGCGCGTGGGGCAAGACGGTCGCGAGCCTCGGCGAGAAGATGCGCCAGACGATCGACCTCGAGCACTGGGCCGCGTTCAGTGACACGTTCTTCAAGGTCTCCGACATGGTGCTCGAGGTTGCGCGCGGTGAGCGCGGCGTGGCCCCGCGCACGGTGACGTTCCTTTCGGGCGACATCCACAACTCGTTCCTCTCCGAGGTCCAGGACGCCGACGGCACGAAGTCGCGCATCTTCCAGGCCGTGTGTTCGCCGATCCGAAACCCGCTGCCGCGGCATGTGCGCGCGGGGCAGTCGATCATCGGTCGCGGACTCGCGTGGCCGCTGCGTGAGGTCGTCGAGCGGACGAAGGCCGTGCGCAAGCCGCACTTCACCTGGCGTACGACGCACGGGCCGTGGTTCGACAACAACCTCGCCACGGTGGAGGTCACCGAGAAGGGCCTCGACTTCCGTTGGGAGGCGGGTGAGATCGTCGACGGCGACCTCGAGCACCCGCGTCTGCGGCTCGTCTCGGACATCCGTGTCGACTCGGATGGTGACAGCAACCGGATGGACAGCAAGGGCGATCGCGGCCGGCTTCAGACGTGGCAGCCACTCGGCATGCGGATCGTCGAGCAGGTCAAGAAGCTGCGTCGTTAGGCTCGGGCCCATGAGCGAGACGATCAAGGTTGCAGTGATCGGCGCCGGTGGGCGCATGGGCAGCGAGGCCGCGAAGGCGGTCGAGGCGGCATCCGACATGGAACTCGTCGGTCGTTTCGACGTCGGCGACGACCTCGGCGACCTCGGGGGCGCCGACGTCGCCATCGAGCTGACCGTGCCGGACGCGTCGCCCGGCAACCTCGCCCACTGCGTCACCCAAGGCGTCTCGGCCGTTGTCGGTACGACGGGGTGGACCGAGGAGAAGCTCGCGACGCTGCGCTCGCAGGTGGACGCAGCCGACGGCGTCGGTGTGCTCATCGCGCCGAACTTCTCCATCGGGGCCCTGCTCATGATGAAGTTCGCGCGCGAGGCGGCGGCCTTCTACGAGTCGGTCGAGGTCGTCGAGATCCACCACCCGAACAAGGTCGACGCCCCCTCCGGCACCGCCGCGCACACAGCGCGCGCCATCGCCGAGGGCCGCCGCGAGGCCGGTCTCGGCGACGTTCCGGACGCCACGGAACACGACCCGGACGGCGCGCGCGGAGCCCGCGTCGACGGCATCCCGGTGCACGCCATCCGCATGCGGGGGCGCGTCGCGCACCAGGAGGTGCAGTTCGGCGCGGAGGGTGAGGCCCTCACGATCCGTCACGACAGCTTCGAGCGCGTCAGCTTCATGCCCGGCGTGCTCACCGGCGTTCGCAACGTGGTGACGACGCCCGGCCTCACCGTGGGCCTGGAGAACTTCCTCGGCCTCTGACCCGAACTGCCTGGAACCCGCACCGGCCCCCCTAGGCTCGTCCCATGACGTACGAACTCTCCGACGACGTCTTCATCGACGCCACGCCCGAGGCGGTGTACGCCGTCATCAGCGACGTCACACGCACCGGTGAGTGGAGCGAGCAGTGCCGCCGTGTCGAATGGGAGAACGACGCCCGCGGCGTCGGCGCACGCTTCACCGGCCACAACGAAACGCCCGAGCGCGAGTGGACGACGACCTCGCAGGTGGCGGTGGCCGATCCCGCCGTCGAGTTCGCCTGGGACGTCGTGCCCGCCGAGGTGCGCTGGAGCTACCGCATGGAGCGCGAGGGTCATGGCACGCGCCTCACGCACTCGACGACGTTCACCGAACAGAGCGAGCGCACGTTCGCCGAACGTTTCGGTGACGACGCCCAGGCCCAAGCCGAGAAACGTCGCCTTGCCGCGCGCGAGGGCATCGGCGCGACGCTCGCGCGGATCAAGGACATCGTCGAGGCGGGATCCGCGCGCTAGGACTCGCTGGCCCTGTCCACCTTGAGGCGTGGCCCGCGGCGGGCCGTCGCCGGGTGAGGTGCCACCGTTCACCCTCGGGTCAGGTGCCCGTCATGTCGACCTCCTAGGTTCGGGCAATGACCGACGCGATCCTGGGGCCGCTCGAGCACCTCATGACCTCGTGGTGGGTGTATGCGGCACTGTTCGGTCTGTGCGCCGTTGACGCGCTCGTTCCGGTCTTCCCCAGCGAGGCGCCACTCATCCTTGCCGGGGTGTACGCCGCGTCGGATCCGCACGGGCCCAACGTCGTCCTCGTCGTTCTCGTCTCCGCACTCGGTGCGTGCCTCGGTGATCACCTGTCCTACGGGCTCGGGCACCTGCTCGGCACGTCGTGGCTCGAGAAGAAGCCGAAACGCCGACGCACCGTCGAACGCGTGAGAGGCGTGCTCCACCAACGCGGTTCGTGGGCGCTGCTCGTCGTGCGCTTCATCCCCGGTGGCCGCTGCGTCGCGACGCTCTCGCTCGGCGCGACCGGCTACCCCCTGCGCTCGTTCACACCGTACGACCTTTTCGCGACGCTCGTGTGGGCCGTGCACGGCACCGTCATCGGCTACATCGGCGGGCACGCGTTTGAGGACAACCCGATCGCGGGCATCGCCACCGGCATGGGCATCGCGATCGTTCTGGCCGGGCTGCTCGAATGGCGCCGCCACCACGCCGAAAAGCGCTCGGAGAGGTCGCAGGACGAGAAGGAGCCCTCGTCGGCCGGGGCATGGGGGTGACGCGAGGTGCCGCTGATGGCGGCCCGGTCACCACCGAGGTGGCGAGACGCTCAGAGCTGTGAGGTGGGCGCCTGCTCGTCGAGTGACACGGGCGTGACGTCGCCGAACGCGCGAATCGCCGCGGCCGCCGCGTCGAGGTCGCATTCCTCGAACACCATCATGGCGAGCAGCGCCTCGCGGCTGGGGAGGTAACCCTCATCGAGGACGCGGGCAATCGTCGCGTCGTCCGCCCGCGCTTCCTCACGGGGTCGTCCTCCTCAAGATGGTCCATTGCGGCACCGTCGAGGAAGTCGTCGATGAGTTCACGGCGTCCCTGCGTCGTGCCGAACGCGGTGTTCCCCGCCCAACCCGCCATGCCGCCCTCGTCAGGCCCGCAACACGACGAGGCACGCCGCGACGAAGTGGACGACGAACGCGGCCACCGTGCACGCGTGGAAGATCTCGTGGAAACCGAACACGGTGGGCCACGGGTCGGGCTTCTTGAACCCGTACACGACGGCGCCGATCGTGTAGAGGATGCCTCCCACGGCGATGAGCGTCATGACGGCGGTGCCGCCCGCGGCGTGCAGCGGGGCGGCGTAGAAGAGGGCGACCCAGCCGAGGGCGACGTAGATCGGGGTGTAGAGCCAGCGCGGCGCGCCGACCCAGAACGTTCGGAACAGGACGCCGGCAACGGCACCGATCCACACGATGAGCAGGAGCGACAACCGCTGGTTGCCGCGCAACAGGACGAGAGCGAACGGCGTGTACGTGCCCGCGATGATGAGGTAGATGTTCGAGTGGTCGATGCGACGCAGGATCGCGTCGGCGCGCGGGCTCCAGTACCTGCGGTGGTAGAGCGCCGACGTGGCGAACAGCTGTGTTCCCGTCGCTCCGAGGACGAGGGCGCCTACGCGCCCGGCCGTCGTCGGCGCGAGGATCGCGAGCGCGAGACACCCCACGAGGCAGATCGGCGCGAGGACGAGGTGGAACCACCCGCGCAGCAGCGGCTTGGCCACGCGCACGACGTCCGCGTCGACGCCTTCGTGCGAGACGGGAGGCATCTCACCGGCATGCTGGCGCAGCGAGTCGCCGAGCGGCGTGCGCCAACGTTCGGTGGTCATCGTTCGTCCTTCGCGTCAGAGGTGGGTTCGGTGCGTGCCTCGACGAGGAGACCGAGCGTCAGTTCGAGCACGCGCCGCGGGTCGGTGAGGGCGTCGCCGTACAGTTCGCGCACCGTGTTCATGCGGTAGCGCACCGTCTGCGGGTGGACATGCAGGCGGCCGGCGACCTCGTCACGACGGCCCTGGTGCAGGAGCCAGGCGAGCAGCGTCTCGGCGAGCACCTCCCGTTTGGCGGGGGAGAGGTCCTCGAGTGGAGCCACAGCACGTTCGCGAAGTCGGGTGGCAACGAGAGGCGCTGAGTCCAGAGCGAGTTCGGGCAACAGCTCGTCGCAGTCGGCGCCGTCGTCGTCGCTCGCGAAACGCAGCGCGCGCAGTGCCTGACGGACTGATTCGCCGGCCTCGGTCCACGCCACGGTCGGCCCCAGAGCGGCGGGCGTACCGACGCAGCGCTCGAGAAGGCCGTTCCGAGCGTTGCTTCGCACGCCGGGGACGAGCACGACGGTGGGACCGTCGGCAACGGGAGACCACAGGGCGCGCTCGCCGAGGGCCGTGGCGAGCGCCGTGCGCGGTTCGCCGTCGACGACGAGGGCGGTGAGCGTTTCGGGCGCCTTCCACCGGGCCGATTCGGCGAGGTGCTCGAGGGCCGGGCGGGCCTCGCCCGCGACGAGGGCCGCCGTCAGCTGATCCCGGCGACGGGCCAGTTCACGGGTGCGGGCGGTGAGGGCCGCCGTGTGACCGGCGAGGCTCTGGGCGGACAACTCGTCGATGAAGGCGAAGGTCTTCTCGGCGAGAGCCGCGACGTTCGCCGCCGGCTCCTCGGCGGCCACGGCGCTGCCAGCGAACTGAGCCCACGCGACACGAGCACCCACGCGGTAGGCGGCGAGCAGAGCGTCCGTGGAGCGACCGCTCGCTGCCTCTCCCTGTCCCAGCCGGTAGGCGCCGTCGAGGGTGGCACGGGAGGTCGCGCGGTCGCCCTCGATCTGGGTGGCGACGAACCCCGAAAGGGCCTGTTCGACGGCGCGCTCGATGTTGCTGCGTAACGCAGGATCGAAGGCGCGGTCGTAACCGGGGACCTCCTCGACGATCGCCTCGACGCAGGCGCTCGCCGTCTCGGGCAGGGACGCCCGAAGCTCGGCCAGGGTGCGGTCGGTGAGAATCGGCATGTTCACACTCTACGAACAAATAGATCGAGGAGCATGTCGGGGCTGGGCCAAGAATTGCGTCGATTCGGCTAAATAGACTGTCGGTGTGTCCGTAACCTCTCTTTCGCCCACTCGGACGACCTCCCTGCCGAGTGCGCCACGAACCTCTCCGGCGGGCTCGGCAACCCGCCTCGCCTGGCGTGCGGTGCGCGCCCTCACGACGCCTCTCGTGCCCGAGGACTACGTCGATCTCGTCGACCCGCTTCGCTCGCGCCGGTATCTGCGCGCCCGCGTCGTCGACGTCACGCCCGAGACGGCCGACGCCAGCACCGTGACGCTCCAGCCCGGCCGCGGTTGGCTCGGCCACCGCCCGGGTCAGTACATCCGCATCGGCGTCGACATCGACGGCGTGCGCCTGTGGCGCGCCTACTCCGTCACCTCCGGCCCGCGCGATGACGGTTACATCTCCATCACGGTCAAGGCCCTCACCGGTGGCGTCGTGAGCGCGCACCTGCAGGAGAGCCTGCGTCCCGGTCAGATCGTCCATATGGAGCAGGCCGACGGCGCCTTCACCTGGAACGGCGGCGCCGAGCCAGTTCTCTTCGTCACCGGCGGCTCCGGCATCACGCCCGTCATGGGCATGCTGCGTCACCGCATCGACGCCGAGGAGGCGTTCGCCGCCGACACCGAGCACGCCGGGAGCGCGCACGACATCGTCGTCCTGCACTCGGCGGCCCACCCCGAGGACGTCATCTTCGCCGACGAACTGCGCTCGCTCGACGCGACGGGCCGCATTCGCCTCGTCGAGCGGCACACCCAGGCCGAGGGGCGGCTCGAGCCGCGCGAGCTCGACGACCTCGTGCCGGACTGGTGCGATCGCACCACCTACGCGTGCGGACCTGCGGGCATGCTGCGCGCGTTGCGGGAGTACGCCGACCTCAACGGCGTCGCCGATCACCTGCACACCGAGGAGTTCACCGTCGAACTGGCCGAGCCCGGCGAGGGCGGCGCGCTCACCCTCCACGACGGTTCGAACACGCTCGAACTCGACGTCGCCGGCGACACCGCCATCCTCGACGCCGCCGAGGCCGCCGGGGCCCTCGTGCCCTCCGGCTGCCGTATGGGCATCTGTTACGGCTGCGTGCTGCCCCTGCGCTCGGGAAACGTGCGCGATCTGCGCACCGGCGAGATCACCTCGGGAAGCGAAGGCGACGGCGTCATGGTGCAGACCTGCATCTCCAGCGTCGCCGGAGCTTGCGAGATCGGGCGATGAACCCCACCACGCGAGGGACAACCGCCCCGGCGCCCACCGAACCCTTACGACTCACACGTCACCCCTACGAAAGGACGCACGATGACCGCGATGCAGAAGAAGGACGTCAACCCGGTCGCACACCTCACGCGCAGCGACATCGAGCGCCTCGGCGAGGAGCTGGATGCCGTGCGCGCCCGCATCATCGAGAGCCGGGGCGCGAAGGACGCCGCGTACATCCGCGGCGTGATCAAGGGCCAGCGCTACCTCGAGATGGGCTCGCGCGCCCTGCTGCTGTTCTCCAAGAAGAAGCCGGCGTTCGTCGTCGGCACGGTCGGCCTGGCCGCCGCGAAGATCCTCGAGAACATGGAGATCGGCCACAACGTCATGCACGGCCAGTGGGACTGGATGCGCGACCCGAAGATCCACTCCTCGACGTGGGAGTGGGACAACGCGTCGCCGTCGGACCTGTGGAAGCACTCGCACAACGAACTGCACCACACGTACACGAACGTCAT
Organism: Dermacoccus sp. 147Ba; assembly: GCF_004151355.1. Lineage (NCBI taxonomy): Bacteria > Bacillati > Actinomycetota > Actinomycetes > Micrococcales > Dermacoccaceae > Dermacoccus > Dermacoccus sp. 147Ba. Next base: position 329,157 of record NZ_SEHL01000001.1, read on the forward strand.
CGGCCGCGACAACGACCTCGGCTACGGGATCATGCGCGTCGACGAGGACCAGAAGTGGGTGCCGTTCTACCTCGGCCAGCCGGCGTGGAACTTCATCAACGCGTGTTTCTTCGAGTACGGCATCGCCGCGTACGACCTCGAGCTCGGCAAGTACCTCAAGGGCCGCAAGGACAAGGCCGTCTTCCAACGTGACAGCCGCAAGGTGCTGCACAAGATCCGTGAGCAGTTCACGAAGGACTACGTCGCCCACCCGCTCCTCGCGGCGCTCACCGGTTCGGGCAAGCAGACGATCAAGGCCAATTTCATCGCCAACCTCACGCGCAACCTGTGGACGCACTCCGTCATCATGTGCGGTCACTTCCCGAGCGGCGTCGAGACCTTCACGAAGAAGTCGATCGTCGGCGAGAGCCGCGGCGACTGGTACCTGCGTCAGATGCTCGGCTCGGCGAACATCTCGGGCTCGAAGGCGATGCACGTGGCCACGGGCAACCTGAGCTACCAGATCGAGCACCATCTGTTCCCGGATCTGCCGAGCAACCGCTACGAGGAGATCAGCAAGGACGTGCAGGACATCTGCGAGCGCTACGGCCTGTCGTACGTCACGGGCTCGCTGCCGCGCCAGGTCGCCTCGGCGTGGTGGACGATCATCCGTCTGTCGCTGCCCAACGACTTCGCCGCGAAGCTCGAGCGCAAGCCGCAGAACGTCACCGACCTCGTACAGCGCCAAGTGCAGCCGAAGGCGGCCTGACGCCTGTCGACTCCCGTCAGCGGTGACGCCGACGAAAGAACCCGGCCTTCCCTCCTTGGGGGAGGCCGGGTTCGTTCGTTGTGTCGTTCCGTCGCCGGGCCGGTTCGTGACCGGGCCGGTCGACGGGTCAGATCAAGCGGATGAGCGCGGCCGTCGCGGCGGCCACGAGGACGACGACGATGAACGGCGCGCGCAACAGGAGCGCGACGACCGCGGCGAGCGCGGCGGCGGCGTGAGCGTCGAGCACCAGCTTGCCGTGGTCACCGACGAACGCCTGAACGCACACGAGTCCCGTCAGCAACGCGACGGGGAACAGGGCGACGACGTTCGACGTCTTCTTGCCTTCGAGGTACTTCGGCGGCACGAGGTAGCCGATGAACTTGAGGACGAACGACAGGCCGCTCGCGAGCAGAACGGTGGTCCAGGTGCTCATGCGCCCGCCCCTTCCTCGGTGGCGTCGTCACTCGGCAGCGTCGGCACCTCGTCCGTGCGTGTCGACCACCACAGGCCGACCGCGATGGCCGCGACGACGGTGGCGAGCACCGGCAGGCCGGCCTGGGTGACGGGGGAGAGGCCGAGGGCGATGACGGCCGCGAGCCCGGCCGTCAGCTTGCCCTGGAGCGTGCCGAGGCGCGGCCACAGCAGGGCGAGGAACGCACCGACCGCTGCGGCGTCGAGGCCGTACTTCTTCGGATCGCCCATGGCGTTGCCCGCGATGGTGCCGACGAACGTCATGGAGTTCCAGAGCAGGTACACGCCGAGGCCGGTCCACCAGAAACCGACGCCCGACAGCTTCGCCGTCGGGCGACCGACGGCCATGGCGGCGGATTCGTCGATCGTCAATTGCGCAGCGACGACACGCTTGAGACCGCGGGGGCGCAGGATCGCGTTCAGCTGCAGGCCGTAGATGGAGTTGCGCACACCGAGGAGCGTCGAGGTCGCGACGGCGGATGCGCCCGTGCCGCCGGCACCGAGAACTCCGACGACGGCGAACTGCGAACCGCCCGAGAAGAGCAGGAGCGACAGCGCCATCGCCTGCCACGTGTTGAGGCCCGCCGCGATGGCGAGAGCCCCGAAGCTGATGCCGTAGACGCCGGTGGCGACGGCCAGTGAGATCGAGTCCTTCTTGACCGCACCCTCGTCCTCGTGGAGCGCGTCCACGGGGCCGTCGTGTCGGCCGTCCACGTCGTGTTGCCCACCGCCGTGTTGTCCATTGCCGTGTTGTCCGTGGCCGTGTTCCCCGTGACCCACGGCCGGCCCGACCTCGTCGCGCCGCTCGTCGGGCGTCATGCTTCGCGCCGTTCGTACGTGACGACGGTGAAGCCATCGCGCGGGTCGCGGTCGCTCTCGCGCCAGTGCTTCGGGTCGATGGTGGGGAAGTGGGCATCGCCCTCGGGCTCGAGGGGGATCTCGCTGATGAGCAGGTGTGTCACCTCGTCCATCGCGGCCTCGTAGATCTGTGCGCCACCGACGACGAAGGCGTCCTCGCCGGCGACCTCCTCGAGCGCCTCGTCGAGCGAGTGCACGACGACGACGTCGTCGCCCTTGGTGAGGTTCGGTGCGTACTCCGGGTTGCGCGTGACGACGATCGAGCGGCGGCCGGGCAACGCACCCATGCCCTCGAACGTGGTGCGCCCCATGATCATCGGGTGCCCCATCGTCGTGCGCTTGAAGTGTTTGAAGTCCTCCGGGATGTTCCAGACCATGTCTCCGTCGGCGCCGATGACGCCGTTGCGCGCGACGGCGGCGATGGATGTCAGGTGGCTCACGTCGGTTCCTTCGAACGCGCCGGGTCGGGAGCCGGCGAGGGGTGTTTCGGTGCGGTCAGACCGCGATCGGTGCCTTGATCGTGGGGTCGGCCTCGTAGCCCTCGAGGCGGATGTCGTCGAGGTCGAAGCCGTCGATGTCGCGAATCTCGGGGTTGAGCACGAGGCGCGGCAGCGGTTTCGGCGTACGCGTCAGCTGCAGCTGCGCCTGCTCGAGGTGGTTGGAGTACAGGTGCGCGTCGCCGAGGGTGTGGACGAAGTCGCCGACCTCGAGGTCGGTCACCTGCGCCACCATGTGCGTGAGCAGCGCGTAGCTCGCGATGTTGAACGGCACACCGAGGAACACGTCGGCGCTGCGCTGGTAGAGGCCGCACGAGAGCTTCCCGTCGGCGACGTAGAACTGGAACATCGTGTGGCACGGCGGCAGGGCCATGTCGTCGACGTCGGCGACGTTCCACGCGGAGACGATGTGACGTCGGCTGTTCGGGTTCGTCCTGATCGCCTCGACGACCTGCGCCAACTGGTCGACCTGCCGGCCGTCCGGGGTGGGCCAGCTGCGCCACTGGTGGCCGTAGATCGGGCCGAGGTCGCCGAACTCGTCGGCCCACTCGTCCCAGATCGAGATGCCGCGTTCGTGCAGCCAGCCGACGTTGGTGTCACCGCGCAGGAACCACAGGAGTTCACCGAAGACCGAACGCAGGTGAAGTTTCTTCGTCGTGGTGACGGGAAAGCCCTGGGACAGATCGAAGCGCATCTGGTGGCCGAACACGCTGCGGGTGCCGGTACCGGTGCGATCGCCCTTGACGGCGCCTTCGTCGAGGATGCGCGTGAGGAGGTCGAGATACTGCTGCACCCGGTCACTGTACGGCGCTGCACCCACACAGCCGTGCCCGTGTCGAGTGCCGGACTGCCTCGCGCGAGGCTTCGGGCCACAGCCGGAGGCCGTGCATTAGCCTGGGGCGCATGACGACGACACCTTTCGGACGCATGGTCACGGCCATGGTCACACCGATGAAACCTGACGGCTCCATCGACTACGAGGGTGTGGCTCGCCTCGCGAACCACCTCGTCGACAACGGACACGACGGCCTCGTCGTCAACGGCACCACCGGTGAGTCCGCGACGACCACGGACGAGGAGAACGTCGAGACCGTCCGCGCCGTCGTCGACGCCGTCGGTGACCGCTGCGCCGTCACCGCAGGCGTCGGAACGAACGACACCGCACACTCGGTGCGCGCGGCCAAGGCGCTCGCGGCCGTCGGCGCCGACGCCGTGCTCGTCGTGACTCCGTACTACAACAAGCCGACGCAGGTCGGCATCGTCGAACACTTCAAAGCCGTTGTCGGTGCCACCGATCTGCCCGCGATGGCGTACGACATTCCGGGCCGCACGGGCACGCCGCTCGCGAGCGACACGATCCGTGAACTGGCCAAGATTGACCAGATGCTCGCCGTGAAGGACGCCAAGGGCGACTTCTTCGAGGCGACCAAGCTCATGAACGAGACCGACCTGCTCTGGTACTCCGGTGACGACGTCTCCAACCTCATCTGGCTCAGCCTCGGCGCCGTCGGTCTCGTCTCCGTCGTCGGACACGTCGCCGGTAACGAGTTCCGCGCCATGATCGACGCCGTGGACGCCGGCGACCTGACCCGCGCCCGTGAGCTGCACACCCGGCTCATCCCGGCCATCGACGCCCTGATGAACACCTCGCAGGGCGCCATCATGGCCAAGGCCGCCATGGCCGACAAGGGTGTCATCGACAGTGACTTCATCCGCCTTCCGCTGCTGCCCGCCACGGACGACATGCGTGCGCGCCTGCGCGAAGGCCTGAGCGAATCGGGACTTTCGTGAACGACACCGCACTCGAACTGAGCGCACCGCCCGCCCTGGCCAAGAACGGCGTCCGCGTCGTCGCCCTCGGAGGCCTCGGCGAGGTCGGGCGCAACATGACCGTCGTCGAGTACGAGGGTCGACTGCTCATCATCGACTGCGGCGTGCTCTTCCCCGAGGACCACCCCGGCGTCGACCTCATCCTCCCGGACTTCGAGTACATCAAGGATCGCCTCGACGACATCGAGGCCATCGTGCTCACGCACGGCCACGAGGACCACATCGGCGCCGTGCCGTACCTGCTGCGCATGAAGAGCGACATCCCGCTCATCGGCTCGACGCTGACCCTCGCGCTCATCGAGGCGAAGCTCAAGGAGCACCGCATCCGCCCGTACACGATGGCGGTCAAGGAAGGTCAGCGCGAGCAGATCGGCCCGTTCGACTGCGAGTTCGTCGCCGTCAACCACTCCATCCCCGACGCCCTGGCCGTCTTCGTGCGCACCGGCGGCGGAACGATCCTCGGCACCGGCGACTTCAAGATGGACCAGCTGCCGCTCGACGGGCGCATCACCGACCTGCGCGCCTTCGCCCGCCTTGGTGAGGAGGGCGTCGACCTGTTCCTCACGGACTCGACGAACGCCGAGGTGCCCGGCTTCACCACGCCGGAGAAGGACATCACGCCCGCCATCGAGCGCGTCTTCGAGCGCGCCGAGCGCCGCATCATCGTGGCCTGCTTCTCCTCGCACGTGCACCGCGTCCAGCAGGTGCTCGACGCCGCCGAACTGTACGGCCGCAAGGTCGCCATGGTCGGCCGCTCCATGGTGCGCAACATGACGATCGCCGCCGACCTCGGCTACCTCAAGGTGCCCGACAACGTGCTCGTCGACGTCAAGAAGCTCGACCAGCTCGAGGACGACAAGGTCGTTCTCATCTGCACCGGCTCCCAGGGTGAGCCCATGGCCGCCCTCGCCCGCATGGCCAACCGCGACCACCGCATCGACGTCGGCCCCGGCGACACCATCCTCATGGCCAGCTCGCTCATCCCCGGCAACGAGAACGCCGTCTACGGCCTCATCAACGGCCTCATGCGCCTCGGCGCCAACGTCGTGCACAAGGGCAACGCCATGGTGCACGTCTCCGGTCACGCCTCCGCCGGCGAGTTGCTCTACTGCTACAACATCGTCAAGCCGAAGAACGTCATGCCGATCCACGGCGAATGGCGCCACCTCGTGGCCAACGGCAAGCTCGCCGCAGCCACCGGAGTGCCCGCCGAGCAGGTGCTCCTCGCCGAGAATGGCGTCGTCGTCGACCTCGTCGACGGCAAGGCCGCCATCACCGGCGCCGTGCCCGTCGGTTACGTCTACGTCGACGGCTCCCTTGTCGGCACCACCGACGAAGACATGCTCAAGGACCGCCGCGTCCTGCGCGACGAAGGCTTCATCACCATCACCGTCGTCCGCAACGCCTCCACCGGAGAGATCGTCGCCGGCCCCGACATCCGCACCCGCGGATTCGCCGAAGGCGACGAGGTCTTCGAACGCATCCGCCCCAAGATCGAGCAGGCCCTCGCCGACGCCCGCGGCAAGGGCATCACCGACACCCACCAGCTCCAGCAGGTCATCCGCCGCACCGTCGGCGGGTTCGTCGGTGGCAAGCTGCGCCGTCGGCCGATGATCATTCCGATTGTTCTGAACGCGTAGCCGGCGCTTCGCGCCGGCGGAGCGTTCAGAACAATCGGTCGCGGTGTGGTTTCACGCGCAGGGATGGGCCTCGCAAGCTCGGCCTTCCCTGCGCGTGAAACCACACCGCTGCATTGTTCGGCGCGTCGTCCGGCCAGGCCCTGGCGGGCCTGTCTCGGTGCGGCACGCGGCCGTCCACTTCTCGGGGTGGGCGGCTTTCGTATGGCTGTCACCAGCCCGTGGTCGGCGCGATTTCCGCCCGCCAAGCCATGGTGGCGTCTGGGTAGTCACTTGACGGTCGGACGCGGGCCCGGGCAACCGGGCGTGTTGGTGCCCTTCTCGGCACTCCTTCCGGGCATCCTCCGGGCAAGGCCATTGCGAATGACTCGGGCCGCCGGTCCCCAGAACCGGCGGCCCGAGCCGTCCGTCACCAGGGGCGGGGCTCGCTCAGATCCCGCTCGTCACCCACCGGTGCCCAGCCGATGCCCGGCGTGTGCACGTAGTCGAACGCCGGGCCGCGCTCCACGAGCGCACGCACCGCCGCGACGAGACGGTGCGCATGCTCCACCGTCGTCGCGAGGCCGATGGAGGCGCGCACCGCCGTCGCGCCCTTGCCGAGCCGCTCGTCACACAGCAGATGCGCACAGAAGCGGCCGTCGCGCACCGCAATGCCGTGCTCGTCCGCGAGCACCTGAGCCACGAGCGTCGGGTCGTACCCGTCGACCGTGAACGTCGTGACGCCGACACCGTCGACAGGCTCGTCGTCGGAGCCGAGCACGTGAAGAATCTTCACACCCGGCAGCGCGCTCAACCCGTCCCGGATGATGCCGTGAACACGGTGCTCGTGGTTCTCGATCGCGTGACTGTGAGCGCGCAGCTTCGCCGCGGCCGCCGCGAGAGCGATCGCGCCGACGGCGTTCGGCGTGCCGCCCTCGTGCCGTGCCGGGCCTTCGGACCACTCGACGTCGTCCGTTGTCACCCGCTTGCTCGCACCGCCGGCCGGGAGGTACGGATCGGCCGCATCCAGCCAGTCGGCGCGACCCGCGAGAACGCCGGCGCCGTACGGGGCATACATCTTGTGACCCGAGAACGCGACGTAGTCGACGCCCCACGCGGCGACGTCGATGACGCGGTGCGGAGCCAGCTGCGCCGCATCGACGACCGACCGTGCCCCGTGGGAGCGCGCGACGGCGGCCAGTTCACCGATCGGCCAGATCTCCCCGGTCACGTTGCACGCACCCGTGATGACGACGAGCGCGGGAGCATCCGATGTCGCGCGGAAGCGGGAGAGCGCGGCGTCGACGGTGGCGATCGCAGCCTCGGGGGAGGACGGCACCGACAGTCGCGTCGTGCGCTCGGCGGGCCAGGGGAGGAGCGCCGCGTGGTGCACGGATTCGAAGACGAAGACCTGAGCGTTGTCGGGCAGGACGTGGGCGAGCAGAGCCAGCGCATCCGTGGTGTTGCGTGTGAAGACGACGTGGCTGTCCTCGCCGAGACCGACGAAGTGCGCCACCTCCGAACGCGCCTCCTCGAACCAGCCGGTCGTCAGACGCGAGGCGTACCCCGCCCCGCGATGAACCGAGCCGTAGGTGCGCAGGATGCGCTCCGCAGCCTCGGCAACGCCCACGAGGGCAGGAGCGGTGGCACCGTGATCGAGGTTCGCGAACTCGACGACCGTGTGGTGCAAGGTCGGCACACCGACACCGTCAGAGACGGTTGCAGGGGTGGCGCGGGCGCTCGTCCGAACAGCAGAAAGGGAAGCGGGCAACGACTTCGGCTGACGGGTCGCAGCGAGCGTCGAAAGGACAGAACTCATGAGGAGACTCCTTCGTCAGGGGTCCGCCCGACGAGAAGCGTCGCGAACCCGCGCTTGCTGCGTGCGGTCGCACGCAGCCAGGTCGTCACCCGGAGCACCCCACCGCGGTGGAGGGTTGCCGTCCAGCAAGCCGGGGCTGTGCGCTGGAACTCGTGACCGAGCAACACCTTGACATGCGACTCCTCGTACCGTCCACGAATGTGCCCGAGGTCGCCCGGATGGTGAGATGCGACTCGCTGTTCACGCCGCCCCTCGGGGCCGACAGATCGTCGTGCGGTCCCCGGCGTGGGGCCGAAGAACTGCGCCCCTTCTCCCGTAATCTGGCCGGGTGGCGACACGGAAAACACCCCCGAACGACAGCGTTCTCGTAGCGAAGAAGAGTGCCCCGAACAGTCGGAGCACCACCTCCTCGCGCGCCCGCACCACCCCGGCGAAGAACGCGCCCCGCAAGCAGGCGCCCTCCAAGAGCGCGCCCGGCAAGGGGCGCGGTTCGAGCTCGGCTCAGCAGGGCCCGTCGGCCTCCAGCCGTGCTGCTCGTGGCGCCTGGATGGGGGTTTCCCACGTCGCCGGCGGCACCGTGCGTCGTGTCGGCGCCAGCGCTGCCGAACTCGAGCCGGAGCACCGTCGCGACGGCATCGGCTTCTTCCTCCTCGCCCTCGGCATCGTTGTCGCGGCGCGCGAGTGGTGGAACCTGCCCGGCATGTTCGGTGACATCGTCCACGCCGTCGCCGCGGGAACGTTCGGCGTCATCGCCTACGTCCTGCCTGTCGTGTTCATCGGCATGGGTCTACACATGTTCCGCCACCCGCGCGGCCACCAGCCCACCCACCGCATGTCGATCGGTCTCGGCATCCTCGCCCTCGGCTCCACCGGTATCGCTCACCTCGTCGGCGGACGCCCGGCCGCGGGTGACGTCGACGCCGTGCGTGACGCCGGCGGAGTGCTCGGCGTCATCTCCGGTGGCCCGCTGGCCGCAGGCCTGACGCTCTGGGGCGCCGGCGTCATCCTCGGCCTCGTGTCGTTCTTCGGTTTCCTCGTGCTGACGCGCACGCCGGTCAACCGCATCCCTCAGCGTCTGCGTGAGGTTGAGGCCACGATCTTCGGTGGTCACGCTCCGACCGAGGAGCGCGACTACGCCCAGCGCGACGCCGTCGCCGACGACCTGCACGGCGCCGACATCGGCAACCGTGCGCGCGGCGGAGCACCCCGCCGCGCCGCCGACGTGCACCACGGCGACGAGCCGTACGAGCAGGCAGCAGAGGTCGTCGGCCGCGGTCCGCGCGGTCGCGGGCGTGGCTCGCGCAAGCCCCTCGGTCGTCAGCGCGGCGAGCAGCAGATCTACGACATCGACACGATCGAAGGCGGCGACCCGGCGGACGGCTCCGCCGACGAGGGCGAGCGCGCCACGTCGGCCGGCGCGGCAGCTCTGGCTCGGGCCCGCGGCTCGCGTGCGACCACGTCACGCCCGGCCACCACGGACGAGGCCGACACCGCCGCCGTCGAGACGGCCGGTGGCTCCAAGCAGCGTCCGGGCGAATCGCCCAAGGCCGCCGCAGCCCGCCAGGAGACGGCGCAGCGCCCGGCCGCCGAGGTGCCTCAACGTCAGGTCGAGGCTCAGCCGACGGAGCAGCTCCCACAGCGCGTCGAGCAGCTCGCCCTCGCCGGCGACATCACGTACACGCTGCCCGAGTCGACCCTCCTCGAGGAGGGCACGCCGCCCAAGGAGCGTTCGGCCGCGAACGACCGCGTCGTCGACGCGCTCACCGAGGTGCTCGACCAGTTCGGCATCGACGCCGTCGTCTCCGGTTTCACCCGCGGCCCGACGGTCACGCGTTACGAGGTCGAGCTCGGCCCCGGCGTCAAGGTCGACCGCGTCACGGGTCTGAGCAAGAACATCGCCTACGCCGTGGCCAGCGCCGACGTGCGCATCCTGTCGCCCATCCCGGGCAAGAAGGCCATCGGTATCGAGATCCCGAACGCCGACAAGGAACTTGTCAGCCTCGGTGACGTGCTGCGCAGCCAGGCGGCCCGCAACAATCACCACCCGATGGTCATGGGTGTCGGTAAGGACGTCGAGGGTGGCTACGTCGTGGCCAACCTCGCGAAGATGCCGCACATGCTCGTCGCCGGTGCCACCGGTGCCGGTAAGTCGAGCTTCGTCAACTCGATGATCACCTCACTCCTCATGCGGGCCACGCCCGAAGAGGTGCGCATGGTGCTCGTCGACCCCAAGCGCGTCGAGCTGACGGCGTACGAGGGCATCCCGCACCTCATCACGCCGATCATCACGAACCCGAAGAAGGCCGCCGAGGCTCTCGACTGGGTCGTGCGCGAGATGGACGCGCGCTACGACGACCTCGCCGCGTTCGGATACAAGCACATCGACGAGTTCAACAAGGCCGTGCGTGCGGGCAAGGTGACCCTCCCGCCGGACAGCAAGCGCAAGCTCGCGCCGTACCCGTACCTCCTCGTCGTCGTCGACGAGTTGGCGGACCTCATGCTCGTCGCGCCGCGTGACGTCGAGGCCTCGATCCAGCGCATCACGCAGCTCGCGCGTGCCGCCGGTATCCACCTCATCCTCGCGACGCAGCGCCCGTCGGTCGATGTCGTCACCGGCATCATCAAGGCCAACGTGCCGTCGCGTCTGGCGTTCGCGACGTCGTCGCTCGCCGACAGCCGCGTCGTGCTCGACCAGCCCGGCGCCGAGAAGCTCCTCGGTCAGGGTGACGCGCTCTTCCTGCCGATGGGCGCGAGCAAGCCGATGCGTGTGCAGGGCGCGTGGGTCAACGAGTCGGAGATCCACGGCGTCGTCGCGCACGTCAAGGCTCAGCTCGCGCCCAACTACCGCGAGGACGTTCAGCAGACGGCGCCCAAGAAGGAGAACGACGAGGACATCGGTGACGACCTCGACGTGTTGCTGCAGGCGGCCGAGCTCGTCATCACGACGCAGTTCGGTTCGACCTCGATGCTGCAGCGCAAGCTGCGCGTCGGCTTCGCCAAGGCCGGTCGCCTCATGGACCTGCTCGAGTCGCGTGCGATCGTCGGCCCCTCGGAGGGCTCCAAGGCCCGCGACGTGCTCGTCAAGCCCGACGACCTCCCCATGACGCTCGCGCTGCTCAAGGGCGAGGACGTTCCGGACGATGCCGTGGCCAGCGGCGCCGACGGCGGTCCGGTCGACCTCGTCGCCCAGGCGCAGGGCGATCTCGACGAACCGGGCGAGCAGTACTACGACGGTCACGACGGCGGCGACGGCTCCGAGGACGCCTGGGAACTGACGCAGAACGGCCGCTGACGGAGAACACAGGCAACGACGACGGCGCCGCACCCGATAGGTGCGGCGCCGTCGTTCTGTCTGCTTCGCGGGGCGTGGCCCGTCTCGCCTCAGACCGGCGTGCCGTCAGCTTGGTCGTCACCGGCGTCCTCGGGGCGCACCGCCCTGACCTCGCCTATGATCGCCTCCATCGTTGCCGTGATGTCGACCTGGCCGCTCACCGGGCCGGCGAGGAGGTGCTCGTCGGGACCGATGGCGAACAGCGATGGCGTGCCGAGGCGCATCATCGTCGCGACGGCGCGCGGCTCGTCGATGAGCGCGCGGTTCGGTTCGATGCCGTACGGCGCCAGCCGCTCGACCTCGGCCTCGTGGCCGACGATGCAGAAGATGGGAACGCCGCGCAGCGAGGCCTGCCACGTGGCGACGGAGTTCAGTACCTCCTTGCACGACCCGCATCCGGTGCTGACGTAGAGCAACACGGTCGGCCCGGCCCGGCCGATGTCCAAGAGCGAGACCTTCGTGCCGGTGCCGTCGGTGAACAGCGCGTAGGGCGTCGGGCGTGTGACGTACTCGTCGTCTTCGACGACGTCTTGGGTCTCGGCCACACCGGTGTCGGTCACCGGGAGGTCGGCAGCGTCGTCGACGGCGGGAGCGGGGGATGACTGGACCACGGGAGCCGGTGTCGCGAGGGCTGGCGGCGTCTCGAGGGACGTCTGCGTCACAGACGCGTCGGGAGCGTCCTCAGCGGCCGCGTCGTCATCGGCCGCAGGCTGTTCGACGGCCGACAGTTCTTCGCTGATCTCGTCGAGGAGCTCCAGGACGTTGCCCTTGCTGCTCACCGGACCGCCGGCGAGCATTCCGTCGGCGCCCAGCAGGACGGCGGTCGGGTTGCCGCCTGCGAACAGGCGGCCGATCTCGAAGGACGGGTCGAACATCACGTCGAAGTCGCCTTCGTCCTGCAGTCCGGTGGGTTCGTCCGGGTCGCCGCTCAGCACGATAACGGTGCGCAGGTTCTCGTGCTTGTGCTGCCACGTACGGGCCCGCTCGATCACGGGGAGGCACGAACCGCAGTGCGGCGAGACGAGGAGCAGGAGGACAGGGTTGCTGTAGGCCATCTCGCGCAGGGTGACGCCGGCGTCCTCGCGGGTGCGCAGCACGGCGTAGGGGATGGGTTGACGCACATAGTCGTCGCCCGCGTCGCTGGGCGCAGACGCTTCCTGCCCGCCGCGGTGGCCCGCGATGAGCCACGTGAGCACGATGCCGACGAGCACGGCGAGGAGCCAGGCCCAGGCCTCGCCGTCGAAGTCGGCGAACCGCGACACGACGCTGCGCCCGCGTGTCGCGTCGTAGAGCGTGACGAGCGCCAGGGCGACGAGCACCGCGTTGCGCACGGCGGTGAAACGGTCGACCGTCCCGAGACCCAGCTTGCCGAAGCACGAGCAGTTCACCGGCTCGTCGAAGCCCAGAGCTCGCACGATGACGACGAGGTACGCGACGAACACCGCGAGCGCGACGAGGGCGACGACGACGGCGAGCGCTCCTGACGTCACGAGAAGTGCCAGCGCGAGCATTAGTTCCGCGAACGGCAGCAGCGTGGGTGCCTTCAGCCGAGTCAGCGCGCTGGGAAGACGCAGGCTGACAAACGCTTCACCGACCGTCTCGCGGTCCACGAGCTTGGCCACCCCCGAGGCTGCGAGTACGAGCGACAGGAGCAACGGAGCAGTGGTCAGTGGCGCGTCATACACAGCGCTCAGCATAGGTGGCACCCCGCGCGTCGTCGGGCGCGGTGACGGTGCGCCACTACACTCGGTGCCATGACTTCCGCCCCCTCACGAAGCGTCGCCGTCGTCACCCTCGGGTGCGCACGGAACGAGGTCGACTCCGAGGAACTGGCCGGTCGCCTCTCGGCCGAGGGCTGGACCCTCGTCGACGACGCCGCTCAGGCCGACGTCGCCGTCGTGAACACGTGTGGCTTCGTCGAGCAGGCGAAGAAGGACTCCATCGACGCTCTCCTCGAGGCGAACGACCTCAAGGATTCGGGCCGCACGCAGGCCGTCGTCGCCGTCGGCTGCCTCGCCGAGCGTTACGGCAACCAGCTCGCGGAGCAGCTTCCCGAGGCGGACGCCGTGCTCGGCTTCGACTCCTACTCCGACATGAGCTCCCACCTCACTGCCGTGCTCAACGGCCACAAGCCGGAGGCCCACACGCCAGGGGACCGTCGTAAGTTACTGCCGATCTCGCCGGCCAAGCGTCAGGAGGGAGCCTCCGGCCTCGCGCTGCCTGGCCACGGCGACGCTCCGACGCTCGAGCCCTCCGACGTGGAAGTCGCCTCGCCCGTCAGTACGCCGCGCGTCATCCGCGCCCGCCTCGACGGTCGCCCGTGGGCCCCGCTCAAAATCGCGAGCGGTTGCGACCGACGGTGCGCGTTCTGCGCCATCCCGGCCTTCCGCGGCGCGTTCCTGTCCCGCCGTCCCTCCGACGTTCTCGCCGAAGCGCGTTGGCTCGCGGAGCACGACGTCAAGGAGGTCTTCCTCGTCTCGGAGAACTCGACGTCGTACGGCAAGGACCTCGGCGACCTGCGTCTGCTCGACACCATGCTTCCCGAACTCACCGCCATCGACGGCATCGAGCGTGTGCGTGTGTCGTACCTGCAGCCTGCGGAAATCCGACCCGACCTGCTCGACGTCATGGCGAACACGCCCGGCGTCGCGCCGTACTACGACATCTCCTTCCAGCACGCCTCCGGGCCGCTCCTGCGCACGATGCGCCGCTTCGGTGACCGCGAGTCGTTCCTCACGCTCCTCGACGACGTGCGCCGCCGCACGCCGAACGCCGGCATCCGCTCGAACGTCATCGTCGGCTTCCCCGGCGAGACCGAGAAGGATCTCGAGGAACTCGAGCAGTTCCTCGTCGCCGCGCGTCTCGACGTCGTCGGTGTCTTCGGTTACTCCGACGAGGACGGCACCGAGGCCGAGAGCTACGCGGACAAGCTACCCACGGACGAGATCGAAGCCCGCCTCGAGCACTTCCGTACGCTCACCGAGGAACTCAACCTCCAGCGAGCCGAGGAGCGCGTCGGAGAACGCCTCGACGTCCTCGTCGAGGCGGAGGACGAGGACGGCGAACTGCGCTTCGTCGGCCGCGCCGGACAGCAGGGCCCCGACGTCGACGGCGTCACCTACGTCGAGACGAGCGACGAGCGCCCCCTCGCCACCGGCGACATGGTGAGCGTCGAGGTCGTCGCCACCGAAGGCATCGACCTCGTCGCCGAGGTGCGGTGAAGCGGATGAGCGATCACGAGACCGAGACGCCCACCGCGGCGCGCAAGCCCGTCAGCACCTGGAACCTCGCGAACGTTCTCACGATGGGCCGTATCGCCCTCGTACCGTTCTTCGCCTGGTTCCTGCTCGCCGACGGCGGTGAGAACACCACCTACCGCATCATCGCGTTCGTCCTGTTCGTCGTCGCCTCGATCACCGACCGCATCGACGGCCAGATCGCCCGATCCCGCGGCCTCGAGACCGAGTTCGGCAAGCTCATGGACCCGATCGCCGACAAGGCGCTCATGGGCATGGCCTTCATCGGGCTGTCGATCATCGACGTGCTGCCGTGGTGGGCCACGATCGTCGTGCTCGCCCGCGAGCTCGCCATCACCGCGCTGCGCTTCGTCGTCATCCGTCACGGCGTGATGCCCGCGAGTCACGGCGGCAAGCTGAAGACAGCCCTGCAGGCGCTCGCCGCCGGGCTCTTCGTCCTGCCGCTTCCGGACTGGGGCCACATCGGGGCATGGGTCGTCATGGCGGCCGCCATCGTCGTCACCGTCGCGACAGGCATCGACTACTTCTTCCGCGCCGCCAAGCTGCGACGTGAGAGCGCCCGGACGGCGCGGGCGCGCTCGACGCAGTCATGAGCGAGCAGGACCGACGCGCCGTGACCGAGAACGACTCGGCCGATCTCGCGACGCGTCTCGTCGAGCAGCTGCGTGACCGTGGCCTGACGATCGCCACGGCCGAGTCCCTCACCGCCGGCCTCGTGAGCGCGGGTATCGCCGACGTTCCCGGCGCCAGCGCCGTGCTGCGCGGGGGAGCCGCGACCTACGCGACGCCCACCAAGGCCGCGGTGCTCGGCGTCGATGCGGACCTGCTGCGTGAGCGCGGTGCTGTCGACGCCGACGTCGCTCTCGAGATGGCTCACGGTGCCGTACGCCTCTTCGCGGCAGACCTCGCCGTGGCCACCACTGGCGTCGCAGGACCCGCCATCCAGGACGGCCAGGACGTCGGAACCTGTTACGTCGCCGTCGCGTTCTCCGGGGAATCTTCGGGTGAGCGAGGGCGTTGCCATGTCGACAGGTTTCAGTTCGTGGGGGATCGCGCCGAGATCCGTCGGGCAGCCGCCTGGGCGGCCTGGCAGATGGCGCTCGACCACACGCGGTGAACACCCGTTGGGGTTGTCACCCCTCAGCGCTATGTTGGAACCTGACATCGCCAATCGCGCGCACCGATGCGCCGTCGCCAGGAGGAAAGCATGATCTTGCTTCGCGAACAGCTCGGTGACGTGCTGCGCCAGCAGCGCCGCGCACAGGGGCGCACCCTGCGCGAGGTTTCGAAGACGGCCCGCATCTCGCTCGGATACCTCAGCGAGATCGAGCGCGGCGAGAAGGAAGCCTCCTCGGAGCTGCTCGCTGCGGTTTGCGAGGCTCTCGAGCTGCCCATGTCCGAGACGCTGTCGCTCGTCGCCGCGAGCGTTCAGGCCGCGGAGAAGGCCAGCGCCCCCGTCGTGCTGCACCCGCAGCGTGACGCGGTGGCCCGCGCCGCCTGACGCATCACGCCAGGACGAGGCCCGTCACCCGCTTCGAGCGGGTGGCGGGCCTTCGTCATGCTCGGACCGCGGAACGTCAGCGGCGTTTGCGGATGCCCTGGGGTGAGGAATGGAAGCCCGCCTCCAGCAGCGCCGCGACGAGGGGAGCCTCGTTGCCGAGGGCGGTGAGGCCGTTGACCGTGCGCACGGTGAGCGACGAGAGCGCACCACGCGTCACGAGGTCGGCGAGGGCGTGGGCTACGGGTGCCCAGGCGGCGTCGTCAGCCGGCCACGTGAGGGCGGTTCGACCGCCACGTTCGAGATAGGTGACGAGCTCGCCGTCGGCGATGACGACGAGGGCACCCGCCTTACGGCCAGGACGATGCCCGGCGTGAGCATCCTGGGCGGCCGGCCACGGCAGGGCCGCGCCGAACGGGTTGGCGGGATCGCAGGCAGCGAGCACGAGGATCTCCGGTTCGCGTCGACCCCACGGATCGGGCTCGGGCGCTCGCGTGGCACGCAGCGAGTCGACGGCGACGGCGGCACCGAACTGGGACGCCCCGAGGCCCTCGACGAAGTAACCGCGGCGCACGAGGCCACGCTCCTCGGCGCCGGCGAGCACCCGGTAGACGGCGGAGAACCCGCCGGGTATTTCTTCGTCCACGACGGCGCCGCGCGTGACGACCCCGTGTCGGACGAGCAGGAGTTCAGCAGCCATGAACGTGCGCTCGGTGAGGTCGTCGTGGGCCTCCGGCAGGAGCCGCCACCGGCCCGCGCCGTGCGCCGGTCCACGACCCGTCGCGAGACCGGCGGCGCTCGGTCGCGAGCGGGTGGAGAGCGACGGGCCACGCAGGCGCGCGTACCGAGAACCGCGGTTACTCGGAACCCGCGGCTTGTGGGCACTGGTGCCGCCGCTGAGCAGGGCCCGAACCGGCGCGAAGGTGTCACCGCTCGCGGCGCCCTCCCACACGAGTTGCCAGAGGGCTGTCGCGACGGCGGTGTCATCGTGTGATCCGAGAGCTCCCGCGATGTCACGGAACAGGTGACTTCCGCCGCGGGCGAGGACGTCGCGCACCGAGCGCGACGTGACGCGCTGCGCAGCGACAGCGGTCTCGTGGCTCGTGGTGGTGTCAGTGTCGGTGGTGTGCGCTTCGGTGTGATCGGTGGTCTCGTCGTGGGCGCGCGACGCAGGAGCGTGAGCATCGACTGAATCGCCGGCCGGTGCGTCGCCGGCGCCCGACCGAAGCGTCAACGGTGCCGAGTCGGGCGTGTGGAAACTGATCCATCCGTCGTCGGCCGAGATACTGCCGTGGCCCTGCCAGAGCAGTTCACCAGAGGCGAGCAGTTCGTCGAGGTCGGCGGGCCGGTAGCCGCGAACTCGTGCGGGCAGGACGAGGCTCTCGATCGCGGACGCCGGCATGGGCACACCGAGCAGGGGTTCGAGCGCGGCCAGCACGCCGTCGGCACCGCGCAACGTGTCGCCAACCTGCTGCCAGCGGGGCAGGAACCGGGCGTACTGCGCGGCGGACACCGGTTCGATCTCGGCGCGAAGAGCCGCGAGGGACAGCCGACGCAGGGAACGCAGGACGGCGTTGTCGCAGTATTCGCCGGAGACGTCGCCGCCGCCCAGCGCGTCGGGCAGCAGGGCGCCGTGCGTGAGGCGTCCGGCTCGTGTGAGGCGCGTGAGGGCGTTTGCGACGACGGACACCCCGAGGGCGAAGGCCTCGGCCGCCTGCTGCGCCGTGAACGGTGCGTGGCACGCGGCGTACCGCGTGAGCAGATCGTCGAGGGGCGTGTCGCCGGGCTCGAGGAAGGCCTGTGGGACGCCGGGCGGCAGGGCGACTCCGAGTGCGTCGCGCAAGCGAGCTGCGTCCTCGACGGCTGCGAGCCTCGTCCGAGAGCCCCACCGAACCTCGATGGCGCGGCGCTCACCGACGAGGGCGTTCCACCAGGCACGGCACTCGTCGGAACTCAGATTCGGGGCGGCATCGCTGTCCGGTGAGGCATCAGGTTCCCCGGGATCCCGGCTCCCGGAATCATCGTCAGCGGAGTCGTGACGCCCCGAGCGCGCAACGATCTCGTCGAGCGTCAACGGGCCGAGGGTGCGCAATGCGTCCGCGAGGTCTTCCGCGTGACGCATCCCGCGGCTCGGATCGAGCAGTTGCAGTCGGCGTTCGTGGCGACGGACGACGTCGGGGTCGAGCAGTTCCGCGATCGACAGGCCACCGGCCGAGCCGAGCAGGTCGGCGAGCAACTCCGGGTCGAGGGACAGCGCGGCGGCGCGGCGTTCGGCGAGCGGCGAGTCGCCCTCGTAGAGGAACTGGGCCACGTAGCTGAACAGCATGGCCTTGGCGTACGGACTGGGTGACGTCGTCTCGGTGTGCACCACCTGGATGGCGCGGCGCTCCACCGAGCGCATGAGCTCGACGAGGCCCGGCACGTCGTAGACGTCCTGGAGGACCTCGCGCACGGCCTCGAGCACGATGGGAAAGCTCGGATAGTCGCTCGCCACCTCGAGGAGCTGGGCGGCCCGCTGGCGTTGCTGCCACAGCGCCTGGCGGCGTCCCGGGTTCTGACGCGGGAGCAGAAGCGCCCGGGCGGCGCACTCCCGGAAGCGGGAGGCGAACAGCGCGGTGCCGCCCACCTCGTCGGTGACGCGGGCGGTGATCTCGTCGGGGTCGAGCACGATCGCTTCGAGCAAGGCCGCCGTGAGGGTGTCGTCGTCGCCCTCGGTGTCGAGCAGCCGGAAGACGAGACCGTCATCGGTGTGCATGGCCTGGACGTCGGCGCCGAAGCGTTCGCGCATCCGCGCGCCCACGACGAGGGCCCACGGCGCGTGGATGGCTGCGCCGAACGGGGAGTGGACGACGACCCGCCAGTCGCCCATCTCGTCGCGGAAGCGTTCGACGACGATGGTGCGGTCGCTGGGAAGGCGTCCGGTCGACTCCTGCTGCTCGCGCAGGTACGTGACGAGGTTGCGGGAGGCGAGGTCGTCGAGACCGACGGCGCGAGCCCGGGCGGTGGCTGCGGCGTCGTCGAGGTCGCCGAGTTCGCGGGCGAACGCACCGATGGCTCGTCCCAGTTCAAGCGGACGACCGAGGGAGTCGCCCTTCCAGAACGGCAGGCGCGCCGCCTGACCCGGAGCCGGCGTCACGAGCACCTGGTCGCGCGTGATGTCCTCGATGCGCCACGTGCTCGTGCCGAGCGTGAAGACGTCGCCGACGCGGCTCTCGTAGACCATCTCCTCGTCGAGCTCACCGACGCGACGGCCGGGGCCGTCACCGCCCGCGAGGAAGACTCCGTACAGCCCACGGTCGGGAATCGTGCCGCCGGACGTGACCGCGAGACGTTGGGCGCCCGGGCGTGAGCGCAGGACGTCGTCGGTGCGATCCCACACGATGCGTGCGCGCAGCTCGCGGAACGAGTCGCTCGGGTAGAGGCCGGACAGCATGTCGAGGACGGAGTCGAGCACCCCGGAGGTGAGCGAGGCGAACGGCGCGCTGCGCTGCATGAGCGCGAGCAGATCGGCGCGGGGGACGTCGTCCATCGCCACCATGGCGACGACCTGCTGGGCGAGGACGTCGAGGGGGTTGCTCGGCACCCGGAGAGGCTCGATCTCACCCGAGCGCATGCGCTCGACCACGACGGCTGCCGAGAGGAGGTCGCCACGGTACTTCGGGAAGAGCACACCGTGGCTCGTCGCACCCACCTGGTGGCCCGCGCGTCCGATGCGCTGCAGGCCGCTCGCCACGCTCGGCGGCGACTCCACCTGGACGACGAGGTCGATGGCGCCCATGTCGATGCCGAGTTCCAGCGAACTCGTGGCGACGACGGCCGGCAGGCGCCCGGCCTTGAGTTCGGTCTCGATGTCGGCGCGCACGTCCTTGCTCACGGAGCCGTGGTGCGCGCGGGCCAGGACCGCCGGAGCGCCTCGGCTCGTGCCGGCCCCACCGATGAGTTGGGCGGCCGGCTTGCTCGCCCGGGCGTCGTACCCGTGCATGAACTCCCCGGAATCAGCGTCGGCTTCCGGCTCGTGCGCGTCTGCGGGGTCACCGGGGCCCTCGGATTCCCCTGCGCTCGTGGCACGCTCGGCCTCGGCCGCCTCGAGGCGTTCGCTCCAGATCTCGTTGAGTCTCGCCGTGAGGCGTTCGGCGAGGCGCCGAGAGTTGGCGAACACCAGTGTCGAGGTGTGCGAGGCCACGAGGTCGACGATGCGCTCCTCCACGTGAGGCCAGATGGAGGCCGTCGCTTCGGGCGCGTGATCGTCGTACGAGGCCTCGGCGTCCGGTGTGGGCGTCGTCGCGAGGTCGGCCATGTCCTCCACGGGCACGACGACGTCGAGCTCCCAGTTCTTCGTGCTGGGCGGCTGCACCGTCGTGACCGGGCGGCCGCCCGCGAGGAAGCGCTCCACCTCGCTCACCGGGCTGACCGTCGCCGACAACCCGATGCGCTGCGCCGGAGAGTCGAGCAACGCATCGAGCCGCTCGAGCGTCACGGCGAGGTGCGCTCCGCGTTTGGTGCCGGCGACGGCGTGGATCTCGTCGACGATGACGTACTCGACGCCCCGCAGGCGCTCGCGGGCGCTACTCGTGAGGAGGAGGAACAGCGATTCCGGCGTCGTGATGAGAACGTCCGCCGAGCGCGACGCGAACGCGCGGCGCTCCGCCGGCGTCGTGTCGCCCGAGCGGACGGCGACGCCGAGATCCGGCTCCTCGAGGCCGAGGCGCGTGCTGGCGTGCCTGATGCCGACGAGCGGTGAGCGCAGGTTGCGCTCCA
Organism: Dermacoccus sp. 147Ba; assembly: GCF_004151355.1. Taxonomy (NCBI): domain Bacteria; kingdom Bacillati; phylum Actinomycetota; class Actinomycetes; order Micrococcales; family Dermacoccaceae; genus Dermacoccus; species Dermacoccus sp. 147Ba. Next base: position 349,840 of record NZ_SEHL01000001.1, read on the forward strand.
CGTCGACGGCGAGGGCCTTCATCGGCGAGACGTAGAGCACTCGGCAGCGACGGTCGACGTCGTCGGGGCGTGGCGTGCTCGCGAGCCGATCGAGCGCCCAGAGGAACGCACTGAGGGTTTTGCCCGAACCGGTCGGGGCGACGACGAGCGTGTGCCGACCTTCACTGATGGATTCCCACGCGCCCTCCTGCGCGGGAGTGGGCTCGCCGAACGTTCCCGTGAACCACTCACGCGTGGCAGGGGAGAAGCGCTCGACGACGGAACTGCTCATGACGGCAGCCTCCCACGAGCCGCCGACAACCCCGTCGTCGCGGTGTTTACCCGAAGCGCCACCGGCGTCGGTGGGCTCTCAATCACGCCGTGCGTCGGGGCGCATCCGGTTCGACGCGCAGCACACGCAGCGTCGTGGCGAGCATGACGTAGTGGTTGGTGAGCTGGACGAGTTCGATGGCCTCGCGCTCACTGAGCTGACCGCGCACTCGCTGCCAGGTCGCGTCGGTGAGGTCACCCGTGCGGGCCACCTCGTCCGCGGCTGCGAGCACTGTGAGTTCCCGCTCGCTCCACAGCGCCGGGCTGAGGTCGCCCGTGTCGTTGGCGTCGTCGACCTGGGCCGCGTTCAAGCCCGCGCGCTCGCCGAGGTGACGGTGGTGGGCGCTCTCGTAGGCGCACCCAGTGACGGCCGCGACGCGCAGGATGACCGACTCGCTCTCGCGCCGCGTCAGCGTGCCGAAGGGCATGAGTGAACCGGCGAACGCGAGCCACCCCCAGAACTGCCGCCGTCCCCGCCCGAGCGTCGTGATGAAGGCCGGTGGCTCGGTTCCTGTGACCCGACCCGCGATCCGCGAGCCCAGCCAGGCGACGGCTCCGATCTCGCGACGGCCGCCGGGTGCGATGCGCGCCGTCATCGTGCGTGCTCCCCGTGACGTGCGCTCGGCCTGCCGTCGGGCTGCGGAGTCGTCCACGGGGCGTCCTCGCTGCGGGCCAGCTCGAGGGCTTCGCGCAGGTTGGGAAAGCCCCGCAACTCGACGGCACGCTGGGCCAAATGACGCAGCGGGACGACAGGGCGCACCCACGCCGGGGCGCAGACGGTGCGAGAACGGCGGGCGATACCGCGTTCGATGCGGTCGACGGCCTGGGGCAGGGAGCCGAGGCCACTCAACGTGCCCCGGGACCCGAGCAGGGCGTGCGCTGCTCCCGTGTCGAACCCGCGGGAGGTCATCTCTGTGTCGAGTTCGGCGAAGTAGGCGACGCCGACGCGGGCTCCGTCGGGGCGCAGTTCGATGCGTAGGGTGTCGCCGACCGCCTCGACGGCCGCCTTCGACGCCGAGTATGCACCGAGCAACGGTAGGTGCACCGCCGCCGCGAGCGAGGACGTCATGAGGAGGTAGCCGCCGAGGTGCGCCACGTGTCGCGCGGCCGCGCGGGCCGTGTAGTACGCGCCGAGGGTGTTGACCTCGAGCATGCGCTCCATGACACTCGGGTCGCCGCCCGTCATCGGCAGTTGCCGTGCGATGCCGGCGTTCGCGACGACGACGTCGAGGCCGCCGAAGTCGGCTGCGACGCGATCGACGACCTCGTCGACGGCGTCACGGTCGCTGACATCGAGTGCGTACGAAGGGCTGTCGGCGGCCGAAGCAGCCGCTTCGAGCGCGTCGGGCTCGATACCGGTGAAGGCGACACGTGCGCCGTGGGAGGCGAGTTGCGTGGCCAGCGCGGCTCCGATGCCACGTGCAGCGCCGGTGACGAGCACTCGGGTTCCGGGGCGGACATGGGCGGGCGTACGTTCCAGCATGTTCTCCACCCTGGCACGCAGGGACGTGGCGCGTCCGCGGAGTCGGGGAGGTCGGCCGTCAGGCAAAGCGCTCGTTTGGCGAACCGAGTGCGGGCGGGAGAGTCTGGGGGAGTGCGTGAGAGTGAGTTCAATCGTCTGATGCTCGGCGAGTTCGGTGATGCCTACGGCCCGATGGTCGCTTCGAGCCACGTGCTCACCGACCTCGGCGGGCGCACCGCGAACGAGGCGCTCGCCGAGGGGGTACCCGCGCGCCGCGTGTGGGAGGCCGTGTGCGACGCCTTCGAGGTGCCGGAGTCGCGCCGTCTGGGTGAGGATCTCCCCATCGTCGAGCGCCCCTTCGAGTAGCCGGGACGCCTCCCGCCACGCCACGCTGCACGTGATCGAACGCGTGTTCTAACTTTCGTGTATCGTCATCCACAGATGCGACGCCGGGGAACCCCCGTCCACAACGTGCGTGGGCTGCCATTGCGGGGTTGTCGGTGTTCGCCTCTAGCGTCTGATTCGACACCAGGTCACCCGCACGTGGACCGAGGGCTCGATCGTCTGTAGGCGCGCTCATCCACGATTCGACGAAGGAGAACGCCATGGCCAAGTCCCAGGCTCCCACCACTTCCCCAGGCGGCGACAAGATGAAGTCGCTCGACACCGTGATGGCTCAGATCGAGAAGGCTCACGGCAAGGGCTCGATCATGCGCCTCGGTGAGGACGTGCGCCCGCCCATCGAGGTCATCCCGACCAGCTCGATCGCGCTCGACGTCGCGCTCGGTATCGGCGGTCTTCCGCGTGGTCGTGTCGTGGAGATCTACGGCCCGGAATCGTCCGGTAAGACGACCGTCGCGCTGCACGCCGTGGCCAACGCCCAGAAGTCCGGCGGCATCGCCGCCTTCATCGACGCCGAGCACGCGCTCGACCCGGAGTACGCCCGCAAGCTGGGCGTCGACACCGACTCGCTCCTCGTCAGCCAGCCCGACACCGGTGAGCAGGCGCTCGAGATCGCCGACATGCTCATCCGCTCCGGTTCGCTCGACATCATCGTCATCGACTCGGTCGCCGCACTCGTGCCCCGCGCCGAGATCGAGGGCGAGATGGGCGACAGCCACGTCGGTCTGCAGGCGCGCCTCATGTCCCAGGCACTGCGCAAGATCACGGGTGCGCTCAACTCCACCGGCACGACGGCGATCTTCATCAACCAGCTGCGCGAGAAGATCGGTGTCATGTTCGGCTCCCCGGAGACGACCACCGGTGGTAAGGCGCTCAAGTTCTACGCCTCGGTTCGCATCGACGTGCGCCGCATCGAAACGCTCAAGGACGGTTCGGAGCCCGTGGGTAACCGCACCCGCGCCAAGATCGTCAAGAACAAGGTCGCTCCGCCGTTCAAGCAGGCCGAGTTCGACATCCTCTACGGCCAGGGCATCTCCCGTGAGGGTGGTCTCATCGACATGGGTGTCGAGCAGGGCTTCGTGCGCAAGTCCGGTGCTTGGTACACGTACGAAGGAGACCAGCTCGGTCAGGGCAAGGAGAACGCCCGCAACTTCCTCAAGGACAACCCGCAGCTCACCGACGAGCTCGAGCTGAAGATCAAGCGGAAGCTGGGCATCCTCGTCGACCCGGACGCCGAGGACACGGCAGGCGTTCTCGATCCGGATGCGCCGATCGACGCCGAGGTTGCGGTCGACTTCTGATCGACGCCGGCGCGCGACCGGTAACCCGGCGCGCGCCGACTCGTGCACGCGCATGAACCACCGACCTGACGACGTCGGGCAGTCTCTGGGGCTGCCCGACTTCATCGACCCCTCCGACGTCGTCGAGGCGAGCTTCGACGCATCGACCACCTGGGGTGAGGCGCGCCCGAGCCCGGCATCGGGTGGTTTCGAGCCTCGCGATGACGAACCGTCGTCTTCGGCCGGCTGGCGAGGCTCCTCGTGTTCGTCCTTCGGCGAGGGCGCGCGGTCGGCGGGCCGTGGCGCCAAGGGCAAGGGGCGTAAGAAGAAGCAGCTCACGTGGGCCGAGAAGGCCGAGCGCCGGGAGAAGCGGGCGCAGAAGCGCCGCGAGGAGGAGGCGGCCGAGCGCGAGAAGGATCCGCTGGGGTTTGCTCGCGAGATCGTTCTGCGTCAGCTCACGGCCGCCCCGAAGAGTCGAGCGCAGCTCGCGGACAAACTGCGCGAGAAGGAGGTCGACGACGACGTGGCGGAAGCCGTGCTCGACCGCATGGAGGACGTGAAGCTCGTCGACGACGAGGCCTACGCGGGCATGCTCGTGCGTTCACAGGTCGCCTCCCGCGGACTGGCGCGCAAGGCGCTCGCGCAGGAGCTCAAGCGCAAGGGCATCACCCCCGAGGTGGCCGAGGGCGCCCTCGAACAGGTCGACGACGACGCCGAGCGCGCCGTCGCCCTCCAACTCGCGCGCAAGAAGATGACAACGATGTCGCGCCTCGACGAACAGACGCAGACGAGGCGTCTCGCCGGGCTCCTCGCCCGCAAGGGATATCCGCCTTCGCTCGTGTGGTCGGTCATCAAGGAAATCCAGGGTTCGGCCGCACCCGACGAGGCGCACTAGAATCGATGGGCCATGGCTAAGACGTATGAGGTGCGCACCCACGGGTGCCAGATGAATGTCCACGACTCCGAGCGCATCTCGGGGCTGCTCGAGCAGGCCGGGTACACCGACTTCGCTGCGGTGCCCGACACCGAGCGCCCGGAGAACCCCGACCTCGTCGTGTTCAACACGTGCGCGGTGCGTGAGAACGCCTCGAACAAGCTGTACGGCAACCTCGGCCACCTGCGCCCGGTCAAGGACAAGACGCCGGGCATGCAGATCGCCGTCGGTGGTTGCCTCGCGCAGAAGGACCGTTCCGACATCGTCAGCCGCGCCCCCTGGGTCGACGTCGTCTTCGGAACGCACAACGTCGGCTCCCTGCCGGTGCTGCTCGAGCGCGCGCGCCACAACGCCGAGGCGCAGGTCGAGATCCTCGAATCCCTCGAGGTCTTCCCCTCGACGCTGCCGACGCGCCGTGACTCTGCCTACTCGGGCTGGGTCTCCATCTCGGTGGGCTGCAACAACACCTGCACGTTCTGCATCGTGCCCGCGCTGCGCGGCAAGGAGAAGGACCGCCGACCCGGCGAGATCCTCAACGAGGTCAAGGCACTCGTCGACCAGGGCGTCGTCGAGATCACCCTGCTCGGCCAGAACGTCAACACCTACGGCGTGGAGTTCGGCGACCGCCAGGCCTTCAGCAAGCTGCTGCGCGCCTGCGGTGAGATCGAAGGCCTCGAGCGGGTCCGGTTCACGAGTCCGCACCCGGCCGCCTTCACCGACGACGTCATTGAGGCCATGGCCGAGACGCCGAACGTCATGCCGAGCCTGCACATGCCCCTGCAGTCGGGCAGTGACAAGGTGCTCAAGGACATGCGTCGCAGCTACCGCAGCAAGAAGTTCCTCGGCATCATCGACAAGGTGCGCGAGCGCATGCCCGACGCTGCCATCACCACCGACATCATCGTCGGCTTCCCCGGCGAGACGGAGGAGGACTTCCAGGGCACGCTCGACGTCGTCGAGAAGTCGCGCTTCAGCTCCGCGTTCACGTTCCAGTACTCCATTCGCCCCGGCACCCCGGCGGCCACGATGGACGGCCAGATCCCCAAGGAAGTCGTGCAGGAGCGCTTCGAGCGCCTCATCGAGCTCCAGGAGCGCGTCTCCTGGGCGGGCAACCGTGAGCAGGAGGGCCGCACGGTCGAGGTGCTCGTCGCCCCGGCCGAGGGCCGCAAGGACGCCGAGACCAACCGCATGTCGGGCCGTGCCCGCGACAACCGTCTCGTCCACTTCGCCGTTCCCGAAGGAGCCGAGCGCCCTCGCCCGGGCGACATGGTGACGGTCGAGGTCACCTACGGTGCGCCGCACCACCTCGTCGCGGACTCCGGTCTCGACGGGGGCACGTACGACGTGCGTCGCACTCGCGGCGGCGACGCCTGGCAGGCTCTGCAGGACGCGGCCTCAGCGGGAACGCCGGCCGGCGCGGCCAAGCCCGCCGTCGCGCTCGGCATGCCGTCGATCGGCAAGCCCGATACCCCGGCGCCGAGCGCCCCCGCCTGCGGCATCGGCTGACGCCGCTCCTCATCCCACGCCACGCGCCCCTACTGCCCGAAAGGTAGTGGGGGCGCTTCCGCGTCGGCGAGCGAACGTGCCACGGCGGGGAGCACCCGATCGGCGGCGCGCACGATGCCGATCTCGCGCGTGAGTGCCGGGTCGCACAGAGTCACGAGGCGCACACCGTCCGCGCCTGATCGACGCTGTTCGCGGGGGAGCAGGGCTACGCCCAGCCCCGCTTCGACGAGCCCGCGCACCGTACCCAACTCCTGGCACTCGGTCCCCAGACGCGGGCGGAATCCGGCCTCGGCGCAGGCCTCGTCGAGCACGCGTCGCATGCCGTAGTGAGCCGGCATGGTGACGAAGGTTTCCTCGGCTGCGTCGCGTAGCGTCACTTCCCCGCGTGAGGCCAACGGGTGGTCTTCGGGAACGGCCAGGGCGATGGGCTGCTGGATGAGCGAGCGCCACTGGAGGCCTTCCTCCACGCGCGGCTTCGGAGAGACGATCCCGACGTCGAGGTCGCCCTCGCGCACGAGGCGACAGATCGTCTCGGCGGCGTCCTGCACGAGTTGGAAGCGTGCGTGCGGGTGACTCCGACGCACGTGGCCCAGCAGGTGGGGCACGAGCCAGGGGCCGAAACTGTGGAGGAAGCCGAGGCGCAGTTCGTCGTCGCCCCCGTGCATCTCGGCGATGCGCGCGCGGGCGACGGCCATCGTGAAGTCCGCGCGGCGGGCCGCGTCGACGTAGATGCGTCCGGCGTCGTTGAGGCGCAGCCGCCGCCCCGGTCGATCGAACAACGACGCTCCGAGCGCTGATTCGAGCGTCGCAAGCCTCCGGGAGAGGGTCGGCTGGGTCGTCCCGAGCATCGCCGCGGCATCGGTGACGTTCTCCACCTCGGCCAGGGTCACGATCCAGTTGTGACCTGAGAGAACCTCCGGATCCTGCTCATGCGTCATGTGCATCAGTGTGGCATTGAGAACGTATTTCCGTATGTGGGCCGCCCGGCGCAGAGTGAGGGACATGACAGCGACAGCGGAGACCGAGCAGCCCGGGGCGGCACAGCACGCCGATGCACTGCGTGGCTATGTGCGCGGCGACGCCGGCTATACCCGCATCACGACGGCGCTCTTCGCGGCCGGTATGGCGACCTTCGTGTCGATGTACTCGGCGCAGGCCGTCCTGCCCGACCTCGCGCGTGAGTTCGATGCGTCCCCGGCCGTGGCAGCCCTCGCCGTCAGCGCGACGACCGGTGTGCTCGCCTTCGCCATCGTTCCGGCCAGCATCCTCTCGGAACGCTTCGGACGCAGCCGCGTCATGGTCGCCTCGGCGTTGCTCTCCGCGATCATCGGCCTGCTCATTCCTCTCGCGACCTCGCTCGAGGTCGTCCTCGCCGGCCGTGCCCTCCAGGGCCTGACCCTCGCCGGTGTGCCCGCCGTCGCCATGGCCTACCTCGCCGAGGAGGTGGACGGCGCGTCCCTCGGAACGGCCATGGGCCGCTACATCGCAGGCACGACGATCGGTGGGTTGGCCGGACGCATCGTGGCCTCGTTCGCGCTCGACGTCACGACGTGGCGGTGGGCACTCGAAGCGGCTGCCGTCGTCGCGCTGGTGTTCACCGCCCTCTTCGTGAAGCTCGCCCCCGCGAGCCGATTCTTCGAACCCAAGCGGATCGGTCTTCGCGCGTCGAGCGCCAACCTGGCCCACCACCTGCGCAACCCGCGCCTCATGGCGCTTGTCGCCGTCGCCTTCCTTCTCATGGGCGGTTTCGTCTCGATCTACAACGTGCTCGGGTTCCGCCTCCTGCGCGAGCCCTTCGCTCTGCCGCAGGCCGTGGTCGGCCTCGTGTTCTGCCTCTATCTGTCGGGCACGCTCACGTCCGCCTGGGCCGGACGCTTGGCCGACCGATACGGTCGCGGGCCGGTACTCGCCGTCTCGACCCTGACGATGGCACTCGGCCTGCTCCTCACCTGGTTCGACAACCTCGCGACGCTGCTCGTCGGCATGCTGGCGTTCACCGGTGGCTTCTTCGCCGCCCACGCGAGCGCGAGCGGGTGGGTGACGGCCCTCGCAACGCGCCATCGCGCCGAGGCGAGCTCGCTCTATCTGTTCGGTTACTACACGGGCTCGTCCGTCATCGGTGCGCTGGCCGGGTGGCCCTTCGCCACGCTGGGATGGGGCGGGACGCTCGTCCTCGTGCTTGCCACCGTCCTCGCGGCGCTCGGTCTCGCCCTCACCCTGTGGCGTAGCGCAGACCAGGCGCCGACTCCCGCCGCGGCGTAAGCACCGCCGTGCGCCGCTGGTGCAAGCGTGCTCCGAGCTTTGGGAGAATAGGCGCGTGAACACCCCCGGTACCGATCGAGCACTCGTGCGACCGCGCGTCATCGCCGTCGTCGGCCCGACGGCAACCGGCAAGAGCGATCTCTCGCTCGACCTTGCCGAGCGACTCGGCGGCGAGATCGTCAACGCGGATGCGTCGCAGTTCTACCGCGGTATGGACATCGGTACGGCCAAGCTGCCTGTGGGGGAGCGGCGCGGCATCCCGCACCACCAGATCGACACCCTCGACATCCTCGACGAGGCGACGATCGCGCGCTTCCAGCGCGAGGTTCGGGCCGACATTCAAGGGGTGCTGGCTCGTGGCAACGTTCCGATCGTCGTGGGTGGCTCCGGCCTCTACCTGCGGGCCGCGCTCGACGTCCTGGAGATCCCGCCGACAGATCCGCAGGTGCGCGCCCGCTTCGAGCGGCGCCTCGAGGACGAGGGCTCCGGCGCCCTTCACCGGGAGTTGGCCGAGCAGGATCCCGCGGCGGCTGCCGACATCCTTGCGAGCAACGGGCGCAGGGTCGTGCGCGCGCTCGAGGTGATCGCGTTGACCGGACGCCCCTTCAGCGCCACGGCGCCGACGAAAACCTTCCTCGAACCGACGATCGTGCTCGGCCTCCAGGCCGACCCGACGGAACTCGTGACCCGCATCGAGCGACGTGTCGACCTCATGTGGGAACGCGGGTTGCTCGACGAGGTGCGTGAACTCGACGCCCGAGGCCTGCGCAACGGGCGGACGGCGAGCCGGGCCATCGGCTACTCCCAGGCGCTCGAGCACCTCGACGGCCTCCTCGACGAGCAGGCCGCGAAGGAGGCGACGGCGATCGCGACGCGCCAGTTCGCCCGTCGTCAGCGCGCGTGGTTCCGCCCGGATCCGCGGCCGGTGTGGCTGCCCTACGACGCGCCGGATCTCCTCGCCCGCGCCCTGGCGGAAGTCGACGGCTACAGTCCGGCGCGGCACGGAAGGGTCGCGGCTGCGTCTGACGCCGTGTGACACGATGAGCGCGTGACGCGCATTCCATTCACCAAGGGCCACGGCACGCAGAACGACTTCGTCCTGGTGCCCGATCATGACGGCACCCTCGACCTCAGCGTCGACGACGTCGCCTTCCTGTGTGACCGCCGCGCCGGCATTGGCGGCGACGGCATGATCCGCGTCGTGCGCACGGCTGCGGTGCCCGAGGTCGCGGCGCTCGCCGGAGAGGCTGAGTGGTTCATGGACTACCGCAACGCCGACGGGTCGCTCGCCGAGATGTGCGGCAACGGAACGCGCGTCTTCGCCGAATACCTGCGCTCGCGCGGACTCGTCGCGAGCGAGCATTTCGCCATCGCGACGCGCGCCGGCGTCAAGGAGATGGTGTCCGTCCCGCACGGCTGGGCCGTCGAGCTCGGCCAGTGGCGCCTCGCCCGGGAAGAGGAGGCCGAGCGCCGCGGGATGGACTCTGTCGTCCAGGTCCACGGTTCGCCCGACCCCTTGCCCGCGCTCAGCCTCGAACTCGGCAACCCGCACACCGTCGTCGCGCTACCTCCGTCGGTGCACCTGGGCTCCCTCGAGCTGCACGAGGCACCGCACGTCGACCCTCACCCGGAGCACGGCAGCAACGTCGAGTTCGTCCATGCGATCGAGCACGCCCACATCAGCATGCGCGTGCACGAGCGCGGCAGCGGCGAGACGCGCTCGTGCGGCACCGGCGCTGCGGCCGCGGCTATCGCGACGTGGTGGTGGGGCGGCAAGCCTGAGGGCCAGCTCGACTGGAAGGTCGACGTTCTCGGCGGCACGCTCGGCGTGCACATCAAGGGCGACGAGGTTGCGCTCTCGGGGCCGGCTCAGCTCGTCGCCGACGGTGAGGTCGACCTGCCGCAACGCTGAGTCGCCCGGTCGGACAACGCTCGACGTGTGGTCGGCGAAACGGTTTGTGTCCCAACGAAAAACGTCGTCAGTGAACGTGAACCTGAGCGATACTCAATGGCCTAGACGTCCGCGTTTGGCGCCGGTGCGCCAGTGTCCTCCGCAGCCTCCAAGGGCGTGGGTCCGCCGTCGGACGTGCGCACCACTTCGAGAATGCGGAACCCCTTGACCGATGTCAGGCGCGTGACCTCGTAGGCGTCGCCCAACTGCTCCACGAGCCACTTCGCCAGTGAGTCCGAGCCGAGGTTGCGCTGGACGACGAGGTAGGCGCGCCCGCCGACGACGAGGCGGGGTAGCCAAGTGAGCAGCATCGAATGCAGCACCTTCTTGCCCACCCTGATCGGCGGGTTGGACCAGATGAGATCGAACCGAACGTCGGCCGGAACCTGCGACGGGCGAGCGGTCGTCACGTTTGAACACCCCTGAGCCGCAACGTTCGTCGCGCACAGGTCGAGGGCGCGTTCGTTGACGTCCACCGCCCACACGTGCGCATCCGGGCTCTCCAACGCGAGCGTCGTCGCGATCGGCCCCCAGCCGCACCCCATGTCCAGGAAAGTGCCTGCCTCGGGCGGCGCCGGTGCGTGGTTGAGAAGAACAGCAGTGCCCGAGTCGAGACGGTCGGGGCAGAAGACACCGGGTGCGGTCTGCATGGCGACGCTGCGCCCGGCCAGGCGCAAGGTGAGGGTGCGCCGTTCGTCGGGTGACGCCGGCTCCGCAGTGAAGTAGTGATCGCTCATCACGGCACAGCCTACGACCGCCGCATTGGCTCGAGAACCGGCGCGGGAGCGGAGAACTCCGCCCGGGCGAGTCGCAACCGCGGGAGTAAATCGCTGGCCTCGCTCGTTGAACCCTGCAACGATCGAACTCTGCGCGTCACCTCGACCGCAGCGACGCACAACGTGAGGATCAGCCCTGAACGAGCGCAACCCCGCCGACTTCCTTTCCCGCCGAGCCCAGGCGCTTGCGGACGGCGACGACGCAACGGTCGTCTACGACGACCGCGGATTTGTCGTCGACTCCTACGACGGTGACCAGATCGAGCGCGAAGAGCGCGCCGCTCTGCGCCGTGTGCACGGCCTGTCGACGGAGCTCGAGGACGTCTCCGAGGTCGAGTACCGCCAACTGCGCCTCGAGCGCGTCGTCCTGGCGGGCGTCTGGTCCGAGGGTTCGAGCGAGGACGCCGAGAACTCCCTGCGTGAGCTCGCCGCTCTCGCGGAGACGGCCGGCTCCCAGGTGCTCGCGGGCGTCGTCCAGCGTCGCCTGCGCCCCGACCCGGGCACCTGGCTCGGTAAGGGCAAGGCCGAGGCACTCAAGGAGATCGTCGTCGCCGAAGGCGCCGACACCGTCATCGCCAACGGCGAGCTCGCCCCGAGCCAGCGCCGCGCTCTCGAGGACGTCGTCAAGGTGAAGGTCATCGACCGCACCGCGCTCATCCTCGACATCTTCGCCCAGCACGCGAAGAGCAAGGAGGGCAAGGCCCAGGTCGAGCTGGCTCAGATGCAGTACCTCCTGCCGCGTCTTCGCGGTTGGGGTGAGTCGATGTCGCGTCAGGCCGGTGGTCAGGCCGCGGGTGGCCAGGGCATGGGGTCGCGCGGTCCCGGTGAGACGAAGATCGAACTCGACCGACGTCGCATCAACACGCGCATGGCCAAGCTGCGCCGCGAGATCGCGGAGATGAAGACGACTCGCGACACCAAGCGCAGCGGGCGCCGCAACAACAACGTGCCGAGCGTCGCCATCGCCGGCTACACGAACGCCGGCAAGAGCTCGCTCCTCAACCGCCTCACCAACGCCGGTGTGCTCGTGCAGAACCAGCTGTTCGCCACGCTCGACCCGACGGTCCGCCGCGCCGAGACGCCGGACGGGCGCGGTTACACGCTGGCCGACACCGTCGGCTTCGTGCGCGACCTGCCGCACCAACTCGTCGAGGCCTTCCGCTCGACACTGGAGGAAGTGGCCGACGCCGACCTGCTCCTGCACGTCGTCGACGGCTCCCACCCCGACCCGGAGTCGCAGATCTCCGCGGTGCGCGAGGTACTCGCCGACGTCGACGCGAGCGATGTCAAGGAAGTCATCGTCATCAACAAGGCCGACATCGCCGCCCCCGACGTCATCGACCGCCTGATGCGCCACGAGAAGCACTGCATCGCCGTGTCGGCTCGTACGGGCGAGGGGTTGCCCGAACTGCTGCAACTCATCGCGGACGAACTGCCCCACCCCGACGTGCGGGTCGAACTCCTGCTGCCGTACGAGCGAGGTGACCTCCTCAGCCGCGTGCACGCCGACGGTGACGTGCTCGGCGTCGAGCACCGCCCCGAAGGCACCCACGTGCACGCCAAGGTGACGAAGGAACTGGCCGGCGAGTTGGAGCCGTATCTGACGTCCAGCGTCGCCTGAGCTTCGCGCCACGGATTCGTCCGTCCCCAGCGGGCCTCAATAGGATGCGCTCGTGAGTTCGTCTTCCCGCACCACGGCCACCGCCGAACACCGCCGTCTGGCCCAGGCACCGAAGGACAGCGACCCGTGGCGTCTGTGGGGGCCGTACATGGCCGCTCGCCAGTGGGGCACGGTCCGTGAGGACTACTCTGCCGACGGCAACGCGTGGGCTTACCTGCCGTTCGACCACGCCCACCAGCGCGCCTACCGCTGGGGCGAGGACGGACTGGCGGGTCTGTGCGACCGCTTCGGGTTCTTCAACGTCTCGCTGGCGTTGTGGAACGGTGAGGACGACCGCCTCAAGGAACGTCTGTTCGGCCTGACGAACGGTGAAGGCAACCACGGCGAGGACGTCAAGGAGGTCTGGTGGCCCACCGACGCCACCCCCACCCACTCCTACGGCACGTGGCTCTATCGCTACCCACAGGCCGCGTTCCCGTACAACCACCTGCGCGCCGAGGCCGCCTCGCGCGGGCGAACCGACGACGAGTACGAGCTCATCGACACGGGAGTCTTCGACGAGAACCGCTTCTTCGACATCGAGGTCACGCACGCCAAGGCGAACCCGACCGACATCTGCCTCGAGTACACCGCGACCAACCACGGCCCCGACGCCGCGCCGCTCGACCTCGTGCCGCAGGCGTGGTTCCGCAACACGTGGTCGTGGGGACGAGACGAGCGTGAACCCTCGATCTCCCTCGTCACGGAGAACTGCGTGCGCGCCGAACACGGCTGGCTCGGCGACTACGAACTGCACGCCGACGGCGAGCCGCGCATCATCTTCTGCGACAACGAGACGAACGAGATCGCCGTGTTCGGCGCGGAGACCAACCCCCGTGAGCTGACGAAGGACGGCATCAACCAGCGCATCGTGGCGGGGGAGAGCGACGGCATCCGCCTCGACCACGGCACGAAGGTCGGCTTCTGGTACCACTTCGAGGCCATCGCGCCGGGTGAGAGCGTCACCGTGCGGCTGCGTCTGCGCGGCGTCGGGCGCTCGAGCGCCCACCAGCCCAAGGGAACCGCCCACCAGGAGCCGGTGCCCGGCGACCCGGCCTTCGGTGAGGGCTTCGACATCGTCCGTCGGGTGCGCGCCGAGGAGGCCGACGAGTTCTACGCCGCGGTCATCCCGGCAACGGTGAGCGACGACGACCGTCACATTGCCCGTCGCGCTTTCGCGGGCCTCTTGTGGGGCAAGCAGCTCTACCGCTACTACGTCGAGGAATGGCTCGAGGGCGACCCGGCCGTCAAGGCGCCGCCGCGTGAGCGCGTCACCGGCGTCGAGGGCCGACACGGACGCAACGTCGGCTGGCGCCACCTTGCCCTGGCCGACGTGATCTCGATGCCGGACGAGTGGGAGTACCCCTGGTTCGCCGCGTGGGATCTGGCGTTCCACACCGTGCCGCTCGCGCACATCGACCCCGAGTTCGCCAAGCACCAGCTCGTGCTCATGTGCCGGGAGTGGGCCCAGCACCCCAATGGTCAGCTGCCCGCGTACGAATGGGCCTTCGAGGACGTCAACCCGCCCGTCCACGCGTGGGCCTGCTGGCAGGTCTACGCCATTGACGGCGGACAGGACCAGGCCTTCCTCATCCAGGTCTTCAACAAGCTGCTTCTCAACTTCTCGTGGTGGGTCAACCGCAAGGACGCCGAGGGCTCCTACCTCTTCGAGGGCGGCTTCCTCGGCATGGACAACATCGCGCTGTTCGACCGCTCGACCGCCGTGCCCCCGGGCTACAAGCTGGAACAGTCCGACGCGACGAGCTGGATGGCGTTCTTCTCGCTGTCGATGCTGCGCATGGCCCTCGAACTCGCGCGCCACGAGCGGGCCTACGACAACACGGCCACGACGTTCCTGCAGTACTTCATCAACCTTGCCCACGCGATGGACCGCACGACGCCGGAGAAGGTGTCGAGCCTGTGGAACGAGGAGGACGGCTTCTTCTACGACGCCCTCCAGCGCGAGGACGGCGAGATCATCCAGCTGCGCGTTCGCTCGATGGTCGGCCTGCTGCCGCTCATGGCCGTGCTCATCGCCCCGAGTTGGGTGCAGCACGAACTGCCCGACTTCGTGCGCGAGGTCGAGTGGATGATGGAGCGCGAGCCGGCCATGATGAAGGCCATCACGCAGGCCGAGGCCGACTCCGGCGGCGAGAAGCTGACGATGACGCTCATCTCCAAGCGACGCCGCGGCCTGCTGCTCGAACGACTCTTCGACGAGAACGAGTTCCTCTCCGAGTTCGGTATCCGTTCGCTGTCCGCGGCCTACCGCGAGGAGTACACGGCGGAGATCGGCGGACGCTCGATGTCGATCCGCTACACCCCCGGAGAGTCCGACATCGACCTGTTCGGCGGCAACTCCAACTGGCGTGGGCCGGTGTGGTTCCCGGTCAACTTCCTCGTCGTCGACTCGCTGCGTCTGTACGCCGCGTCGGCGGAGGGCGACGTCGAGTACGAGTACCCGACCGGATCGGGGCGGATGGTCAAGCTGTCCGAGATCGTCTCCGACCTCGAGGACCGGCTCGTCAATCTCTTCCGTCTCGGACCCAACGGCCGCCCGGGCGACCAGCGTGAGTACCCGAACGGGCCGCTGTGGGACGAGCACGTCACGTTCAGCGAGTACTTCCACGGCGACACCGGCGTCGGCCTCGGCGCCGCGCACCAGACGGGGTGGACGGCGCTCGTGGCGCACTACATTTGCTCCGATCACGCGCCGCACCTGCCGGGGGTTCTGCCCGGCGAGTGAGCCGCATGCGGTGGCCTGTGCGGGCGTCGTCCACAGTGACGACGCCCGCACAGGCGTTTCCACAGCCGTGCCCGCGTCGCGACTCGGAGGGCGTCCCGGTGCTGCCATAGGGTGGGCGCATGCCCGAACTGCCCTCGCTCGACGAACTCATGTCCGCGGCCGTCTCCGGCGTCGGCGGCGTCCCGCGGCCGGGGCAGTCGACGATGGCGAACGCCGTCCAGGAGGCCATCGAGCGCGACGAGCACCTGCTCGTGCAGGCGGGTACGGGCACGGGAAAGTCGCTGGCCTACCTCGTGCCCGCGATCCGTCACGCGTTCGAGGTGAACAAACCGGCCATCGTGGCCACGGCCACGCTCGCCCTCCAGGCGCAGATCGTCGATCGCGACATGCCGCGCCTCGCCGACGCGCTCGAACCGCTACTCGGGCGCCGGCCCACGTACGCGCTCGTCAAGGGGCGGCGTAACTACCTGTGCCAGCACAAGCTCACCGGTGGCTACCCGGACGACGACGAGGGCGCGCTCATGGGCGTCGGCCAGGTCGACGAACACGCCGGACGCACCGGCCGCGAGGTCGTGCGCCTGCGGGAGTGGGCCGACGAGACCGAATCCGGCGACCGCGACGAACTCGTGCCCGGCGTGTCCGAGAGGGCGTGGCGCCAGGTCTCCGTCTCGAGCCACGAGTGCCTCGGCAGCAAGTGCCCCGTCGTCGAGGACTGCTTCGTCGAAATGGCGCGCGCCGACGCGAAGGAGGTCGACGTCGTCGTGACGAACCACTCCTTCATGGCGATCGACGCCTTCGAGGGGCGCCAGATGCTGCCCGAGCACGACCTGCTCGTCGTCGACGAGGCCCACGAGCTCGTCGACCGCGTCACCGCGACCATCACCGACGAACTGACGACCGGAACGATCAACGCGGCCGCCAAGCGCTGTGGCCGCCTCGCCGAGACCGACGACCTCAAGCGCGGGGCCGAGGTGCTGGGCGAGGCACTCGAGCAACACCAGGAAGGGCGGCTGCTCGGAGTCTCCGACGTTCTCGAGGCGGCCCTGCGCACGATTCTCGACGCCTCACGTTCCATCGCCTCGGAACTGAAGCCGAAGAACCCGCAGGACAACGACGGCGTTCGCCAGATGGCTCGAGCCGCGATCGACGAGATCTTCGAGACGTGCGAACGCATCCTCGAGGAGCGGGAGCTCGACGTCCTGTGGGTCTCCCACAACCAGCGCACCGGCGTCTCCGCGCTGCGTGTCGCGCCGATGAGCGTGGCCATGCTCATGCGGGACAAGATCTTCGGTGAGCGATCGGTCGTCATGACGTCGGCCACCCTCGAACTCGGTGGCTCGTTCGACGCCGTGGCCGGAACCCTCGGCCTGCGCGGAGCGGGCGGCCCGCAGTGGAAGGGCCTCGACGTCGGCTCGCCGTTCGACTACCCCAAGCAGGGCATCGCCTACGTCGCCCAGCACCTTCCTCCGCCCGGGCGTGACGGACTCTCACCGCAGGCCCTCGACGAGATCGAGACGCTCGTGCGCGCGGCCGGTGGACGCACGCTCGGCCTCTTCTCCTCGATGCGCGCCGCCCAGGCCGCCGCCGAGGCGATGCGGGAGCGCTTCGGCGACGAGATCCCCGTGCTGTGCCAGGGCGAGGACCAGATGGGCACCCTCGTGCGCACCTTCGCCGCCGACGCCCGCACGTGCCTCTTCGGCACGCTGACGCTGTGGCAGGGCGTCGATGTGCCCGGAAGCAGCCTCCAACTCGTCATCATCGACCGCATCCCGTTCCCGCGACCGGACGACCCCCTCGCCTCGGCTCGCTCGCAGGCCATCGCGAAGATGGGCGGCAACGGGTTCATGGCCGTCTCGGCCACCCACGCCGCGCTGCGCCTCGCGCAGGGCGCCGGGCGCCTCATCCGGCACACCGACGACCGTGGCGTCGTCGCGTTCCTCGACTCGCGCATGATGACGGCCCGCTACGCCGGTTTCCTCCAGCGCTCGTTGCCGCCGTTCTGGCCGACCACCGATCGTGCGCTCATCCTCAAGGCGCTCGCTCGTCTCGACGAGAACGCCCCGGACGTCACCCCTCCGCCGGCGGCCGGTACGCGCTCGACGAAGCAGCCGTCGGTTCCCAGCCCCTCGTCGAGTTCCGTCCGCTCGTCGGGCGCTTCGTCGGCGTCCTCGGCAGCGTCGTCGGGGTTATCGGCAGGTTCCGCGGCGGACGCGAAGGAGCGGGCGCTCGCCGCCGCAGCGGCAGCCGGTGTCAGCGGAATGGGGACGGCCAGCGCCATCAAGGCACCGACCAAGTCGACGCCGCCTCCGGTCGACGACACGGCCCGAACCGCCGTCACCGGCGGCGAGGCGTGGACGGCGGAGTCCGACGAGGAACTGCGCGAGGGCGTCAGCATGGGCCTGTCAGCCGAAGAGCTGGCCGACCACCTCGAACTCTCGGCGGAGTCGGTGCTCGCCCGTTGCGCGCAACTCGGCATCCGCCCGGCGGGGGAGTGACGTTCGCTGTGAGCAGCACGACGATCGGGGTGTTCGTCTCGCGAGGTGTGCTTCCCACGTCGCTGTTGCACCGGTCGGCGCCCCGGTTGTCGGTGGCCGATGAGAGGCTGACGCCATGAACGAATCGTCGGCGCTGCCTCAGCTGGTGCTCATCACCGGCCCCGAGCGTGTGCTCGCGCAACGAGCGCTCTCGCACGTGCTCGAGGCGCTCGGTTCGAGCCACCCCGACGCGGAGGTCATCCGCCTCGACGCGCTCGAGTACGAGCCGGGCCGCCTGACGATGGACCTGTCACCGAGCCTGTTCGGCGGGCACCGCGTCGTCGTCGTGCGCGACCTCGTCGAGGCCACCGATCCGCTCGTCGACGAACTCTCCGACGTGCTCAAGCATCCGCTCGACGACGCCCACCTCGTCGTCCTCCACAAGGGCGGCAACCGCGCCAAGCGTGTCCTCGACGCGATGAAGAAGGCGAAGGCGCACGTCATCGAGGCGCCGGCCATGAAGTCGGACCGCGACAAGTCGGCCTTCATCACGAACGAATTCCGGATCGCGCGCCGCAAGATCACCCCCGAGGCTGTACGGGCGTTGCTCGAGGCAGCGGGCAAGGACACGTCGGAGCTGGCTGCGGCGTGCAAGCAACTCGTCGACGACACGACGGGCGTCGTCGACGAGAACGTCGTCGCCACCTATCACTCGGGCAAGGTCGAGGCCACGGGCTTCCGGGTTGCCGACGCCGCCATCGCCGGCAATGCTCCCGAAGCGCTTCGACTCCTGCGTCACGCGTTCGCCTCCGGGCTCGACCCGGTTCCGGTCGTGGCGGTCCTCGCCTCACAGCTGCGGCAGGTTGCCAAGGTGGCCACCGCCGGGGGAGGACGCAGCGCTGAACTCGCCAAGCAGCTCGGTATGCCCCCGTGGCAGATCGATCGTGCCCGCGGCGCGTCGCGCGGCTGGGACGGCGTCAGGTTGGGCCGCGCGATTCAGACCGTGGCTGCGGCCGACTTCGCCGTCAAGGGCGGCGGGCGCGATCCGCAGTACGCCGTCGAGCACGCCGTGCTCGAGATCTGCAAGCAGCGTCACGCGCCGCCCGAGCGAGGCTGAAGCTGGTCGGACGCCGAGCGCTTAGGCCGATTGCGTGCCCGCGGGGTCCGGCTGGTAAGTTTGGACGAGTGCGTGTGGGCTCAGGTCGTGCGCACACGCAAGCAGTAACCAGCGGTCTCTCATCGCCAGGTGTCCCCACGCCATATCCGAGAGGCCGACTGTCGCCCTCACGACAGAATCATTCGACCGAAGAAGTGAGTTTTTGTGGCAAACATCAAGTCGCAGATGAAGCGGATCAAGACGAACGCTGTTCGTACGGAGCGCAACAAGTCCTACAAGGCTGAGCTGCGTACCTGGATCCGCAAGTTCCGCGCCGAGGTCGAAGCCGGTAACAAGGACGCCGCTACCACGGCCCTTGCTGCCGCTTCGAAGAAGCTGGACAAGGCTGTCTCCAAGGGAGTCATCCACAAGAACCAGGCCGCCAACAAGAAGTCGGCCATGGCGAAGCAGCTCAACAACCTCTGAGTGCTTCCGTGAGTCCTCACGAGGACTCAGCACGACGAAGGGTCGTCACCGTCCGCGGTGACGGCCCTTCGATGTTGAGCGGGGACCGCGGCACAGGTGCCGCGTTTCCGAGGCAACATCGAAGGTCGCCAGAGCCCGGTGCCCGGGCGGCGACGGCGGCTGCTGACATAATGACGGGCGAACAATCCGGCGTCGCGCTGACGCCGTACGACGCGAGTGAGGTACTTCCTTGAGCGACACCGAGCACGGCCACCGCTACACCGCCGAACTGGCGGGGCAGATCGAGAAGCAGTGGCAGGACGTGTGGGAGGAGCAGGGAACCTTCGAGGCCCCCAACCCCACGGGGCCGTGGGCCGACCCGCAGGGCGTGGCCGAGCGCGAGAAGGTCATGATCCAGGACATGTTCCCCTACCCCTCCGGTGCGGGACTGCACGTCGGGCACCCGCTCGGCTACATCGCCACCGACGTCTACGCGCGCTACCAGCGCACCCAGGGCAAGAACGTCCTCTACACCCTCGGTTACGACGCGTTCGGCCTACCGGCGGAGCAGTACGCCGTCCAGACCGGCCAGCACCCGCGCAAGACGACCGAGGACAACATGGTCAACATGCGTCGCCAGCTGCGTCAGCTCGGGCTGTCGCACGACATGCGTCGCACCTTCGCCACGATCGAGCCGTCCTACTACAAGTGGACGCAGTGGATCTTCCTGCAGATCTTCAACGCCTGGTACGACGAGGACGCGGGTAAGGCCCGTCCGATCGACACGCTCGTCGAAGCCCTCGAAAGTGGTCGCGTCGCCACGCCGGACGGCCGCGCATGGGCCGAACTGGACGCCACCGAGCGCGCCGCTGCCGTCAACGCCCGTCGCCTCGCGTACAAGTCGGACGCTCCGGTCAACTGGTCGCCCGGCCTCGGCACCGTCGTGGCAAACGAGGAGGTGACGGCCGACGGCCGCACCGAGCGCGGCAACTTCCCGGTCTTCAAGCGCAATCTGCCGCAGTGGATGATGCGTATCACCGCCTACGCCGACCGCCTCGTCGACGACCTCGAGCGCCTCGACTGGCCGGAGTCGATCAAGCTGCAGCAGCGCAACTGGATCGGTCGCAGCAACGGCGCGAGCATCCGCTTCGACGTCGAGAACCACGAGGGCGCTCAGCTCGAGGTCTTCACGACGCGCCCCGACACGATCTTCGGCGCGACGTTCATGGTGGTCGCCCCGGAGCATCCGCTCGTCGACACGCTCGTGCCCGACACGTGGCCCGAGGGCACGAAGGACGCGTGGAGCGGGGGCGCGACAAGCCCGCGCGAGGCCGTCGACACCTATCGTCGTGAGGCCTCCCGCAAGAGCGACCTCGAGCGTCAGACCGGCGAGAAGGGCAAGACCGGTGTCTTCACCGGTGCCTTCGCCACGAACCCGGTGACAGGTCGACGCATGCCCGTCTTCGTCGCCGACTACGTCCTCATGGGCTACGGCACCGGCGCCATCATGGCCGTGCCCGCGCAGGACGAGCGCGACTGGGACTTCGCGGCCGCGTACGACCTCGACGTCATCCGCACCGTGCAGCCGTCCGAGGGCCACCCGGAGAACAAGCCGTTCACCGGCGCGGGCGTCGCCATCAACTCGGCCACCTCGGGCCTCAGCCTCGACGGGCTCGGCATCGAGGACGCCAAGGTCAAGATCATCGAGTGGCTCGAGGCGAACGAGCGCGGAAGCGGCACGACGACCTACCGCCTGCGCGACTGGCTGTTCAGCCGCCAGCGCTACTGGGGCGAGCCCTTCCCGGTGGTCTACGACGAGAACGGCGAGGCGCACGCCCTGCCGGAGTCGATGCTGCCGGTCGAACTGCCCGACGTCGCGGACTACTCGCCGAAGACCTACGACCCGGAGGACGCCCAGTCCATGCCGGAGTCGCCCTTGTCGCGTGCGAGCGAGTGGGTGAGCGTCGAGCTCGACCTCGGTGACGGTCGCAAGACGTACACGCGCGAGACGAACACGATGCCCAACTGGGCCGGTTCGTGCTGGTACGAACTGCGTTACGCAGACCCCGCAAACGACGAGCGCTTCGTCGACACGGGCTGTGAGGAGTACTGGCTCGGCAAGGGCCGCGGCTTCGGCAAGGGCGTCGCGAACGACCCGGGCGGCGTCGACCTCTACGTCGGCGGCGCCGAGCACGCCGTCCTGCACCTGCTGTACGCGCGTTTCTGGCACAAGGTGTTGTTCGACCTCGGCCTCATCTCGAGCGAGGAGCCATTCCGCAAGCTCTACAACCAGGGCATGGTGCAGGCCTATGCGTACCGTGACGGGCGCGGCCAGCCGGTGCCGGCTGCCGAGGTCACCGAGCGCGAGGTCGACGGCGAGACGGTGTTCGAGTGGCAGGGCGAGCGCGTCACCCGTGAGTACGGGAAGATGGGCAAGTCGCTCAAGAACGTCGTCACGCCGGACGAGATGTGCGACGCGTTCGGCGCCGACACCTTCCGCGTCTACGAGATGTCGATGGGCCCCCTCGACGCGTCGCGTCCGTGGGAGACCCGTGCCGCCGTCGGCTCGCAGCGCTTCCTGCAGCGTCTGTGGCGCAACGTCGTCGACGAGGGCAGCGGCGAGGTCACCGTCACCGATGCGCCGATGGATGACGCCACGAAGCGCGCACTCCACCAGACGATCGACGCGGTGAGCGCCGACTTCGAGAACCTGCGTTTCAACACGGCGGTCGCTCGACTCATCGAGCTCAACAACACGCTGACGAAACTCGACGCCGTGCCGCGCGAGGCGGCCGAGGCGCTCGTGCTCATGACGGCGCCGCTGGCCCCGCACATCGGTGAGGAGCTGTGGAAGCGCCTGGGTCACGACACGACGCTGGCGTTCGAGCCGTTCCCGGTCGCCGACCCGGCGTTCCTCGTGCAGGACACCGTTG
The DNA here is from genome assembly GCF_004151355.1 of Dermacoccus sp. 147Ba. NCBI lineage: Bacteria > Bacillati > Actinomycetota > Actinomycetes > Micrococcales > Dermacoccaceae > Dermacoccus > Dermacoccus sp. 147Ba. Next base: position 372,096 of record NZ_SEHL01000001.1, read on the forward strand.
TCGCCGTCGTCCAGGTGGCCGGCAAGGTGCGCGATCGCCTCGACGTCGCCGCCGACATCAGCGACGCCGACCTCGAGGCCGCAGCCATGGCGAGCGAGCGCGTGCAGTCGTTCCTCGAGGGCAAGACGGTTCGCAAGGTCATCGTCCGAGCTCCCAAGCTCGTCAACATCGTCGCGAACTGATGGCTGCGCGACGACGGGACGCCCCTCGCGTGGGTGTCGTCACAGACTCGACGGCGTGCCTGCCGGACGAGCTCGTGGCGGCGCTCGGCGGGACGCTCGCCGTCGTGCCGCTGACCGTGACGATCGACGGGCGCTCGCTCGTCGAGGGTGAGGGCGTCACCGGGGAGACGGTGGCCCAAGCCGAACAGAACGAGCGGGAACTGTCGACGGCCCGGCCGGCGCCTGCGCGCATGGTCGAGGCGTACGAGTACCTCGCGGGTCAGGGCTGCACCGAGATCGTCTCCGTTCACGCGGCGGCCCAGCTGTCGTCCACGGTGAGTTCGGCGCGCCTCGCGGCGGCCGAATCGCCTGTGCCCGTCTCCGTCGTGGACTCCACGACGATGGGCATGGCGATGGGTTTTGCGGCGCTCGCCGGGGCTCGTTCGGCCGTGCGCGGTGAAGGCTTCGCCGCGGTCGAGGAGGTCATCCGTTCCGTGGCGACGACGTCGCGCACGGCGCTCTACGTCGACTCGCTGGAACCGCTGCGCCGCGGTGGTCGCGTCGGTCGGGCCGGTGCCCTTCTCGGCTCCGCGCTGTCGATCAAGCCGCTGCTGCGCCTCGAGGACGGGGTGATCGAGCCCTTGGCACGCGTGCGAACGACGGGCAAGGCCATCGAACGCCTGGGGCGGTGGGCGCTCGCGGAGGCGCGGGCCCTCGGACCGGGCCCGGTCGTCTGCGCCGTGCACTCCGTGACGCGACAGGACCTTGCCGAGCGACTCACGGGGCTCCTCACGGAAACGGCGGAGAAGGACACTGACGGAGCAGAGCCGGTGACCTGGGCAGAACCCATCGTGCAGGCACCGCTGGCCGCCGCTGTCACGGCGCACATCGGCAGCGGAGCGATCGGCGTGGCCGTGGCCCGGATGCCGGAGGATTCGTCGGGGGCCGACCCGAACGGGGAAACCGACGCCGCGTGACGGTCTGATTCCGTCGTGGGCCCGGTGCGCCGTGTCCGAGCTTCCTCCACAGGCGTGATGCCTGCGCATGACCCCGAACTGTCGCAGCAGGCGCTTCCACAGGCTCAAGCGGCGCAGGATGGTGTTCACTCCGGAGGCCTTCGTAGCGTCACGCCATGACGACTCGACACGACAGCGACGACCGGCTCGACGAAGTGCTCGCGGAGATCGAACGGGCACGTCGCGAACCCGCGTGGACCCCTGAGCCGGAGCGCACGCCCCGACGGCTCATCCGCCCTCCTGCTCCGCTCGACGAGGCTCGCTGGGCGCCGTCACGCACGGCCGTTGTCGTGGTTGCACTGTGTGCACTGCTCGCTGCTCTCGTCTTCGGTGTGCGTGTCATGCTCACGCCGGACACATCGAGCGCCGCAACAGGCTCTTCAGCCAAACCGCTGCAGGTCGCGGGTCGTGCCACAGTGTCGAGCACCCCATCGGGCGCTGCCGCGGCGCCCACGAACGCTGCCTCGACAGCGGCCACCCCCGCCGCTGCGGCGTCGCCGTCGGTGCTCAATATCCACGTCGTCGGGGCGGTGCGCACTCCCGGCGTCGTCACGGTCACACCGGGCGCCAGGGTCGAGGACGCCGTCAGGGCAGCCGGTGGGCTGAAGGGAGCCGATGCTTCCGGCATCAATCTCGCGCGGCCACTCGCCGACGGAGAGCAGGTCATCGTGCCGAGGCCGGGGGAGTCCCCGCCGGTTCCCAGCCCGCCCGCGGCTCCGGCGGGTGGTCAACCGTCAGCGGGTGCAGCGGCCATCACACCGGGAACCCCGGGGGCCTCTGCAGGGGCGTCCGCCCTCGTCAATCTCAACACGGCCGACGCGGCCGCGCTCGACACCCTGCCCGGAGTGGGACCGGTCCTCGCGCAGAGAATCCTCGACTGGCGCACGGAAAACGGCCGATTCTCGAGCGTCGAGGAGTTGGGTGAGGTCAGCGGCATCGGTGACAAGGCCCTGGAGCGGCTGCGCTCCAAGGTCACGGTGTGAGGAGCGAGCACGACCTCCGGCTGCTCGGCGCGGCATGTTGTGGCTGGGGCGTGCTCGCCGTGTTGCTCGCACTACGAGCCTCGGCCACCGAGGTCGTCGTGGTGGCGCTCGCCGCCGCAGCGCTGGGGGGAGCGCTGTTCCTGTCGCGGGTTCGGCGCGCGCTCGTCGTGGGCGTTGCCTTCTGTGCGGTCGTCACGGCGCTGATCGCCACGGCGGCCGGAGGACAACTCGCTCACCAACGTCAGGGGCCGCTCGCCGAGTTGGCGGCCGAACGAGCCAGCGGAACGTTCGAGGCCGTCGTCACGGGGCAACCCCGCGCCCTTGAACCTAAGGGGCCGGGCGCTGCGGAGACGCGGTATCTCGTTCCCCTCACCGTGCACCGAGTCCAGGCCCGCGGAACGCGGGTCGACGTGGCGACGCCGGTCGTCCTGATCGGTGACGGGCGGTGGCGGACCGTGCCGTGGAGAGCTCGGCTCGATGTGAAGGCCAGACTCGCGCCCTCGGAACGGCTCGGGTCTGCCCAGGCGCTGCTCGTGGCGCGCGGTGGACCTCATGTCCTTGACGGGTCGCCACCGGTCATCGCACAACTCGAAGTCTTGCGCCGGGGTCTGTCGCACGCGGCTCGAAACCTCCCGGACGACCCGCGCGGCCTCGTGCCGGCGCTCGTCGTCGGTGACGTCGCCGCGATCCCGACCGAGTTGAACGACGACATGAGCGTCACGGGCATGTCGCACCTCAACGCGGTGAGCGGGTCGAACGTCACCATTGTGCTCGTCGCGGCGTCGTGGTGTCTGTCCTGGTCTGGTCTGCGTCGGCGCGCCCGCACAGTGGTGGCTCTTCTTGTCGTCCTCCTCTACGTGCTCGTGTGCCATCCGGATCCGAGCGTTGTCCGTGCCGGAGCGATGGGCATCGTCGGCTTGCTCGGCACGTCGTGGGGCAGACCGAAAGCTGCCTGCCCGGCGCTCGGGGCGGCCATCACGCTGCTCCTCATGTGGGATCCGTGGCTCGCCGTGAGTGCGGGGTTCGCGCTCTCGGCGCTCGCCACGCTCGGCCTCGTGCTCTTCGCGAAGCGATGGGCGAACGCCCTGACGGAACGGTTGCCGCAAACGCCGTCGTCGAAGCTGACCCACGCGATCGAACTGTGTCTCATTCCCGTCGCCGCCCAGGCGCTGTGCTTGCCCATCCTCGTGGCGCTGAGTGGTGCCGTGTCGCTCGTTTCCCTGCCGGCGAACGTTCTCGCGGAGCCCTTCGTCGCACCGGCCACGCTCGCGGGGATGGTCGTTCTGCTCGTGGCACCACTCGTCCCGGCTCTGGCCGATCTGCTCGTGTGGGCGGCGGGTCTTCCCGCCTGGGTCATTTCCACGATTGCCCACGTCGCCGCGTCCGTGCCAGGGGGTTCGTTGCCGTGGCCGAGCGGGGCGCCCGGCATCGTGCTGGCCGGCGTCCTCCTCGCGGCGCTCCTGTTCGGGTGGCGAATCGTCCCGTGGCTCGGCCTTCGAGGGTGGGCATCCGTCACGTTGGTGGCGCTCGTCCCCGCGGCCCTGTGGCTTCCGATCCCCGGAGAGGGACGCGCAGATCCGGGGTGGCTGTATGCCCAGTGCGACGTCGGGCAGGGAGATGCCGCCTTGGTACGCACCGGTGAGCAGGCGGCGATCCTCGTCGACACCGGACCCGAGGAAGGGGACGTCACCGGGTGCCTCGATCGTCACGGCGTGACGCGTGTGGACGCCGTCGTGCTCACGCACCTGCATGCCGACCACGTCGATGGTCTGGGGGCCGTACTCGAGCGGCAGCCGTCGGTCGAGGTCTTCGTGACGTGGCTGACGAGCCACAGCTCGAGCCCTCGTGGTGGCCGAGGGGAGAGGGATGCCGATGCCCAGACGAGGCAGGTGTTGCGCCGTTACGGGAAGGTTGCGCAACGCCTCGCACCGGGTCAGCAGGTCCGTGTCGGTGACGCCGTGCTCGACGTCCTCTGGCCGCGCCGAGCGTTGGCGGCGGGTTCGCCGGTCAACAATGCTTCCCTCGTGCTCGATGTGGCGACGCCGAGCGTGCATGCGCTCATGCTCGGCGACGTCGAACGGGAGGCGCAGGCCGCGTGCATCGGGGAGGTGACGCGCCGAGCAGCGTCGCGTCCCTACGACCTCGTCAAGGTCGCTCACCACGGCAGCGCGAACCAGAGTGCCGGGCTCTATCGGGCGGCTTCGGCGCGGGTCGGCCTCATCGGGGTGGGGGAGGGCAACGATTACGGACACCCGAAGGAATCGCTCCTGTCGTTACTCGCCCAGAGCGGAACAGCCGTCTACCGAACGGACCTTTCAGGAGACCTCGATGTCGTACCCGTCGGTAGATCGCTCACGGTCGAACCGCAGAGATGACACCGGTGAGAGTCGCAGGAGATTCCACTCGCGAGCCGGAGGGAACCGGCTACAGGTTCGGCAGAGCGTCGGTTGCTTCCCGCAGCGCGTCGAGGGTGGCCTTGACCGCCGGCACACGCTGGAGGTCGGGCGTGGTGACAGCCTGAACCGAACGACGGCTCGCCGGCTCGATGGCGATGGTGGCCACGCGGGGGTGCTGGGTCGAACGCAGGATGAGCTCCGGGATGAGGGCCACGCCCAACCCCTCGGCCACGAGTCCGAGCACGGTGACGTAGTCCTCGGTCTCGAACGCGACGTCAGGGGTGTAACCCGCCGAGGTGGCGAGCGAGAGCAGGTGGCCCCGGCAGCGCGGGCATCCGGCGATCCACGACGCGGACTCGAGCTCCTCCATCGACACGGAGCCCCTTCCGGCAAACGGGTGATCGGCCGGTACGGCGAGGCGCACCTCGTCCTCGAGCAGGTCGAGCGTGGTGAGCCCCTCGAGATCCTCCGCGTGTGCCGCGATCTCGTCGCCGTCGTAGGAGAACGCGACTGCAACATCGCAATCTCCCGCCCGAAGCGCCGCGAGTGACTCCGGCGGCTCCGCTTCCGCGAAGGTGACCTGAACGTCGGGGTAGCGCTGCTTGACGAGCGACAGCGCTCGTGGGACGACGGTCGACGAGGCCGAGGGGAAGGCCATGAGGCGCACTCGTCCCGCCCTCAGGCCGGCGATCGAGGCCACTTCGCCCTCCGCCGCCTCGAGAGCGGCGAGCACCGGAGTGGCTGTGCGGGCGAGCACGTGGCCCGCCTCGGTCAGACGCACCGAACGTCCGAGGCGCTCGACGAGAGCCGTGCCCGTCTTGTCCTCCAAGCGGCGCACCATCTGGGACACGGCAGGCTGGGAGTAGCCCAGGGAAGCAGCGGCAGCGGTGAAGCTACCCTCCTGGGCAATGGCTTTCATGACCCGAAGGCCGGCGGCGTCGATCATCCGTAGAGAATAACCCGGCGTTATCGGATGTTGTAGTTTCTATCGATTGTCGAATGAGAGGGGCCACCTGTGACTGCAGAGTTGGCGGAGTTCGTCGCGCAGGGCGACCTGTTCGTGCTCACCGGGGCGGGTCTCTCGACCGAGTCGGGCATTCCCGACTACCGCAAGCCTGACGGCACCCGCCGAACGGTTCCCATGACGTTCCAGCAGTTCCTCAGCGGGGACGACGCGCGCCGACGCTACTGGGTTCGCAGCGCCGTCGGGTGGGAACGTTTCGCCGCGGCTCGGCCCAACGGCGGCCACCACGCTGTTGCAGCCTTGCAGCGCGCAGGTCTCGTGCAACACCTCGTGACGCAGAACGTCGATGGTCTTCATGCGGCCTCCGGGGCGGACGCCCTCGAACTGCACGGTTCGCTCTCCTCGGTGCAGTGCGTCGAGTGCGGCAGCCGCTCGAATCGAGCCGAGTTCCAGGGGCGCATCCGCGACGCCAACCCGAACCTCCCGCGCGACGTGGCCCTGTTGGCCGACGGAGACGCCGAGGTTGCCCGGAGTGCAGAGGATGCGTTCGTCCTCGTGGCCTGTCCGCACTGTGATTCGCTCGTCGTCAAGCCCGACGTCGTGATGTTCGGCGAGAGCGTGCCCACCGCGACGGTTGAGCACTGCTACGCGCAGCTCGAACTGTCACGGGCGGTTCTCGTTCTCGGAAGTTCGCTCAAGGTGATGTCGGGCTTCCGGTTCGTCTCGGCCGCGCTCAAGGCGGGCAAGCCCGTGGCCCTGGTCGGTCTGGGAAGCATGCGCGGTTCGGAGCGCGCCGATCTCGTGCTGCACGAACCGCTTGGTGCCACCCTCACCGCGACATGCGAACGCCTCGGCCTGCAGGTGCAGACCGAGGCGAACGCGACGACGTGAGGGTGGGCGAGAGTCAGACGCTGCGCAGCACCGCCGTGACCTTGCCCATGATGCTGGCTTCGTCGCCGTCGATCGGCTCGTAGTTCTCGTTCGCGGGCAGGAGCCACGTCTTGCCGTTCGTGCGCTTGAACGTCTTCACGGTGGCCTCGCCGTCGAGCAGCGCAGCCACGATCTCACCGTTGGACGCCTCCGGCTGCTGGCGCACGACGACCCAGTCGCCGTCGCAGATGGCGGCTTCGATCATCGAGTCGCCGACAACCTTGAGCAGGAACAGTTCGCCGTCACCGACGATCTGACGGGGGAGGGGGAACACGTCCTCGACGGCCTGCTCGGCCAGGATCGGCCCGCCGGCGGCGATGCGTCCGACGACGGGGACGAAGGAGGCCTGCGGACGCTCGTTGCCCGAGTCGGTCTCGTCGTACGTGCTCTCGGACGCTGCACGCACCGAGGTGCCTCCGCGGTAACCGCGGGTGTCGGCGCCGTCGTCGGGGGAGACGACCTCCATGGCGCGAGGGCGGTTGGGGTCGCGACGCAGGTAACCCTTGCGCTCGAGCGTGGCGAGCTGGTGTGCGACGGAGCTCGGGCTCGTCAGCCCGACGGCCTCACCGATCTCGCGCAGGCTCGGCGGGTAACCGCGCTCGTCGACCGAGCGCCGGATGACGGTGAGCACTTTCTGCTGGCGCGGGGTCAGTTTGCCCTTCGCGCGGTTGTTCATGGAGTGGACCTCACCCATGGCGTCTCCTCACATCGACGAAAACAGTGATCTCGCGGACGCGGACCTCGGTGCGGAGCCCTGATTCTCCCCGGAATTCCGGGGTTGTCGGTGGCCGCTGATTCGGTGTGAGCGTTCGGGATCAACGTAGGCACCACCGTACACAGTTTTCGCAAACATGTACGAGAAACACGCCGCCGACAGCCTTGCTTTCGAACGTTTGTGTCGTACAGTTGTTCTATCGCACGGATGTTCGATGCATCCGCGCCGAGTCAGGAGGAATGAACATGAGTGCTGTGCCCAGTCTGGACGTCCCGGCGGTCGCGCCGAGCCCCCGTCGTCACCTGCACCTCGTTCCGTCGGGGCCTGCGGTCGTCGATTCCCTCGAGGGTGGTCGTAGCGCGCGGCGCGCCCCGTTGACGCGTCGTGCCGTTCTCGCTCGCCGTCGCTTCGCTGCCCTTCTGGCGCTTCTGGTTCTCGTCGGCGGTGGCCTCCTTGCGGCCAAGGCCGTGGCCGAAGCTAACCCTGCCGGTGGCGCGACGTCGGTCACGGTGAAGGACGGGGAGACCCTTTCTCAGATCGCCGCTCGTGAGCTGCCGTCCTTGCGTAACGACCGTGGTGTGGTGGCCATCCAGGAGGCCAACAACATGAGCTCGATGCACGTTCAGGCCGGCCAGCGAATTCTCGTTCCGGCAGGCTGAGCGGCCCCCTCGGCGTGTCGCTGGGGCGAGCCGCACATCTTTTCCGCGTCATTGCTGGGGTTGGTGCGCCGGGTTTGCCGACACGGTTGCGAGCGGTCGCCAACGCAACCTAGGATTCCTAGATGTAGGGCACAGGCGCCCTAATGCCCCCAACATGTGGTTGTTTGCGGAAGAGTTCCCGCGATGCCGGTGTTGGGGTTCATACCGTCACGAGGCGGTGGAATCCTGCGATCGAGAGGCGTGGCACGTGCACTGTCCCTTCTGCCGCAACGCCGACTCCCGTGTGGTCGACTCCCGTTCGACCGAGGACGGCACCTGCATCAAGCGTCGCCGCCAGTGCCCCGACTGCGGCAAGCGTTTCTCCACCGTCGAGACCGCGAGCCTCACGGTCGTCAAGCGCTCCGGTGTGAGCGAACCCTTCTCTCGCGACAAGGTCATGTCGGGCGTGCGCAAGGCCTGCCAGGGCCGCCCGGTTTCCGACGATCAGCTCGCCGTCCTCGCTCAGCAGGTGGAGGAGTCGATCCGCTCCAAGGGGGCTGCGGAGATCGACGCCCACGATGTCGGCATCGAGATCCTCGGCCCGCTGCGCGAACTTGACCACGTCGCGTACCTGCGGTTCGCGTCCGTCTACCAGGCCTTCGAGTCACTGACTGACTTCGAGGACGCCGTCGCCGACCTGCGCAGGCACGCTCTGCGCGACGCCGGCTGAGCTCCACAGACTCACCCCCTACTTCACGACACACCACACCAAACCCACGAGAAGTGCCAGGAGGCATGCGGTCATGACCGAGACCACGAAGGCTCGAGCCAAGTCGGGTCGCCGGAACAACGGCGTCACGATCGAGCGGATCTTCACCACCCCGGGCGTCCACCCCTACGACGCGGTGACCTGGGAGCTGCGTGACGTCGTCCAGCAGAACTGGAAGACCGGCGAGACGATCTTCGAGCAGCGTGGTGTCGAGTTCCCCGACTTCTGGTCGCTCAACGCCTCCACCATCGTCACGACGAAGTACTTCCGTGGCGCGCTGGGGTCGGACGCTCGCGAGAAGTCGCTCAAGCAGCTCATCGACCGCGTCGTGCTCACGTACACGAAGGCCGGCAAGGACAACGGCTACTTCGCGTCCGACGCCGACGCCGAGATCTTCGAGCACGAGCTCACGTACGCCTTGCTGCACCAGGTCTTCTCGTTCAACTCGCCGGTGTGGTTCAACGTGGGTACGGCGAGCCCGCAGCAGGTCAGCGCGTGCTTCATCCTGTCCGTCGACGACTCGATGGACTCGATCCTCAACTGGTACAAGGAAGAGGGCTTCATCTTCAAGGGCGGCTCCGGTGCCGGCCTCAACCTCTCGCGTATCCGTTCCTCGAAGGAGCTGCTGTCCTCCGGTGGCACCGCCTCCGGCCCGGTCTCGTTCATGCGCGGCGCCGACGCCTCGGCAGGCACCATCAAGTCCGGCGGCGCCACGCGTCGTGCGGCCAAGATGGTCGTCCTCGACGTCGACCACCCGGACATCGAGGAGTTCATCGAGACGAAGGCGCGCGAGGAGGACAAGATCCGTGCGCTGCGTGACGCCGGTTTCGACATGGACCTCGGTGGCCGCGACATCGTCTCCGTGCAGTACCAGAACGCGAACAACTCCGTTCGTGTCAGCGACGAGTTCATGAAGGCCGTCGTGGACGGCACAACCTTCGGCCTGCGTGCCCGTGACACGGGTGAGGTCATCGAGTCGGTCGACGCCCGCGAGCTGTTCGACAAGATCAACAAGGCCGCGTGGGAGTGCGCCGACCCGGGTGTGCAGTACGACGACACGATCAACGCGTGGCACACGAACCCGGAGACGGGCCGCATCACGGCGTCCAACCCGTGCTCGGAGTACATGTCGCTCGACAACTCCAGCTGCAACCTGGCCTCGCTCAACCTCCTGAAGTTCCTCAAGGACGACGACACGTTCGACGCCGTCACCTTCCAGAAGGTCGTCGAGCTCGTCATCACGGCGATGGACATCTCCATCTGCTTCGCCGACTTCCCGACGGAGTCCATCGGCAAGACGACGGTCGACTACCGCCAGCTCGGCATCGGTTACGCCAACCTCGGTGCGCTCCTCATGGCCACCGGCCACGGCTACGACTCGGACGGCGGCCGTGCGCTGGCCGGTTCCATCACGTCGCTGCTCACGGGTGCCGCCTACAAGCGCTCCGCCGAGATGGCTTCCGTCGTCGGACCGTACGCCGGTTACGCCCGCAACGCCGACGCTCACAACCGCGTCATGCGCAAGCACCGTGCCGCGAACGACGAGCTCGCCTCGCACAAGGACATGGGCGCCATGGCCAGCGACATCCACGCGCTCGCGACGAAGGCCTGGGCCGACGTCGTCGAGAACGGTGAGAAGGGCGGCTTCCGCAACGCGCAGGCCTCCGTCCTCGCGCCCACCGGCACCATCGGCTTCATGATGGACTGCGACACCACCGGTATCGAGCCGGACTTCTCGCTCGTGAAGTTCAAGAAGCTCGTCGGCGGCGGTTCGATGCAGATCGTCAACCAGACGATTCCGCGCGCGCTGAAGAAGCTCGGCTACCAGGAAGAGCAGATCGAGGCGATCGTCGAGCACATCGCCGACAAGGGCCACGTCATCGACGCTCCCGGCCTCAAGCCGGAGCACTACGAGGTCTTCGACTGCGCCATGGGTGCGCGCGCCATCTCCCCGATGGGCCACGTCCGCATGATGGCCGCCTGCCAGCCGTTCCTGTCGGGTGCTATCTCCAAGACGGTCAACCTGCCGGAGTCGGCCTCGGTCGAGGACATCGCCGAGGTGCACCTCGAGGGTTGGAAGCTCGGTCTCAAGGCCATCGCCGTCTACCGTGACAACTGCAAGGTCGGCCAGCCGCTCTCGTCGGGCAAGAACGAGAAGAGCTCCGAGCCCGCGACGGCCACGGAGACCGTCGCCGAGACGCCGGTCGAGAAGATCGTCGAGTACCGCCCCGTGCGCAAGCGCCTGCCGAAGCGTCGCTCGTCGCAGACGACGTCGTTCGCCGTGGGTGGCGCGGAGGGTTACCTCACCGCCGGCACGTACGAGAACGGCGATCTCGGTGAGCTTTTCCTCAAGTTCGGTAAGCAGGGTTCGACGCTCGCCGGTGTCATGGACGCGTTCTCCATCGCCGTGTCGATCGGCCTGCAGTACGGCGTGCCGCTCGAGACGTTCGTCGAGAAGTTCACGAACCTGCGCTTCGAGCCGGCCGGTATGACGGACGACCCGGACGTGCGTATGGCGCAGTCGATCATGGACTACGTCTTCCGCCGCCTGGCGCTCGACTACCTCGACTTCGACACGCGTTCTTTCATGGGCATCCACACAGCCGAGGAGCGCGCTCGCCAGCTCGAGACCGGCTCCTACACGCCGACCGAGAGCGACGACGAGCCGTTCGACGCCGAGTCCAACTCGCAGTCCGTCGCCCCGGCGGCGGCACGCGGTGAGCGTCCGGCAGCTGCCACCTCCACGGAGGAGCACGCCGACGAGGTGAAGTCCGGTTCCGGTGCGGCCTCCGCCCGTGAGGTCGGCTCCGAGATCCACAGTTCGGCCGAGCTCATCGAGAAGTTCCAGGGCAAGGCAGCCGACGCCCCGATGTGCATGACCTGCGGCACGAAGATGCGTCCCGCCGGCTCCTGCTACGTCTGCGAGGGCTGCGGAAGCACCTCCGGCTGCAGCTGATCGCTCAGCCCTGATCGAGTGCGGGGCGTCGTCCTTCGGGGCGGCGCCCCGCGCTCGTCTTATTTCGTGAGATGCGTCGGCGTCCGCGGCGCCCGGTGCTGTCTCATGATGTGAGCAGCCCGCGATCTCATTGGCGGGCGCAACCGCCACACCGGAAAGGAACTCTCCCTGTGAAGGCACTGCTGCTCGAGAACGTCCACCCCCTCGGAGAGTCCTTGCTCCGTGATGCCGGTTTCGAGGTCGAGACCCGCGTCGGGGCTCTCGACGAGGACGAGCTCATCGAGGCGCTCGAGGGGGTTCAGCTGCTCGGCATCCGCTCCAAGACCGAGGTGACGGCCCGCGTCCTCGAGAACGCGCCGAGCCTCGAGGCCATCGGAGCCTTCTGCATCGGCACGAACCAGATCGACCTCGCCGTGGCAGCGCAGAAGGGCGTCGTCGTGTTCAACGCGCCGTTCTCCAACACGCGCTCGGTCGTCGAGCTCGCCATCGCCGAAATCATCATCATGGCCCGCCGTCTCACCGAGAAGGACCGCGCGCTGCACGACGGAGTCTGGTTCAAGGACGCCAAGGGCAGCCACGAGGTGCGCGGTCGCCGCCTCGGCATCGTCGGGTACGGCAACATCGGTTCCCAGCTGTCCGTCGTCGCCGAGATGCTCGGTTTCAAGGTCTACTTCTACGACACCGACGACAAGCTCGCGCTCGGAAACGCCACGCGGTGCAGCTCCCTCGAGGAGCTGCTGTCGGTCGCCGAGGTCGTCACGCTCCACGTCGACGGTCGCTCCGGCAACGCCGGCTTCTTCGGCGCCGAGCAGTTCGCAGCCATGCGTCCGCGGGCGCTGTTCCTCAACCTCTCGCGCGGCTTCGTCGTCGACTACGACGCGCTCAAGACGCACCTCGAGTCCGGTCACATCGCCGGTGCGGCCGTTGACGTCTTCCCCGAGGAGCCCAAGTCGAAGGGCGAACCGTTCAACTCGCCCTTGCAGGGCCTCGCGAACGTCGTCCTCACCCCGCACATCGGCGGCTCGACCGAGGAGGCGCAGGAGGACATCGGTCGCTTCGTCGCCGCGAAGCTGCGCGACTACATCCAGCGCGGTTCGACGACGCTCAACGTCAACCTGCCCTCGCTCAACCTGCCCGAGCGTCCCGGCCAGCACCGCCTCATCCACTTCCACCAGAACCTCCCCGGCGTCCTGGCCCGGATGAACGGCATCCTCGCCGAGCACGGCGTCAACATCGAGGGCCAGATGCTCGACACCTCGGCCGAGAGCGGCTACGTCGTCACCGACGTCGTTTCCCAGCTGCCCGAGGCGCTGCTCGACCAGCTGCGGTCGATGCCGGAGACGATCCGTCTGCGCGTCGTCAACTGAGGAGCCTGACGAGGCGCCCCGGGCCTTCCGCCGTGCGGCGAAGCGCCCGGGGAACGCCCGAGGACCGGAGGAGTCGGACGGGCGTTCCATGTCGTGCTGCGACGTAGGATGGATTCCGCTGCCTCGGTGACGAGACCTCACCTCGAGGCCGCGTACGAAGCCTTCACGACGAACGGACGACAGGTAGCCGATGGACGTGCACGCGCCGCAGCCTGACGCAGCGGAAGCCGCTCAGCGTCGGCTCGACCTCGCCCGGTGGGCGAGCACGTTCGACCTCATGCGAGCTCGGGCCGAAGCGGATCCGGTGTTCGTCGGGTCCTGGCACCAGCTCGACGCCCTCGCTCCCGTGCGGTGCGGCGAGGCGCGTGAGTTCATCGCCGACATGATGCGCTCGCCGAACGTCGACCTCTTCACGTCCCGTCTGGAGGAGTGGGCCGCTCGTCCCGGCCCGTACTCGGCTGCCGTGTCGCTGGCACGGCACTGGCTGCCGCGCGTCGTTGCCCATTGTGAGGGCCGACGCAGTGAACTCGAGGCGGCACTTGCCTGGGCGCTGCACACGCCCACGTCCTACGACGAAGCCACGGCCGCGATCCGTCTCGTCGAGGAGACCGTGGGGGGAGCAGGCCCGGACCTTTCACGCATTCCGTCGGTGCTGTCGCTCATGTGGGCCACGGACACGGAGGCCGACTGGCCGATCCTGTGGCCGGGTGGATCGGACACGTTCCAGACCCTGGGATGGATGGGGCGTCATCTCACCCACGCGGAGCGCTACGTCGCGTTCGTCGACCTCGCACGTGCCTTCGCGCCCGGGCAGTCGCACATCGCCCAGCGTGTCGTCAGCCACCTCGGTGACGACCCCTCGTTCGTCGGCTTCGGCGAGGCACTGCCCGCCCTCACGGAGGAAGCCGCTCGCCTGCACGCCACGTACACCCCCGGTGTCGGCTACGCCGCCGCCGAGGACGAGGCACGCGCTGCCTCCCTTGCGCTGCAGCTGCGTGGTCACGCCGCTCTCGTCGCGCGCACCCTGCACAAGGCGCTCGAGCGTGTCACCGGCGTCGACCTCGCGGAGACGAGCCTGCAGACTCGTACCGACACGACGGCACGCGCCGCGTACCGCTGTGACTCGCACACGACGTGGCTGCTGCCTGCGAGCAGCGGTGGCGCACCCGGCATCCGGGTCTGGCTCACGCGCTCCGGCATCGCCGTCGGTCTGGTCTCCGGGTGGGAGGGCGCCTCGAGCTCCGCGCGTCACGAAGCGCTCGGCACGCGCCTCGACGGTGCCCTACCCGAAGGCCTCGAGTTCATTCATGTGGCGCCCACCTCGTCGTCGGACCGTCTGCGTCCGACGGGCGACACCTACGAGGGCGGCGACGTCTTCGTGGGGCGCTGGTTCCCGCATCCCGAAGGAGTGGGACGCATCGACTTCGGCGACGAGATCGAGGAGACGGTTCGCCGTCTCATGCCGCTCGTCGACATCATGCGTGGCGCCGACACACGCGGCGCCGGCGTCGACGAGGAACTCGCCGTCGCCCTGCGCACGTTCCTCGCCGAGCGTCCGTACCCGGCCGAGCGCGACCAGTGGCACATCGAACGACGCCGTGAGTTCGCCGCGTCGTTGGAGCCCGAGGCGCTCGCGGCGTTCGACCTCGCGACGTTCCGGCGCATCGTCGCCGGGGGAGCATACGGCCCCACCGGCACGCACTCGGTCCTCGACGCCCGCCTCGCCGCGCTCGATGCGCAGGGCCTGGAGAACCTCTCGCGCACCCTGACGCACCTGCTGTGGGGCGAAGGCGACGACGCCGACCGCATCGACGCGGCCCTCGCGCCCACGAACTCCGACGACGTGGCACTCGACGAGTCCGTCGTCATGAAGCTTCTCGCCATCGCGCACCCGCACCGCTACCTGCCCGTCTACGCGATGGCCGGACGCGATGGCAAGGTGGCCATGGCGCAGGCCCTCGACGTGTCGCTGCCGCGCCGCCGTGAGCTCTCGCGCGGACGCCTGCACGTCCTCGCGGGCGATCGCCTGCGTGCCAAGCTCGAGCCCCTCCTGCCCGCCGATCCGTGGGGTCAGGCCCAGTTCGCCCACTGGCTGCTGCGCACCGGTGAGTCGAGCATCGACCCCGAGCGCGACCTGCTCGCCGAGGCCGCCGACGACCTGCTCGTCGACGAGGAGTTCGTCCGCGAGATCGACGGCCTGCTCAAGGACAAGAAGCAGGTCATCTTCTACGGCCCGCCCGGTACCGGCAAGACGTTCATGGCTCAGCGCTTCGCCGCCGCGCTCCAGCCGGACCCCGCCAAGCGCGCCATCGTCCAGTTCCACCCCTCGACCTCCTACGAGGACTTCTTCGAGGGCTATCGCCCGCGCCTCGACGCCGGCGGCGCGATGGTCTACGAACTGCGCAAGGGCCCGCTGGCGCTGCTCGCCGAGGCGGCCGAGGCCGACCCGACGACGCCGCACGTCATGATCATCGACGAGATCAACCGCGCCAACCTGCCGCGCGTCTTCGGTGAACTGCTCTTCCTGCTCGAGTACCGCTCCCACTCGGTCATGACGAGCTACCGCCCCGACGAAGGCTTCCAGCTGCCGACGAACCTGTACTTCATCGGCACGATGAACACGGCCGACCGGTCCATCGCGCTCGTCGACGCGGCGCTGCGTCGTCGCTTCCACTTCCTGCCGTTCATGCCGCACGAGGGTCCGATGGAGGGACTGCTCGCGCGCTGGCTCGCCAAGAACGACGGCCCCGTGTGGGTGGCCGGTCTCGTCGACCGCGTGAACGACGAACTGCGTCAGATCCTGCGCGGCCCGCACCTGCAGATCGGTCACAGCCATTTCATGTCGACCGATCTCGACGACGAGAAGCTGCGCCGTGTGTGGCAGTACGGCATCTACCCGTTCATCGAGGACCAGCTCTACGGCCGCGAGGATGTGCTCGCCACGTTCTCGTGGGACGCCGTCGAGGCGCGCCACGGCGAAGCCGCTCGTGCGGAGGCCGCTTCCGACAGCGCCACGGCGCGCGACGGCGGATGACCGAGGCGGTGGCCGGCGAACAGGTGCAGACGGTCGTCGTCGGTGAGCATGCCCGCTCCGCACCGGTCCGCCTGAGCGCCGAAGGACGCAGCGCCCTCTTCGCCGTCGCCGACGACAAGGTCAAGGTGCTCGCCACCGCCGACCCGCAGACCGTCGTCCTCGAGACGACGTCATGGGTCGGATCGATCAGCGTGCCGGGCCTGCAGATCCGTATTACTCCGGCCGCGCCGATGCACTCGCTCTTCGCGATGCTGGCCGGCCTCGGCGACGAGGTCGCCTGGGGGCAGGGCACGAGCGGTTTCGCGAGTGACGAACTGCTCGACGGGTCAGCGCTCGCGGTCCTGCGGGCCATCGAAGCGGCCACCCGTCGCGGCCTTCTGCACGGTTACCAGTCGCGTCAGGAACCACTCGCCACGATCCGTGGGCGCCTGCTCGTCGAGGAGATCGCCCGACGTCCGTGGACCGCTGCGCAGCCCGAGTGCCGCTACGACGACTTCACGGCCGACATCGAGGAGAACCGCGTCCTCGCCGCCGCGGTGCGCGTCATCCTCACGGGTCACGGCTTGTCGCCGTCCACTCGGCGTCGAGCCGTTGAACTGCTCGCCCGCTTCGAGGGCGTCGGCTCGCCGTCCGCCGCCGAGCGCGCAACCGACATCGTCATCACGCGACTCAACGAGCACTTCGAACAGGCGCTCGACCTCGCGCGTCTCGCGCTCGACGGTTTCGCCATCCGGCACGAGGAGGGCGTACAGCAGGCGCACGCGTTCCTGCTCGACGTCGAGTACGTCTTCCTGCGCTTCGTGGCCGGTGAGCTGCGCTCGCGTCTGTGGCCCGGGCTGCGTGTCGAACAGACCGAACAGCTCGACCCGGGGGAGTCGAGTGGGGTGCAGGCCAACGCCGACGTTCTCGTCAGTGGCCCGCGCGGTCCGGTGCTCGTGTTGGGCACCTGCTACCACCTCGGCACGCCGGACGCCGTCACCTCCGACGTGACGGCCCGCGCCCTGAAGCGCAGCGCAATGCCGCCATCGTTCGGCGCCACGACCGGCACCCGATCCCGCGGAGCGGCCGCTTCGGCGATGACGGCCATCGCGAACGACGCCGCCACGTTCTTCCCCGTCGTTGTCCAGGCCTCGTCCCTCGGTCTCGCGAACGCCCTCGTCGTCTACGCCCACGCGGCGCGCCGTCCGGCCTCACGCATCCGGATGCCCGGCACCGGAACCGACGTCCACGCGCGCCACATCGACCTCGAACAGACCTGGCCCGAGATCCAGCAACAGCTCGATTCCCTTGCCGATACCGTGAGGCGTCTCGCCGCCTGACGCACGCTCGCTATTCTGTCGGGGTGTCGACGAGCCTCGCCCTTCCCGAATCCGACGAACAGCGCCGAGCCGCCCTGCGCCGCATGCGCTTCGTGGCCACGGGCCTGCTGTCGTTCGCGGCGCTCGTCTTCGTCCTGACGCACGGCCGAGACGGCGTGTGGGGCTATGTCAACGCCGCCTCCGAGGCCGCGATGGTGGGTGCCGTCGCCGACTGGTTCGCCGTGACGGCGTTGTTCCGCCACCCGCTCGGCCTCAAGGTGCCGCACACCGCCATCATCCCAACGCGCAAGGACCAGCTCGGCAAGAGCCTCGAGGAGTTCGTCGGCTCGAACTTCCTCACGCCCGAGCTCGTCACCGAACGTATCGGCCAGGCCGAGATCCCGCGCCGGCTCGGGGAGTGGATCGAGCGTCCCGGCAACGCCGAGCGCGTCGTCGCCGACGCAGCCCCGGCCCTGTGCCGCGCCGTCGAGACCCTCGACGACGACGAGGTGCGTCACTTCCTCGACACCGTCCTCCTGCCGCGTCTGCGCCGCGAACCCATCGGTGAACTGGCCGGCCACCTACTCGAGGGCATCGTCGCGGACGGCACCCACCACGGTTTCGTCGACGTGTGCGTCACCGAGATGCACGTGTGGGTGAGCGAGAACAAGGAAGCCGTCTCCCGCATCGTCGGCGCCAAGGCCCCCTGGTGGTCACCGCAGTGGCTCGACGACGCCGTCGTCGATCGCATCCACCTCGAGATCGTCAAGTGGCTCGCCGAGGTGCGCGACACCCCGAACCACAACATGCGCAAGGCCATCGACGCCTTCCTCGCCCGCGCCGCCCACGACCTGCAGCACGACGAGCGCACGCAGGAGCAGGCGGAGAACATCAAGGAGCGTTTCCTCGACCACCCGAGCGTCGCCGACTCGGCGATCGCCCTGTGGGGGTCGGTACGCCGCATGCTCACTGACGCGCTCCTCGACGAGCAGGGTGCCCTGCGTGAGCGGATGGTCGAACACCTGCGCGCCCTCGGCGTCCGCCTCCAGCACGACGAGGCATTGCGCGCCAGCGTCGAGCGACGCCTCGAGTCGGGCGCGGCCACCTTCGTCACGAGCTACGGCCACGAGATCACGACCCTCATCTCCTCGACGGTCGAGCGCTGGGACGCCCAGGACGCGTCGGATCGCATCGAGACGTTCGTCGGGCGCGACCTGCAGTTCATCCGCATCAACGGCACCGTCGTCGGTGGCCTCGTCGGCCTCTTCATCCACGCCGTCTCGCAGCTGCTTCCCTGACGATGACGCCGCGCCGGAGCAGGCCAACACGAGTGCGACGTCGCCGTGTCGCACTCGTGGGGGCCACCGGCCTCACGCTCGCCTTCGGTGGCTGTACGCTCAGCGTCCCCGATTCCACCGATCGCATCGGGTCGCGACCCTTTCTCGACAGGGCCGACAAGGCGCTCGCGGCCGCACCGAACGCGCTCGTGCGCAGCGAGTGCAGCGCCGAGAAACGTGCAGTCACGCGGGCGTCGGCCGCCGAGCGGGGAAGCGACATGGCCTCGTTGTCGCTCGCGACCTGGCGCAGCGGCGACGTCGGAGTGACGACCCCGCTCAGCGATGGACGGGTGCTCTGGATCTTCGGCGACACCACACGGGCGAAGGGCACGAACCCACGTGTGGTCGCCAACAGCATGCTCGTCGGGACGGGGCGGTGCTTCGACGAGGTGCGCGCTCCGGGAAACGGCCCGGTCATCGGCGGATTCGAGGGACGCCGTGTGTGCTGGCCCAACAGCGCCATGACGGTGCCGATGCGCGGTGCCGACATCGTCCTCGTCGGGTGCTCCCGGATCGAACCGGGAAAGGAGGGCCTCTTCGACTTCTCCTACCGCGGCATGACGATGGCCGTCTACGCCGTCGAGCGTGGCGGCGCGCCGCAGCCCGTCACCCGTTTCGACGTGACGCCCGACAACGCCGATGCCGAGCAGATCAACTGGGGTTCGGCGCTCGTCGGCGACGAGGGCTGGGTCTACGTCTACGGCAGCCAGCAGCCCAAGGGCAGCACCGGAAAGGGCGCGTACGTGGCGCGAACCCGACTCGCGCAGCTGTCCGACGGCCCGGAGTGGCAGTTCTGGAACGGCCGCACGTTCGTCACCGACGCGGGGGCTGCCCGTCCGTTCCTTCTCGCGCACGAGGGTGTCTCACAGACCTTCTCCGTCGTGCGCCGAGGCGAGCGCTTCATGCTCGTGTCGAAGCAGGGCGGTGAGTTCGGGCAGAACATCGGGGTGTGGAGCGCGCCCACACCGTCGGGTCCCTGGCGGGGCGAACGGGCAGTGGCCGAGCCGTACTCCCAAGGTGACGGCGTCGTCGCCTACCAGCCGCTCGCGCATCCGGAACTCGCGACGCCGAGTGGAGACCTCCTCGTCACGCTCTCGCGCAACACCGAGTCGTTCGCCGACCTCCTGGCCGACCCGCGCAAGGGACGCCCCAAGTTCCTCGAGGTACCGGCGCACTGAGCGGTGCTCTGACGGTTCTCCCGCAGGGTTGACCACCGAAATCGCCTTGCCGAGCCGTGAGAGACTGGAAGGACTGTGACCAGTTCAGTGAATCCGTCCCCGTCCGCCGTATCCGAGGCTCCCGCACCTGACACGCAGGAGAGCGCCCCGTTCGTCCTCAACTACCCGGCGCACCTGCCCGTCGCCGAGGCTCGTGAGGAGATCATCGAGGCGATCCGAGACCACCAGGTCGTCGTCGTCGCGGGTGAGACCGGATCGGGCAAGACAACCCAGTTGCCGAAGTTCTGCCTGGAACTCGGCCGCGGCCTCGGCGGCGCCATCGGGCACACGCAGCCACGACGCATCGCTGCCCGTTCGGTGGCGGAACGTCTCGCCGAGGAACTCGCGGTCGAGCTCGGTGACGTCGTCGGGTACCAGGTGCGCTTCGTCGACGAGTCGTCGAAGAAGACGCGTGTGCGCGTCATGACCGACGGCATCCTCCTGTCGCAGATGCAGCGCGACCGCGACCTGCGTCAGTACGACACCCTCATCATCGACGAGGCGCACGAGCGCAGCCTCAACATCGACTTCATCCTGGGCTACCTCAAGCAGCTGCTTCCGCGCCGGCCCGACCTCAAGGTCATCATCACGTCGGCGACGATCGACCCGGAGCGCTTCGCGGAGCACTTCGCGAGCGACAAGGGCCCGGCGCCCATCATCGAGGTCTCCGGGCGGACGTATCCGGTGGAGATGCGCTACCGCCCGCTCGTGCGCGAGATTGCGCCGTCGTCACCCAAGGACGAGCCCAGGGTCGAGGACATCGACCAGGTCACCGGCATCGTCGAGGCCGCCCAGGAGCTCTGGCGTTCCGGCAGTGGCGACGGTTCGAGCCAGGACATCCTCGTCTTCTGCTCCGGTGAACGCGAGATCCGCGACGCAGCCGACGCCTTGCGCGGCGCCGACTGGGGTCGCGCCCGGTACGACGTCGAGATCGTTCCGCTCTACGCCCGACTCTCCGCGGCCGAGCAGCACAAGGTGTTCGCGCCGCACAACGGCCGACGCATCGTCCTCGCGACGAACGTCGCCGAGACATCCCTGACGGTGCCGGGCATCCGCTACGTCATCGACACCGGCACGGCTCGCATCTCGCGCTACAGCCAACGCACGAAGGTCCAGCGGTTGCCCATCGAGCCGATCTCGCAGGCGTCGGCCCGGCAGCGCGCCGGACGCTGCGGACGTGTGGCCGACGGCATCTGCATCCGCCTCTACTCGGAGGAGGACTTCGAGTCGCGTCCGGAGTTCACCGACCCGGAGATCCTGCGCACCAACCTCGCGAGCGTCATCCTGCAGATGACGTCGCTCGGACTCGGCGACATCGCGCGCTTCCCCTTCGTCGATGCGCCCGACGCCCGTCAGATCAAGGACGGCCTAGCGCTCCTCGAGGAGCTGCACGCGCTCGACACGAAGGCGAGCGGGCAGCGCAAGAAGCTCACACCGACGGGCCGCACCCTCGCGCGCCTGCCCGTCGACCCGCGCATGGGGCGGATGCTCGTCGCCGCCGCGGCCAACGGGTCGCTGCGCGAGGTGCTCATCATCGTTGCTGCCATGTCGATCCAGGATCCGCGGGAGCGACCGGCCGACGCGCAGGCCCAGGCCGACCAGCAGCACGCCCGGTTCAAGCACGAATCGAGCGACTTCCTCGGCTACCTCAACCTGTGGAACTACGTGCGTGAGCAGCAGCGGGAGCTCTCCTCGAGCGCCTTCCGCCGCCTCGCCAAGCGCGAGTACCTGCACTATCTGCGCCTTCGGGAGTGGCAGGACCTGCACGCGCAGCTCAAGGCGGCGTGCAAGCAGGCGAAGCTGTTCATGAGTGACAACGCCGCGAGCGAGAACGCCATCCACGAAGCGCTGCTCACGGGACTGCTCAGTCACGTTGGTGTGCGTGATCGGGAGAAGCGTGAGTACCTCGGTGCCCGCAACGCGCGCTTCGCCATCCAGCCCGGATCGACGCTCTTCCGCCGCCAGCCCGACTGGGTCATGGCGGGCGAACTCGTGGAGACCACCCGGATGTGGGCGCGCACCAACGCCGTCGTCGACCCGCTGTGGGTCGAGAAAGCCGGCGCGCATCTCGTCAAGCGTTCGCACGCGGAGCCGCACTGGAAGCGCAAGCGGGCGTCCGCCGTCGCGCTCGAACGCGTCACGCTCTACGGCGTCCCGCTCGTCGTCGGGCGCCGGGTGGCGCTCGGACCGCTCGAACCCGAGACGGCCCGGGACCTGTTCATCCGTCACGCTCTCGTCGAGGGTGACTGGGATGCGCAGCACGCGTTCCTCAAGGACAACGCCCGCCTCATGGCCCGCATGGCCGACCTCGAAGCGCGCGCTCGCCGCCGCGATCTCGTCGTCGACGACGACACGCTCTTCGACTTCTACGACGAGCGCCTGCCCGCATCCATCGTCTCGGGTGCGCACTTCGACAGGTGGTGGAAGGAGAAGCGGCGCACCGAGCCCGAGCTCCTCACCTTCACCGAGGACTTCCTCGTCGCCGACGACGCGGAGGCCGTGGATGAGACGGCCTACCCGAAGTCGTGGCGCCAGGGGAAGCTCAAGCTGAGGTTGACGTACCAGTTCGAGCCGGGCGCGGACGCCGACGGGTTGACCGTTCACATCCCACTGCCGGTGCTCAACCAGGTCAGTGACGAGGGCTTCGACTGGCTCGTGCCCGGTATGCGTGAGGAACTCGCCACCGCCCTTGTGAAGTCGCTGCCGAAGAACGTGCGCCGCAACTTCGTGCCCGCGCCGGATCATGCGCGCCGGGCGCTCGCACTCATGGACGCGGGTGGCGCGGCGGGCGAGCGTCCGTTCACCGACGAGCTCGCCGACGCCCTGTTCGACCTCGCCAAAGTGCGTGTGCCCGAGGGGAGTTGGGACACCGACCGCCTGCCCGATCACCTCAAGGTCACCTTCAGGGTGGAGGACGCTCGGGGCAAACGACTGCGTGAGGGCAAGCACCTCGCCGAGCTTCAGGACGCGCTCGCGGGGCGTCTGCGTCAGTCGATGTCCAAGGCCGCCGGCGACCTCGAGAAAAAAGGCCTCACCGCCTGGACCCTCGACGACCTGCCGTCCACCTTCACGAAGACCACGGGGCGCCAGCGCATCACCGGCTACCCGGCCCTCGTCGATCACGGCGAGAGCGTGGCCGTCGAGGTGCTCGGAACGCGCTCCGAAGCGACGCAGGCGAGCCGCCTCGGCACGCGTCGACTTCTGCTGCTCAACACCCAGGTGCCGTGGAAACGGATCCTCGGTCTGATGTCGAACCGCCAGAAGCTGGCCCTGGGCAACAACCCGCACGGTTCGATGACGGCCCTCATGGACGACGTGCTCGCCGCGGCGGTCGACTCCGTCGTCGCGGGGATGCCGAACCACGAGGTGCGCACGCCCGAACAATTCGAGGAGGCGCTGCGCACGGTCCGTCAGCAGGTGGCACCGCTCGTTCTCGAGGCGTCGGAGAAGCTCGCCCCGGTGCTCGAGCACGCGCACGAGGTGGAGCTCGCGCTGGGCAAACTCACGTCGCCGGCTGCCAAGGCGTTGCACGACGACGTCGCAGCCCACCTCGTCGCGCTCATCCATCCGGGTTTCGTCGCGCAGACCGGCATGGCTCGCTTGCCGCGCCTCGACGTCTACGTCCGCGCGCTGCTCGAGCGTGTGACGAAGGGCGTCACCGACACCGCGCGGGACGCCGACCGAGCCGATCAGCTCGCCACCGTGCGCGCCGAGTACGAGGACATGCTCGCGGCGCTGCGCCCCGAACGCCGCACCGACGCCGACGTCGTCGACATCCGCTGGATGATCGAGGAACTCGCCGTGAGCCTGTTCGCGCAGCGTCTCGGCACGGCTCATCCTGTCTCGCCCCAGCGCATCTACAAGGCGATGGACGCTGCCGAAGCGCTCTGATCTCCTCTAGGTTGGAGATATGGCGAGCATCTTCACGCAGATCATCGACGGCAACATCCCCGGTCACTTCGTCTGGCAGGACGAGACGTGCGTGGCCTTTCTCGTGATCGACCCGATCACCGACGGGCATACCGTCGTCGTGCCCCGCGAGGAGATCGAGGAGTGGACGGCCGCGGACCCGCAGGTGCTCTCGCACCTGATGGACGTGGCGCAGAAGATCGGGCAGGCACAGCAGGAGGCCTGGTCGGCCAAGCGCATCGGCCTGCTCGCGGAGGGCTACGAGGTGGCCCACCTGCACCTGCATGTGTGGCCGACGCAGTCGCCTGCGGACTTCGACCCGCACGACGTCGTTCACGGCCAGGACCAGCAGATCCTCGCAGCCAACGCGCAGAAGCTGCGCGAGAGCCTGCGCAGCGCCGGTCACGGCGAGCACGTCGTGGACGCGGCCGCGAACTGAGCGTCCCGCGAGTCGGTTGTTCGCCCGCACGCTGCGGGAATCTTCCGTGTGACGGGGACGTTGCACCAGGCACATCGAATCGAAGGAGAGGCCAGTGCTCGACCCGGCTCAGCTGTTTCGTCTGGAGACGGACACGACCTCGCACGACCTGCGTGCGAGCACGATGGTCGTCGCCCTCGGCGGCTTCATCGATGCGGGCTTCGCTCAGAAGCTCATGTCCCAGCACATCCTCGGCACCCTCGAGCACACGGTCGTCGCGTCGTTCGACCTCGACCAGCTGCTCGACTACCGCGGCCGTCGTCCGGTCATGACGTTCGACCGCGACCGCTTCAGCGAGTACGACGACCCGTCGCTCGTGCTCTACCGCGTCATCGACGCCGAGGGCACGCCGTTCCTCCTGCTCACCGGCCCTGAGCCCGACTACCAGTGGGAGCGCGTCGCCGAGGCCACGCGCATGCTCGCCTCGATGTTCGGCGTCAGTCTCATGGTGAGCGCGCACGGCATCCCGATGGCGGTGCCGCACACGCGTCCCATCGGCTTCACGCGCTACGCCTCGAACCAGCGCTACCTCACCGAGAACGAGCCGCTGTTCGGCAACGTCCAGATCCCGGCCAGCGCCGAGGGGCTGCTCCACATTCGTCTCGCCGAGGCCGGCATCGACACGGCCGGATTCGCCGTCCACGTGCCGCACTACCTCGTGCAGGTCGAGTACGGCGACGCCGCCATCGCGGCTCTCGAGTGCGTCACCGGGCTCACCGGTCTCGCGATTCCGGCGCAGGAGCTGGCCGCCATCGCCGGGTTGCACCGGGCCGACATCGCCAAGCAGGTCGGGGAGAACGACGAGGTCACCGAGGTGGTCTCCGGCCTCGAGCAGCAGTACGACACGTTCACCGAGGGCCGCCGGCGCCGGTCGTTGCTCGCGGCCGAGATGAACGAACTGCCCAGCGCCGACGAGATCGGCGAGGAACTCGAGCAGTTCCTGCGTTCGGGCAGAGACGAGAACGAGGACACGCCCGGCGGCGAACGTGGCGCCGCCCACCACGCCGACGACTCGGACGACTCCGACGGTTCGCCGAATCGCCCCCAGGCCGACTGACGAGGCCCGCGTTCGCGGTACCGGTTGCCCAGTCATCGGTGCGCTGCAAGGATCAGCCCATGTTCGGATTCGGTAAAGACAAAGACGACAAGCAAATTGAGCCGGCTCAGGGCTCGAACGGCACCTTCGATCGCGCCGCCAACTCCCTGGCCCAGCACCTCATCTCCACCGGCATCGACGGCGTCGCCACCTTCGACTCCGCGGCGAAGGTGGCCGACGAGGCGTTGAAGAAGAACGGTTCACGCGAAGCCGCGGTCGACGCCATCGTGCGTTCACACACGAAGCTCGCGGGTGCGAACGGGTTCGTCACCAACCTCGGTGGCTTCATCACGATGCCCGTGGCCCTGCCCGCCAACATCGTCGGCTTCTACACCGTTGCCACGCGCATGGTGGCCTCCATCGCGCACCTGTACGGCCACAACCTGCGCGACGAGTCGGTCCGTTCGGCCATCCTGCTCGACCTCATTGGCGCCGATGCCACGCAGGTTCTCAAGGGCATGGGTGCGTTCAGCGGCGGTGTCGCGACGAATGTTGCGACCCGTCGTCTGCCCCCGGCGGCGCTCGCGGTCGTCAACAAGTCCGTCGCGTTCCGCCTGGGCACGCAGGTCGGGCGCAAGTTCCTCTCGCGCATCCCGCGCGTCATCCCGGTTGCGGGTGGCTTCATCGGTGCGGGGCTCGACGTCATGCTCCTGCGCAAGATCGCCGACGCGGCGCGCAAGGACTTCATCGCGGCCGTGCCGCCCACGGCCTGACGCTCCGCCGATCGTGACGACGCCCGCGCCCGCGGAATGCACCGCGTGGCGTCGGCGTTGTCGCTTTGTTCACCTGAACGCTCGTCAACCGGAGGCACTTCGATGGCACGTCCCACCTCGCTCGGTCGCCGCGTCACCCGACTCGCCGGCCTGAAATCCCTCGCTGCTGCAGTGACGGCGGCGTCCGCCGCCGGAGGTCCCTCGCTCACGACCCGCCTCAGCGCACTTCCGCGCCTGGCTCGCGCTGTGCGCTCCGGTTCGTACCGGGGCGTGAGCACCGCGCAGCTCGCGCTGCTCACGGCTGCTGCGGCCTACGTCGCCTCGCCGGTCGATCTGCTGCCCGAGGCGCTCCTGGGAGTCGTGGGTCTTGCGGACGACGCCGCCGTCCTCACGTGGCTGGCGAGCTCGCTCGTGCACGTCACCGACGACTTCCTCGACTGGGAGAAGCGCACAGGTGTGACGCTGGCGGGGGAGCGCGTGCGCTGAGGACGCCCTTGTCCACAGGCGCCAGCGCCTCGCACTGGTCGTGAGAAGTGTGGTCATGGCTTCGTGAAGCCATGACCACACTTCATCTCTCGGGCATGGGCCCGCTGCTCGCCCTCATGCCGTACGAGTTCGGCTTCGCTCCGACGGCGTCCCTCGTCGTCACGTTCATGGACGGCGGGCGAGTTTCGGGGGCTGCCCGCTTCGACGAAGCCGTCGTCACCCCGGAGCACGTTCACCACGTGCGCGATCGCGTCGTCGAGGCGTCGAATCGTCTCGGCACGAGTGGCGTCGTCGTCACGGCCTACCAGTGCAGTCCCGGCGTCGATCTCGACCTGGTCACGCGGGCTCTCGCACCGGCCGTCGAGGTGGAGCACGCCCTCGTCGTGGCCCCTGACGTCTGGTGGGCAACGACGTGCACCAAAGGCTGTTGTGACGGTGCACTGGCCCCAGTGCCGACTGCCGCCGATGTGCCCTCCCTCGCATCGGCCCTCGAGGGACGCCTCGAACCGGCGTCATCGCGTGACGAAGCCGTGGCCGCCCTCCACGCGGTTTCGCCACTGGCCCAACGGGCCGTCGCCGACCTGCTCGTCGGGCTACCGGGCGAGACCGGCCGGGTGCGCGCGGCCTGGCGTGAGGTGGCCTCAGGCTCCGGGCACCCCCACAGCACTCGCGAGCGTGAGGCTCTGGCACTCGTCGTCGACGCCATGCCCGATCCACTCCTGCGCGACGAGATGGTGTGGAGCGTCGTGCCCGAACTGGCCGCGGGAGCCCGTACCACGCGGCAGTGCTGGTCCGAGCCGGTGAGTTCGCAGCGCCTGTTGGAGATCCTCGTCGCCGTGCCCGAGCCGGCGCGAGCCCATTGGCTGTGTCTCGTGGCACTCGCGCGCTGGCGGGAAGGGGAGCGGCCCAGCGCTGTGCTCGCCGCCGCCGAGGCCCAGGAACGGGGCGCGCGCCTACCTCTCGTCGACCTCGTCGTGAGGATGACCTCCTCCGGCATGGCGTACGAGGACTTCCTGCGGCCGGCGAGGCCGAATCGTGCGGCGCGGCGCCGTCGCTGACGTCGTGGCGACGAGGCGAGAGAGTGCGGGCAGCCACCGGGCCGGCGCTTCACATCGTGGACATCAGCAGGGGCCTTCCTGGCGCATTCGCTGCACTCGCCCTAGTCTCAAAGCGTCAAGAGTCTCAGTCACACAAGCCCCGGCTGACTGAGCGGCAACCCTCCACCGCGGTGGGGTGCCCCGGGTGACGACAGGGCCGTGAACGCTGCGGCAAGCGCGGACTCGCCAGTCGCTTCGGCGAGTCCTTCGAGGAGGACACATGGCGAGCTCTCATTCAGCGCACGTCGCACCGGCCGCTACGCGTCCTGTGCAGGCGCCGAGTGGGTTCAACGCGCAGGCACGAGCCGTCGCTCTGGGAGACGTCGTTCTCGAAAGTGGCCGCACGCTGCCGGATGTCGTCATGACCTACGAGTGCTGGGGCGAGTTGAACGACGACGCGTCGAACGTCGTCCTCGTCGAGCACGCGCTCACGGGTGATTCGCACGTCGTCGGCGATACTGGCGACGGGCAGCCCACCCCGGGTTGGTGGCCAGGAATCATCGGCCCCGGCGCAGCACTGGACACCGACGAGTACTTCGTCGTCGCCATCAACGTTCTCGGTGGATGCCGTGGCAGTACCGGCCCCATCTCGCTCGCTCCGGACGGCGAGCCCTGGGGCGGACGTTTCCCGCAGGTGACCGTCCGAGACCAGGTCCGCGCCGAGGCGGCGTGCCTCGAAGCGCTCGGTGTGCGACGTCTGCACGCCGTCATCGGAGGCTCCTTCGGGGGGATGCGCACGGCCGAGTGGGTCGCGGGGTTCCCGGACCGCGTCGAGCGGGCATTGGTCGTGGCGAGCAGTGGCTGCGCGACCGCGGACCAGATTGCCTGGGGTCACACCCAGGTCGTCGCCATCACGTCCGACCCGGAATTCCGCGACGGCGACTACCTGCGTCACGGCACGTTTCCCACGAACGGCCTCGCCTTGGCCCGCCAGATCGCTCACGCCTCGTATCGCAGCGCAAGCGAGTTCGAGGCACGGTTCGGCGCCGAGCCCCAGCCAGGTGAGGACCCGCTCGAGGGCGGTCGCTTCAGCGTCGAGGGCTACCTCGACCACCACGGGGCCAAACTCGCGCGACGCTTCGACCCGCTGGCCTACGTGCGCCTGACGCAGGCCATGGCGACCCACGACATCGGGCGAGGACGCGGCGGGCTCGACGCGGTGCTGGAGGCGTACGAAGGAGAACTCCTCGTGGCCGCAGTCGACTCCGATCGACTCTTTCCCGTGAGCGCATCGACGCGGATGGTGCGCGCCTACGGTCGCGGACGACTGCGCATGATCCACTCGCCCTACGGCCACGACGGATTCCTCATCGAGGCCGACCAGATCGCGTCGCTCGTGCATGAACTCGTCCAGCGACCGTTGCGCGGAACACCGCGGCTCGTGCGCGGCGTCGCATGAGTGGCCCACCGCAGGGGCCTCGGGTAGCGTGACGGCAGATTCCGAATTTCGCGAGTGAGGTCGCCATGTCCGTCATCGTCAGTTTCGCGCCCGGCCCCGAGGGCGAAGCCGCCCTCGCCGAGGCAGCTCGCCAGTCGAAGGATCTGGGTCGCCCGCTCATCGTGGTGTGCACGGTGCCCTCGGACGAGGCTCGCACCGCGGCCCGCAAGGCGGCCGAGGAGTACACCGGCGCACAGGTCGTCGATGTGCAGGACGGCGCCGACGCCGTGGAATCCATCCTCGAGGAGATTTCCCGAGTGCAGCCCGCCCTGCTCGTCATCGGGCTGCGCAGGCGCACCCCTGTCGGCAAGTTGATCCTGGGCACGAGTGCTCAGCGCTTGTTGCTCGACGCCCCGTGCCCCGTGCTCGCCGTCAAGCCCTGAGGCTCCCGAACGGCCTTCAGTTGCTGAGATGGCGGCCGATCCGGGGCAGGGAATGAACGTCAATCGAAGCTCGTTGAACCCCGTGATTCTGCGGTTTCGTCCGTCGAGTTTTATAATGGGTGAAGAAGCGGTCACCACCCGGAGCGCCAAGCGCGGGGTTTCGTGATCGCACTCCTCGTTCCGGTGTCGCTTCGATCGTCGCTGCCCTGCGGCCGACGACGGCGACGCATTACTTTCGGAAGGTAGTTGGTGACGACAGTGTCGAAGACCACGCAGCCCCCCGCACTTCCCGCGGATGTCGACCACCCGGCTCTGGCAGCTCTGTTCGAATCGGGTCGTGAGACGGGCTCGGTGGACAGCGTCGCATTGAAGGACGCGATCGAAGAGGCACAGGTGTCGTCCGCCAAGCAGAAGTCCGTGTTGAAGGCGCTGGCCGCCGAGAACATCGAGGTCGTCCTCGACCAGGCCCACGCCGAGCAGGCCGTGGCCACCACAGCCGGACGTCGTAAGACGGCCGCGAAGAAGACGACGGCCAAGAAGGCCACCGCGAAGTCCGCTGCGGCCAAGACCACTGCGGCCAAGAAGACCACCGCCAAGAAGGCGACGGCGAAGACCGCGACCGCGAAGGTTGCGGCTGTCGAGGAGTCGAGCGAGGCGGACGAGACCGCCAACGAGGCTCCCGCCAAGAAGACGACGGCCAAGAAGGCTGCCGCGAAGAAGACCACGGCTAAGAAGGCTGCCGCCAAGACGGCCACGGCCAAGACCGCGACGGCTAAGACCGCAACGGCGAAGAAGGCTGCTGCAAAGAAGGCGACTAAGGCCGCCGACGAGCCCGAGGTCGACGAGGTCGAGCCGGTCGACATCGCGGCCGAAACCGGTGACGATGTCGAGACGCCCGAGCAGGCCTCCGACAGCAAGGCCGGCGACACCTCCGAGCCGGAGGACGAGAAGGGCGGCTTCGTCCTGCGTCAGGGCGACGAGGACGACGCTCCTGCTCAGCAGGTCGTCACGGCAGGCGCCACGGCAGACCCGGTCAAGGACTACCTCAAGCAGATCGGTAAGGTCGCGCTGCTCAACGCCGAGCAGGAGGTCGAGCTCGCCAAGCGCATCGAGGCCGGCCTGTTCGCGGAGCAGAAGCTCGACTCCGGCGACAAGATCGACATGAAGCTCAAGCGTGAGCTGTGGTGGATCGCCTCGGACGGCAAGAACGCCAAGAACCACCTCCTCGAGGCCAACCTGCGTCTCGTCGTGTCGCTCGCCAAGCGCTACACCGGTCGCGGAATGCTCTTCCTCGACCTCATCCAGGAAGGCAACCTGGGCCTCATCCGTGCGGTCGAGAAGTTCGACTACACCAAGGGCTACAAGTTCTCGACCTACGCGACGTGGTGGATTCGTCAGGCCATCACCCGCGCCATGGCCGACCAGGCGCGCACCATCCGCATCCCGGTGCACATGGTCGAGGTCATCAACAAGCTGGCCCGCGTCCAGCGCCAGATGCTCCAGGACCTGGGCCGCGAGCCCACCCCGGACGAGCTGGCCAAGGAACTCGACATGACCCCCGAGAAGGTCGTGGAGGTCCAGAAGTACGGTCGCGAGCCGATCTCCCTGCACACCCCGCTCGGCGAGGACGGCGACAGCGAGTTCGGTGACCTCATCGAGGACTCCGAGGCCGTCGTCCCGGCCGACGCCGTGAGCTTCACGCTGCTGCAGGAGCAGCTGCACTCGGTGCTCGACACGCTGAGCGAGCGCGAAGCGGGCGTCGTCTCGATGCGCTTCGGTCTCACCGACGGTCAGCCGAAGACGCTCGACGAGATCGGCAAGGTCTACGGCGTGACGCGCGAGCGTATCCGTCAGATCGAGAGCAAGACGATGAGCAAGCTGCGTCACCCGTCGCGCTCGCAGGTTCTGCGCGACTACCTCGACTGAGTAGCGGCGTTCACCGCCGAAGGGCGCATCCCATGGGGGATGCGCCCTTCGGCGTGTGCACGTCGTCGGAACCCTTCACGCCGAAGGATGGTGGGTTTGGCTGAAGGTGGCAGGGATATCGGTCGCATCTTCGGCCAAACCCAGCACCAGCGTTCGCCCGCGTGGCGTCGGACGGAGGATCGGCGCGAGAACGGACGAACCCGGCTCCACCCGTCAGGGGAGAGCCGGGGTCATCTCGTGTGGCGTCAGGTGCGGTTCCGGCGGCCGAGTGCCGTGAGGTAGGCGCGACCCGAGGCAGGGACGAGGAGGGCCTTCACCCGCGCACCCCACGATGCTTCGTCCCGTGCAGCCCGGACCACCCGGTCACACGCTGACGCCTGGGACCGGCCCGTCGTCGGCGCGTAGCGCGAGGCTTCCATACCTGAACACGCTCGCTCGAGGGCCTCACGCACCGTGGTGCCCGACTCCGGGTTGTCCCGGGTGAACGCCTCTGCGGTGGCTCGTGGCGACAAGCCCTCCGGCGTCGTGTAACCGAGATCGCGCAGCGACCAGAGCATGGCGTGCCACGCTCCCTCGTCACGTTCGCGATCCGTCGATGCCGTACGGGTGACCTCCTGCCGCTTACGTCGACCCGCCAGGGGCAGGACCGACGCGAGCAGCGCGACCAGGGCAAGACCCCCCAGCACCGCGAGCAGGCGGGCCCAAGGGAAGGAGTCCGAGTCGGGCTCGGCCGGCTGGGTCGTGCTCGACGAGGTGCTCGTCTCGCTCGACGGGCGCACGCTCGAGGTGGACGAGGACGTGCTCGTCGAGCTCGTGGGCGCACTAGAGGACGAGGACGCCGACGAGTCGCCGGTGGGGGTGTCCGGCGCGTAGGGCGGCGGCGCACCCGAACGCAGGCCGGGCGTCGGGTCGAAGCGCGTCCACCCCATACCGGGGAAGTAGACCTCCGCCCAGGCGTGGGCGTCCGCAGCTCGCACCTCGTACGTGCCGCTGCGCTCCGTGCCGGGCAGGAAGCCGATGGCCACACGCGCGGGCAGCCCCATCTGCCGCGCTCCCATGACCATGGCCGTCGCGAACTGAGTGCAGTAGCCCCGTCGCGTCTCCAGGAAGTTCGACAGCGGATCGAGCTCGCGACCGTTCTCCGAACGGGTCGGGGCCAACTTGAGCGAGTACGTGAACGACGGGTCGGTACGCAGATAGCGCTGCAGCGCGACGGCCTGCTCGAACGGTGTTCCCGCGTCGGCGGCCCCGGAGGCCTGATTGAGCCGAGTGATGCGCTGCTTCGCCGCCTCCGGGAGCGTTGCGGTGTCGAGATCCTTCGCCGTGACACTGCCACCGACTCCCGCGCGCTCGTTGCTCGTGGGTCGTGCGGCCGCCGTGTACTCGCGGTAGAGCACCGAGTAGGCCGGCGCGGGCTGCGACAGGAACGGCACACCGTTGTTCGTGCCGACACGGAAGGTCGGGTTCGCGGAACCGAAGTTGGCCGCACGCAGCTGAGCGGGCGCCGCGACGAACGGCGGTCGCATGCCGTTGAGGGTCACGGACATGCGTTCCGTGCGCGCCGGCATCGAATCCTCGGCGCCGGGGTTCGGCAACTCGGTGTTGGGACGGGCATCGGTGAACGGGCCCGACGACTCGGCGCGCCAGACGCCGTCAGCGTAGGAAGAGCTCGTCGTGGCACGCAACGGCGCAGGAGTGGTTGCCTGGGTCGTGTAGGTGAGCACGGGCGCGGCGTTGCGAGAGTTCAGGCTCTTGCTGAGGTCGAGCGTCTCGGAGAAGTCGACCGAGTTGTTGACGCCCTGTGCACCGCCCTCGGCGAGCGCGGGGGTGGCTCGCTGTGGCACTGAGGGGGCCAGGACGAGAGCCGTGAGTACGGCAACCGCCGTCATGGCGGCGAACACCGGCAGGGAGCGCATGAGGCCGGTGCGCAAGCTCGAGCCTTCGGCGAAGGACGCTGCCAGGACGACGAGGGCCCAGGCGATCGCCGCCGCGACGAAGTAGCGCGCGCGAAGGGTGTCACCGAGTGCGGTGGTGGCCAGGATGAAGGGCGCCGCCACCGGAAGGACCGTGAGCATGGGCATACGTGCGGTGCCGCCCACGTAGTCGACGACGAGCGTGACGAGACCCGCGGCGAGAGCCAGCATGACGAGGACGCCGAGCATCGCCGGCAACGGAGCGACGGAGGTGTTCGCCGCTTCCTGGGCAGAGGCGGCCGTTGCCTTCACGGACGCCGCAGTGAGTGACCCTCCCTTGGCGACGAAGACTCCCAGGGTGGCGACGGCGAGTGCGACGAGCTGTGCCGTCACGATGAAAGCCGGTGCGCGGTGTGTGAAGCGGCACAGAGCACCGACGAACCACACGAGAGCGACGACGGCGAGTGCGGGCCCCACGAGGGCAGAGCTGCTCGTCAGTTCCACCAGCGGCCAACTCGCGGCCAGAGCCAGGAGCAGGAGGGCGACGTCGGAGGGGAGTTGACGACTCTTCATCGAAGATCACCTCCGGACATCGCGGGGTACAGGGACTCGGCGATGGAGTCGTAGGGGGAGATGGCGACGGCGTCCCAACCCAACCGGGTCAGTTCGTTCGCGCCGTGCTCCGCGCTCGCGCCGCCCACCCAGGCGAACGCCGGGGAGTGGTGTGGGGCCGCGGGGAAGTGATCGGCGCTTGTGTGCAGGAAGAGCAAGGTGGGGCTCTCCTCGATGGTCAAACGGTCGGGCAGACTCTCACCGGCGCGAGCCAGGGCGTCGAGGATGTCGTCATGGTTGTCGTACTCGCGCTCGCCGACGGTCGCAAGGGTTGCGAGGTTGTGGTTCTCGAGCTCGGTGCATACCGAGGCCGCTGCGCTGATCAGCCACTCCCACGACTCGTTGGTACCGGGTCGTGGCACGTTGCCGAGCACGACCACATGGATGCGGGGCTGGGCCGGCGGGTCGAACTGACGCACCATGAGCTCGCCCCGGTGCGCCGTGGCGGGCCAGTGCACGGTGCGCAGGTCGTCGCCCTGGACGTACTCGCGGATGCTGGCGCCGGGTCGCCCGGCGTGGGTCGCGTGAGCGGAGATGACGGTGTCGTCGCCGTCACCCTGAGCGACGGTTTGCGGCGTCTCGAGACTCACCGTATGGGCGCGCACGAGCCAGGTCGAGGCACGGCCCTGCTCGAGCGACGTCTCGAAGAGGCCGAAGGGATCGGACGCGACGAGTCGCGCCGGTCCACTCGTGAAGGAGCCACGGTGACGTGCGGTGACGTCGTAGGCCGCCCGACCCCCTTGAACCTGCGAAAGGGGCCACCTCGCCACGCCGTCGCGGGTGAACGTGTGTGGCTCCTCGAGCGTCGTCTCGATCCATCCCGCACGCCGGGCCTTCACGCCGAGCGTGATCTGCCCCTCGTCACCGACGCTGAGGCGCTCCGGGGGGCCGTGACGGGTCACGTCGACCCGACCGGTCCGAGCGGCGACGGCGATGAGGAAGGCCAGCAGCGCCAGCACCAGGACGAAGATGCCTGCACGCACCACATCGGTGAAGCCTGAGGCCGCCCCCACGACGACGAGGAGTGCCCCCGCCACGAGGACGAGCAAACCTCGGCGGGTGGGGCGCGGCAGCGACTTCACCGGGAGGCGCGCTGTGTCGGCACGCGCACGCCGGCGATGACGTCGGCGACGACCTCGCCTGCGCTGAGGTCGTTGCGGCCGCGGCGCAGAAGCACGCGGTGGCCGAGCACGGCCGGTGCCATCGCGGTGACGTCTTCGGGGATGACGTGGTCGCGGCCGGCGAGTGCGGCGTGGGCGCGCGCGGCGCGCAGCAGCTGCAGGGACGCACGCGGGCTGGCGCCGAGGCGGACGCTCGGGTGCTCGCGCGTGGCGGAGACGACATCGACGACGTACTGCCGCAGTGCGTCACTCGTGTGAAGACGGGAGATCGCACCCACGCAGGCGGCGATCTCGGCGGCGCTCGTCACCGGACGCAGAACGCTGAGGGGATCGGTGACACCGTGGTGCTCGAGCATGTCGAACTCGGCCCGGGGTGAGGGGTAGCCCATGCTCACCTGCGCCATGAACCGGTCTCGCTGCGCCTCGGGCAGCGGGAAGGTTCCGTCCATCTCGACGGGGTTCTGCGTGGCGACGACCATGAACGGGTCGGGCAGCGCACGCGTCGTGCCGTCGATCGTCACTTGGTGTTCTTCCATGGCCTCGAGCAGCGCAGCCTGCGTCTTGGGGGACGCGCGGTTGATCTCGTCGCCGATGACCACGTTGGCGAAGACCCCGCCGGGACGGAAACGGAACTCGCCGCTCGTCTGGTCGTAGATCGTCACGCCGGTGATGTCGCTCGGAAGCAGGTCGGGCGTGAACTGGATGCGGCGCAAGGATGCGTCGACAGAACGGGCCAGGGCTTTGGCCAGCACCGTCTTGCCGACGCCGGGCACGTCCTCGACGAGCAGGTGCCCGCCGGCGAAGAGCACCGTCGTGGCCACCCGGACGACGTCCGGCTTGCCCTCGATGACCTGCTCGACGTTGCGTCGCACAGCGTCAGCCGTCGCGATGACGTCGACGCCCGAGCGGCGGCGGGAAGCGGGGGCGGGGTAGCCGTGATCGCGTGACGAGGTGTCCATGCAAACCGATCTTGCCAAATACGGCGGCACCCTGTCCTGCACAGGCACGTGGGGATGGTCGAAGGTGAGCCTTCCCACGCCACTCCACCCTGCTCCACCCCGTCCTTCACCGCGCTCCCCACTTCGCCCCACGAGGCGTGAGTCCGCTGTGGAGCGCGCTTCGTCCTTGGCGGAATATCGCGGAATCCCGCGGAAGTCCGTGCGGTCCATTCGCCGTGGAGCGTCGTGGGGCAAGCTTCTGCAGGGTCTGGCGCACGATTTTCCTCCACCGCACTCCACCCGTGAATTTCCTTGCAATCACTGGGGCGCTTCGCCAACTCGCCGGTTGATTCCGGGCAAGGGGGGAGACTTTGTGGGGTGAAGTGGAGTAGAGTGGGGGGCATCGGATCGACGTGTCGGTGACGGGAGGTGCCCAGCCGTGTTTCTGGGTACCCATTCGCCTCGACTCGACGACAAGGGCCGCATGTTCCTTCCGGCGAAGTTCCGCGAACGTCTCGCCGGCGGGCTGGTCATGACTCGAGGACAGGAACGCTGCCTCTACGTCTTTCCGATGGCCGAGTTCGAGCGCATCGCCACGGCGATGAACACGACGCCTGTCACCTCGCGTGCGGTGCGTGATTATCAGCGCGTCCTGCTCTCGGGGGCCTCCGACGAGATCCCCGACAAGCAAGGACGCGTGACGATCCCGCAGCTGCTTCGTGACTACGCAGGTCTGTCGAAGGAATGCACGGTGATCGGTGCGGGTAACCGCATTGAGATCTGGGACACGCAGGCGTGGAACGACTACCTCGCCGGCGCGGAACAGCCGTTCGCCGACCAGGCGGAAGAGGTCGTTCCGGGGCTGCTGTAGCCCTCTGCGTCCAGGTCTCCGGCCGCTGCTTTCCGGCACACCTTCCCCGGTGCCGGAGCGTAGCGGCGGGGGCCCTGGACGCAGAGTCGCAGCGGCCCGACCACCACGCACGAGGACCGACGTCCCACGACCCGAGCACTGAGGGAGTGAACATGCGAGACGAGTTCGCGCCCGCCGCCGATCGTCACGTTCCCGTCATGCTCGCCGAGATTCTCGACGTTCTCGCCCCGGCCCTCGAGCGTCCGGGAGCTCTGTACGTCGACGGCACGCTCGGGATGGGTGGCCACGCCGAAGCCGTCCTCGAACGCTTCCCCGAGGCAAGGGTCGTCGGAATCGACCGTGACGCGCAGGCCCTTGAACTCGCTGGCGAGCGTCTGGCTCGCTTCGGTGAGCGCTTCCGCGGCGTTCACGCCGTCAACACGGAGCTCGCAGACGTCCTCGACGGGCCGGCCGACGCGATGCTCTTCGACCTCGGCGTCTCCAGTTTCCAGCTCGACGAACTCGAGCGAGGCTTCTCCTACCGCGCTGACGCGCCCCTCGACATGAGGATGGACCAGTCGAGCGCGGGGCAGACGGCGGCCGACGTCCTCAACACCTACTCGCAGGACGAGCTCGAGCGCATCCTGCGCGTCTACGGCGAGGAACGCTATGCGCGCAAGATCGCCCACGCCGTCGTCAAGGAACGCGAGAAGCAGGCGTGGACCACCTCCGCGCGGCTCGTCGAGATGCTCCGCTCCGTCATTCCGTCTGCCTCGCAGCGTCAGAGCGGTCACCCCGCCAAGCGCACCTTCCAGGCTTTGCGCATCGAGGTCAACGACGAACTGCGTGGCTGGGAGAACACGGTCGACACCGCGCTCGACACCCTCGCCGTCGACGGTCGACTCGCCGTCCTGTCGTTCCACTCCCTCGAAGACCGCATCACCAAGCAGGCCTTCGCTCGGGCGTGCCGTTCCACCGCACCGGCAGGGCTTCCGGTGGAGCTGCCCGAGCACCTTCCCGAGTTCGAGCTGCTCCTGCGTGGCGCCTCGACTCCCTCAGCAACCGAACTGGAGCACAACTCGCGTTCCGCCTCGGTGAAACTCCGTGCCATCCGTCGTACCCGACCGAAAGGAAGCCAGTCATGAGCCAACTGGCCGCCCCCTCCCGCGCACCCCGTTCCACGCGCGCGAGTTCCCGACCGGCACGCACGACGAGGCGCCCGGCGCCCGCGTCTCGCGCGGCGGCCATTCGTCCGGTGCGTGCCCGGACGGAGACCGTCGCGGGCAAGCGTCCGGTCTCGGGTTTCATGGCGCTCGTCTTCGTCTTCGCGTTCGTTTCGGCGCTGTCGTTGCTCCTGCTCAACACGATGCGCGCGGAGCAGTCCTTCACGCTCAACAAGCTGCGCAGTGATGTCGCGACGCTCGATGACCGTCAGCAGGGTCTCGACAGCGAGATCTCCGCGGTCTCGGCACCCGAGCACCTTGCGGTGAAGGCCGAGGAGTACGGCATGGTCCGGGCCGAGCAGGTGCGCTACGTGAACCGCACCACGGGCAAGCAGGTCGGCGTGGCGACTTCGGGCCAGGCAGGTCAGCGTCTTAGTGTGAACACGCTGTCGACGACCCCCGCGAGCAAGGCGGCGGCCGACGTGCTCGACAGCGGCACCATCGGACTGCACATCACGGATCCGGTGGCCAAGGCGAAGGCCGCGGCGGACGCGAAGGCCAAGGCCGACGCCGCCAAGGCGAAGGCTGAGGCGGATGCGAAGGCCAAGCAGGCCAAGTCCAAGGACGCCAAGGCGAAGGGCAGCGACGCGAAGTCCGACGCCACGAGCACGACCGGGAAGTAAGAGCAAGAGCTTTCGTCCGCGACGAGGGGAATCCGTGGAACAACGTCGCAGGCCGGCGCCCTCGAAGGCGCGTCCGGTGCGTATGTCGCGACCGGCCGAGGCGCGTCTGCGCGCCGTCGGTCACCCCCGTCGTCGTACCCGCACGATGCTGGCCGTCTTCGCCATCATCCTGTCGTTGTTCACCTGGCAGCTCGTCAAGGTTCAGTGGATCCAGGCGGACGAGATCGCGCAGAAGGCCACCAACAACCGTCTGACGACATCGAAGGTCCCCGCAGCCCGTGGTGAGATCACGGATTCCGCCGGGACGGTGCTCGCACGCAGCGTGGAGCGTCGCGACGTCGCCGGTGACCCGGTGGCCGCGAAGTCGTTCCGGGAGCGCTCGACCAACGGCAAGCCCAAGGGCATCGACGGCGTCTCGCAGGAATTGGCTCGCATCCTCGGGGGAGACGCAGCCGAGATCCGGGCCACGTTCGAGCGCGCCGATGCCCGCGACAGTCGGTTCGTCTACCTCGCCAAGGACATCAGCCCCGCTCAGTGGAGCCAGATCCGGGCGCTCGACTTGCCCGGAATCACGTCCGAGCAGGTGCAGAAGCGCGAGTACCCGCAAGGCACGGCCCTCGCTCCGTTGCTCGGTTCGGTCAACGCACAGGACGTGCCCGGTGGCGGTATCGAGCAGATGCTCAACACGACCTTGCAGGGCAAGGCCGGCCTGCACCAGGTCGAGCGTGCACGCAACGGCTCCGAGATCGCGACGGGTGAGAACCTCGACCGCAAGCCGGTTGCGGGCCGTGGTGCCAAGCTGACGATCGACAGCGACCTGCAGTGGTTCGCGCAGAACGAACTCGCCGCACAGGTGAAGGCGTCGAAGGCGGTCTCGGGCGAGATCGTCGTCGCGGACAAGGCGGGCAACATTCTCGTGGCGGCGAGCTATCCGAGCTTCGACAACAATGACATGTCGACGGCCAAGTCCGAGAACCTGCAGAACCGTGCCTTCACGGACACCTTCGAGCCCGGCTCCACGCAGAAGATGGTGACTGCCGGCGCCGTCCTCGAAGAAGGCATCATGACGCCGAAGTCGCATGTCGAGGTGCCGCCGAGTCTGAAACGCGCGGGACGTCCTTTCCACGACTCGCACCCACACCCCACCGAGTACCTGACGCTTGCCGGTGTCATCGCGCAGTCCTCGAACATCGGCACGATCCTCGCGGGGGAGAAGCTGCCCAAGGAAAAGCTGTACACCTACATGAAGAAGTTCGGGCTCGGGGAGGCCACCGGGATCGGTTTCCCCGGCGAGTCCACGGGCATCGTGCCGAAGGTCTCGACCTGGAAGGGCGACACCTGGTACACGATCATGTTCGGTCAGGGGCTCGCGAGCAGCGCTGTGCAGCAGGTCGGGCTGTTCCAGGCGATCGCCAACGGTGGAGTGCGTGAGCCGCTCAAGCTCGTCTCCGAGGTTCAAGGCGGCGACGGTGCGATGCAGCCCTACACGGACGATCGGAAGTCGACGCGCGTTTTCAGCGCGAAGACCTCGAAGGAACTCGTCGGCATGATGCAGGGTGTCGTGACGAAGGACGGCAGCGCGCCGAAGGCGGCCGTCCCGGGCTACGACGTCGCCGGCAAGACGTCGACGGCCGAGCGCTACGACTCGGTGAAGGGTGGCTACGACGGTGTGACCGCAGGTTTCATCGGTATGGCGCCGGCCAAGGATCCGCAGCTCATCGTGTCGGTGACGCTGCAGCGTCCGCAGGCGGGAACGTTCGGTGGTGACCTAGCGGCCCCCGTGTTTTCCAAGGTGATGGCCGAGGCGCTGCGCCAGCGTAAAATACCGCCGAACAAGAGCGACAAGCTTCCGTTCCCGATCAAATACCGCTCAGAGGAGTCGACGTCCAAGTGATCGAATTTTCGCTCGACGAGATCGCACGCATCACCGGAGGTCACCTCGTCGGTGCCGACGCCACGGTGAGCGCATGCGTCGTCACGGACTCCCGCGAGTGCGTGCCGGGCAGCCTGTACGTGGCTCGCGTCGGTGAGCACGCGGACGGGCACGATTACGCCCCGGCCGCACGGGACGCCGGTGCCGTCGGCGTGCTCGGTGAGCGTGCTGTCGACATCCTGCCGACCGTCGTCGTCGAGAACTCGGAGCTTGCCTTCGCCAAACTGGCACGCGGCGTCGTGGATGCGATTGCCGACCTCGAGATCGTGGGCATCACGGGGTCGTCCGGCAAGACCTCGACCAAGGATCTCCTCGGGGCCGTCCTTGCCCTTTTCGGCCCGACGGTGGCACCCCACGGCTCGCTCAACTCGGAGGTCGGTGTTCCCCTCACGGTGTGCCGGCTCGGTTCGAACAGCCGTTACCTCGTGGCGGAGATGGGTGCCTCCGGCGTCGGTCACATCGAGTACCTGACGAAGATCGCCCCGCCCAAGGTGGGCATCGTCCTCAACGTCGGCAAAGCGCACATGGGTGAGTTCGGCTCCGTCGACGCGATTGCGCAGACCAAGGGTGAACTCGTCGAAGCCCTGCCCGAGGACGGTTTCGCCGTGCTCAACGTCGACGACGAACGCGTGCGCGCCATGGCCTCACGGACGAAGGCCACGGTGGTCCTCGTCGGTCTCGGAGAGGACGCCGACTACCGCGCGACGAACGTCGAGGTCGACACCTCCGGTCGCGCCTTTTACGACCTCACGTGCCCGGCCGGTACGGCGCGTGTGCGCCTTGCCGTGTTTGGTGAGCACCAGGTCGGCAACTCGCTCAGCGTCATTGCAGCGGCTGTCAGCCTGGGGCTCGATCTCGACACCGTGGTGGAGGCGCTGGCCGCCGCCGGAGCGACCTCTCGCTGGCGCATGGAGGTTCACGAACTGCCGGGCGACATCACGCTCGTCAACGACGCCTACAACGCCAACCCCGACTCGATGCGTGCCGCAATGCGCTCGCTGGCCCACATGGGACGCGAGCGTCACAGCATCGCCGTGCTCGGCGAGATGCGTGAGCTGGGGGATAGCTCCTTCGACGAACACGCCGGTGTTGGTCGCGAGATCGCGGCCCTCGGGATTGACGAGGTCTACGTCGTCGGCGCGGGTGCCGCGCCCATCGCCGTCGGGGCACGTGAGGCCGGAATGGCGGCCGAGCGCGTCCACGAGGTCGAGAACGCGGACGCGGCGCACGACGCACTCGTGCGCGATCTGAGCGCGGGCCGCATCCTGCTGCTGAAGTCGAGTCGTGACTCGGGTTTGCGTCTGCTGGGCGATAGGTTGGTCGAGGAAGCCGGAACGTCCGCGTTTCCCGCAACGGAGGTGACCGCATGAAGGGCGTCCTCATCGCGGCCATCGTGTCGCTCGTCGTCGGGCTTTTCGGCACCCCCATGTTCATCAAGTTCCTGGTGCGCAAGGGGTACGGCCAGTTCATTCGTGACGACGGCCCCACGACGCACCACACGAAGCGTGGAACGCCGACGATGGGTGGAGCGGTCATCATCGCCGCGAGCCTTCTCGCCTACGGAACGGCCCACCTCGTCACCATGACGCCCGTGACGGCCAGCGGCATGCTCGTGCTGTTCCTCATGACGGGCCTCGGGCTCGTCGGTTTTGCGGACGACGCGATCAAGATCACCAAGCAGCGATCTCTGGGTCTGACGTCCGTGCAGAAGCTGCTCGGCCAGACGCTCGTGGCGGTCATCTTCGCGGTGTTGGCCCTTCAGTTCCGCAACGACGCCGGCCTCACCCCCGCCAGCTACAACATCTCCTTCGCGCGCGACTCGAACGTCTCGCTCGCCCTCGGCGGCACGGTCGTCAGTCTCATTCTGTTCGTCATCTGGGCGAACCTGCTCATCGCAGGGACGTCGAACGGCGTCAACCTCACGGACGGGCTGGACGGTCTGGCCACCGGCGCCAGCGTCATGGTGTTCGGCGCGTACGTGCTCATCGCGATCTGGCAGTTCAACCAGAAC
This sequence comes from Dermacoccus sp. 147Ba, assembly GCF_004151355.1. Taxonomy (NCBI): domain Bacteria; kingdom Bacillati; phylum Actinomycetota; class Actinomycetes; order Micrococcales; family Dermacoccaceae; genus Dermacoccus; species Dermacoccus sp. 147Ba. The sequence goes on from NZ_SEHL01000001.1 coordinate 414,627, forward strand.
TGCCAGAACGGCCTCGCCTCCAACGCGGCCAAGTGTTACGACGTGCGTGATCCCCACGACCTCGCCGTCGTCGCCGCAGCCCTCATGGGTGCCTGTTTCGGCTTCCTGTGGTGGAACGCGACACCGGCCAAGATCTTCATGGGTGACACCGGCTCGCTCGCCCTCGGTGGCGCACTCGCCGGCCTGGCCATCACGACGCGCACCGAGTTCCTCGTCGTCATCCTGGCGGGTCTGTTCGTCCTCGAAACCCTCTCGGTCATCCTTCAGGTCGGGTCGTTCAAATTGCGCCGCAAACGCATCTTCCGGATGGCGCCGTTGCACCACCACTTCGAGATGGTGGGCTGGAACGAGATCACCGTCGTCATCCGCTTCTGGATCATCGCCGGCCTGTGCGTGGCCTTCGGCCTCGGAATCTTCTACGCGGAATGGAACGTCAACCAGTGACCGACAACGAGCTGTGGCCGCTCGACCCGAGCTACGAACCGTTCGGGGGCGAGCGTGATCTGACGCATCGTGACGCCGACTGGTCCGGCCTCTCGGTCCTCGTCGTCGGACTCGGCGTCAGTGGCTTCGCCGCCGCCGATGCGCTGCTCGAACGAGGGGCGAACGTGCGCGTCGTCTCTCGCGACAAGACCGACGTCATGGCCGAACGGGCCCAGATCCTCGAGATGCTCGGCGCCGAGATCGCGTTCGGTGCGGAGCACATGACGAGTGCGCCCCAGGGCACGCAGCTCGTCGTCACCTCGCCCGGCGTCCCTCCCACCGATCCGCTCATGACGGACGCCGCGGATCGCGGCATCCCCGTCTGGGGGGAGGTCGAGCTCGCGTGGCGCATGCGCCCGCGTGAGGGCGCGGCCCCGTGGATCACCATCACGGGGACGAACGGCAAGACGACCGCCGTCACGATGCTGGAGTCGATCCTGCAGGCCCAAGGTCTGCGCGCTGTGGCCGCGGGCAACGTCGGCATGCCGATCATGGAGGCCATCCTCGATCCGCAGCCGTTCGACGTCATCGCCGTCGAACTGTCGACGTTCCAGTTGCACTGGTCGCGCAGCGTCTCGCCGTTCGCGTCGTGCCTGCTCAACGTCGCGCCCGACCACGTCGACTGGCACGGCTCGTTCGAGGAGTACCGCCGGCAGAAGGGACGCGTTTTCGAGCGCACCCAGGCTGCCTGCGTCTACAACGTCGACGACCCGACGACGGAGGCGCTCCTCGAGGAGGCCGAGGTCGTCGAGGGCTGTCGTGCCATCGGCTTCACTCTCGGCACACCGGCTCCGTCGATGGTCGGAATCGTCGAGGACGTGCTCGCCGACCGCGCCTTCGTCGAGGAACGCCGCACGAGCGCGGCGGAACTGGCCGTACTGCGTGATCTCGGCCCGAACGCTGCGGCGCCGCACTACGTCGCCGACGCACTGGCCGCAGCGGCGCTCGCCCGTAGTTACGGCGTCTCACCCGCCGCCGTGCGCAAGGGGCTCATGGACTACTCGCCGCAGCCGCACCGTATGGCGCTCGTCGCGACGCTCGACGGCGTGCGGTACGTCAACGACTCCAAGGCCACCAACCCGCCGGCCGCGGCCGCGTCGCTGACGGCGTACGAACCTGTCGTCTGGATCGCTGGCGGCCTGCTCAAGGGCGCCGATGTGAGCGAACTGGTCCGCGACAACGCGACGCGTCTTCGCGGGGCTGTGCTCATGGGACGTGACCGGGACGCCATCGCGCGTGCTCTTGCCGAGCACGCCCCCGACGTTCCCGTGGAGATCGTCGAGGAGAGCGAACCCGAGGCCGCGATGACGCAGGCGCTCGAACACGCGCGAGGCATGGCGCAGTCGGGGGACACCGTTCTGCTTGCCCCTGCTGCAGCTTCGTTGGACATGTACGCCTCCTACGGTGCGCGCGGTGAAGCGTTCACCCGCATCGTCGAATCCCTGGGTGGCGCTGACGCATGACGACCCGCACACCCTGGCGTGAGGAGACCTCACAGGACGTGTGGGGTGAGCGACTGCGACGGCGACTGGGCTGGCTCGAGTCGCCTCTCGCGACGTACTACCTGCTGCTCGGCTCCACGTCGGTGCTCGTCGTGCTGGGCCTCGTCATGGTGCTGTCCGCCTCGAGTGTCCAGTCGTACATGCGCGGTGGATCGGTTTTCTCGCAGTTCACCAACCAGTTGATGTTCGCCGTCATCGGCCTCGTGGCTGCGGCGGTGTTCAGTAGGCTGCCGACACCGTTCCTCAAGAAGGTCGCCGGCATCTTCTTCCTGCTCGCCGCAGCGATGCAGGCCGCCGTGATGATTCCCGGCGTCGGAGTCGAGGTCCTGGGCAACCGGAACTGGCTTCAGGTCGGTGGGCTGCGAATCCAACCGTCGGAGATCGGCAAGATCGCCATGATCCTCGTCGTCGCCGTCATCCTCGACAACCGTCGGGCTCAGCTGTACGACTTCAAGAAGTCGGTGTTGCCGACGTTCTGGTTCGCAGGTCTGCTCGCCGGTCTCGTCATGGTCGGGCGCGACCTCGGCACGACGATGGTCTTCGCCGTCATCTACCTGGGGATGCTGTGGGCCGCGGGTGCCAAGGGATCCTGGTTCGCCTGGCTGGGCCTGGGTATCGCGGTGCTCCTTCCCGTCGCGGTCATGACGAGCGGTAACCGCACCTCGCGCATCGGTGCGTGGCTCGGTGGCTGTGACGCTCCGAGCGACATCGATGTCGCTGCCTGCTACCAGAAGATCCACGGCTCCTGGGCTCTGGCCGACGGTGGCCTGTGGGGCCTCGGCCCCGGCGCCTCGCGCGAGAAGTGGGGCTGGCTGCCGGAGGCGCACAACGACTTCATCTTCGCGATCATCGGCGAGGAGCTGGGCCTGCCTGGCACGCTCGCCGTCCTCGCGCTCTACCTCGTCTTCGCGTACGCCTGCTACCGCCTCATCGCGCAGTCCACCGACATGTTCGTGCGCGTCGCCACCGCAGGCATCATGATGTGGATCTGCTTCCAGGCCGTCGTCAACATCGGCTCCGTTCTCGGCCTCCTGCCGATCGTGGGTGTGCCGTTGCCCCTCGTCAGCGCCGGTGGTTCCGCTCTCGTCATGACGCTCGTGGGCATCGGGATCCTTCTGTCGTTCGCACGCCGCGAACCACGGGCTGCCGAAGCCCTGCGCGCCAAGCCCCGTCTCGTCCGCCGCACGATGGCGGTCCTGCCCAACCGAAAGGGTCGCTCATGACCACCCTCGATCGCGTTCTGCTCGCCGGTGGTGGCACCGCCGGTCACGTGTCTCCGTTGTTGGCCACCGCGGAGGAGATCACCCGCCGTCACCCCGATGCGGTCGTCACGGCTGTCGGCTCGCCGGGTGGGCTCGAGGAACGCCTCGTGCCCGAACGTGGATTCGCCCTCGCGTTCGTGCCGAAGGTGGCCTTCCCGCGCCGTCCGAACGGCGCAGCCCTTCGCTTCCCGGCCGCCTTTCGTGGCGCACTGCGCGAGGCCGATCGTCTCGTCGAGACGCACCGCCCACAGGTGATCGTCGGGTTCGGCGGGTACGTCTCGACACCGATGTACCTCGCGGCTCGCAAGGCCGGCGTGCCCTTCGTCATCCACGAGCAGAACGCCCGCCCGGGCCTGGCGAACAAGCTCGGCGCGCGCTGGGCCGAGCACGTCGCGGTAACCTTCCCCTCGACGCCGATGAAGGACGCCGAGGTCGTCGGTATGCCGCTGCGCCGAGAGATCACCGAGATCAAGCCGGCCATGTTGCGTGCGGAGGGTCTCGAGCACTTCGGCCTCGAGCCGGGCCGCCCGACCGTGCTCGTCACCGGTGGCTCGCTCGGTGCAGTGAGCCTCAACGAGGCCTTCCGCGCTCGTGTCGAGCAGCTCACCGGCGCCGGCATCCAGATCCTCCACGTCACCGGACGGGGCAAGGGCTTCGAGGTTCCCGAACAGACGGGCGGTGCCCGTTACGTCGTCGTCGAGTACGTCGACCGCATGGATCTCGCCTACAGCGTCGCCGATCTCGTCGTGACGCGCAGCGGCGCCGGCATGGTGAGCGAACTGACGACGGTCGGCCTGCCCGCCGTCTACGTGCCGCTTCCCATCGGCAACGGAGAGCAGAAGCTGAACAGCCGCGACGTCGTGGCGGCCGGCGGTGGCATCGTCGCCGACAACGACGACTTCACGCCGGCCTGGATCGACGAGAACCTCGTGCCGCTCGTGCGTGACGAGGAGCGCCTCGCGGCAATGCGCCGCGCAGCCGCCGGTCAGGGCCACGCCGATGCCGCGGGCAAGCTCGTCGACCTCGTTGAGGACGCCGCCTCGACGTCGAAGGGGGCATGAGCATGGGCAACGGTGTGAACGAGAGGTTCGACTTCTCCGAGTCCCTGCCCAACCTCGCCGACGTCCCGCACGTGCACATGATCGCCGTGGGCGGCTCAGGTATGTCCGGCGTTGCGAGGCTCTTCCTGGCTGATGGTGTGCAGCTCAGCGGATCCGACAACGTGGAGCTCCCGGTGCTCGACGACCTGAGTGCCCAGGGTGCTCGTATCGCTGTCGGGTACGCGGCAGCGAACCTCGCCGAGGTGCCGGACGGCGCCGTGGTCGTCGTCTCGAGCGCGATCAACGAATTGAACCCCGAACTCGTCGAGGTGCGCCGCCGCGGCCTGCGTGTCCTCCACCGTTCGCAGGGTCTGGCCATGCTCATGCAGGGCCGCCGCGGTCTCGCCGTCGCCGGCGCGAACGGCAAGACGACGACGAGTGGCATGGCCACCGCAGCGCTCACCGCGCTGGGGGAGAAGCCGTCGTTCGCAATCGGCGCCAACGTGGCCGGCCTCGGCGTCAACGCGGCACCGGGGGAGGGCGACGTGTTCGTCGTCGAGGCCGACGAGAGCGATGGTTCCTTCGTCGTCTATCACCCGGACGTCGCGATCGTGACGAACATCAAGGACGATCACCTCGACTTCTACGGCACGTCCGCGAACCTCGCGAAGGCGTACGAGATCTTCGCGGCAACCATCGCGACCGACGGTCTTCTCGTGGCCTGCGCCGACGACGACGGCAGCCGCGCGCTGGCGGACGAGCGTCGCGAGGCGGGAGCGCGCGTGCTCACGTACGGGCGTAGCGACGACGCGGATGTGCGCATCGTGAGTGAACACGGTGCCGGATTCGCCTGGGGTGCTCGTGTGGCACTTCCCGGCGGGCGGGAGGTCGATCTTGCTCTCGAGGTGCCCGGCGCACACAACGTCCTCAACGCCACCGGCGTCCTCACGGCCCTCGTCGAGGGGCTGGGCATCGATGCCGAGCGCGCGGCGCACTCGCTCAGTGCCTTCCGCGGAACGTCGCGCCGCTTCGAGCCCCGCGGCGAGGCCGCGGGCGTGCGGGTCGTCGACGATTATGCCCACAATCCCGGCAAGCTCGAAGCGCTCGTGCGCACCGCTGACGCCCTTAAGGAGTCGGGCCGGCTCTTCGTCGTGTTCCAACCGCACCTGTACTCGCGGACGCAGAACGCCGCTCTCGGTCTCGCGGAGGCGCTCGACGGTGCCGACCGTGCTCTCGTCCTCGACGTGTACGGGGCTCGTGAGCAGCCGGTCGAGGGTGTCTCGGGTCGCCTCATCACCGATGCGATGACGTCGGGTGTCGCGACGTTCACGCCGACGGCCGACGATGCGCTCGCCGTGCTTCTGGAGGAAGTTCGCTCGGGCGACCTCGTCGTGACGGTCGGAGCCGGTGACATCACGCACCTCGGCCCACGCATCCTCGAGAGCCTGGAGCGGCGCTAACCCTCAACTTGATGATGAGACCCTCTTTCCCCGTCGTGACGGGGAACGAGGGTGTTTTCATCACGAATGTCCGGGGGAGTGGGCCACGGCGGCGGATCGCGTTGTCGTGCGCGGGCGAACCCGGAATCCGCGGGTAACGTTCAACGGGATGTTGAAGTGTTCGCCAAGTGGTCGACGGTTCGCGTAGCATCGAGTTCGCATACCCGCACCCGCGTTCGAAAGGCCCCTCCCCGTGGCAACTCCCCAGAACTACCTGGCCGTCATCAAGGTCGTCGGTATCGGCGGCGGTGGCGTCAACGCCATCAACCGGATGATCGAAGTCGGGCTCAAGGGAGTCGAGTTCATCGCGATCAACACCGACGCCCAGGCGCTGCTCATGAGCGATGCAGACGTGAAGCTCGACGTGGGCCGCGAGCTCACGCGCGGTCTGGGCGCCGGCGCCGACCCGGAGGTCGGCCGCAAGGCCGCCGAGGACCACGCCGAGGAGATCGAAGAGGTCCTCAAGGGCGCCGACATGGTCTTCGTCACTGCGGGTGAGGGTGGCGGTACCGGTACCGGTGGCGCCCCCGTCGTCGCGAAGATCGCCAAGGGCCTCGGTGCGCTGACCATCGGTGTCGTCACGCGTCCGTTCACGTTCGAGGGCCGTCGCCGCGCCAACCAGGCCGAGCTCGGCATCAACGCGCTGCGCGAAGAGGTCGACACCCTCATCGTCATCCCGAACGATCGCCTCCTGTCGATCTCCGACCGCGCCGTGTCGATGCTCGACGCGTTCCGTTCGGCCGACCAGGTTCTCCTCTCGGGTGTTCAGGGCATCACCGACCTCATCACGACGCCGGGTCTGATCAACCTCGACTTCGCCGACGTCAAGTCCGTCATGCAAGGCGCCGGTTCGGCCCTCATGGGCATCGGTTCGGCTCGCGGCGAGGACCGTGCGGTCCAGGCCGCGGAGCTCGCGATCTCCAGCCCGCTGCTCGAGGCGAGCATCGACGGTGCGCACGGTGTGCTCCTGTCGGTCCAGGGTGGCTCCGACCTCGGTCTGTTCGAGATCAACGAGGCCGCGCGCCTCGTGCAGGAGGCCGCCCACCCGGAGGCCAACATCATCTTCGGTGCCGTCATCGACGACGCCCTCGGCGACGAGGTCCGCGTCACCGTCATCGCGGCGGGCTTCGACGGCGGCGCTCCGCAGAAGCGCTCGGACGAGTCGCAGCGCTCCGGTGGCAACGCCGGTGGCGGCGCTCAGCGTCAGCAGCAGTCGTCGATGACGCAGGCGCCGTCCGCGGCCCCGGCTCAGCAGACGCAGCAGCCGGCGGCCCCCCAGACGATCCAGCCGGCCACGGTGCCGGGTACGACGTCGGGCCCGACGCGCGTGTCGGCTCCGCCGGCGCGTCAGCAGCACGGCCAGGAGGCCGGTCAGGACGACTCGCGTCAGTCCGGCTCCGAGCAGCGTCAGGGCAGCTCCGCGGCGGGCACCCAGACGCAGGGTCAGCAGCAGGTCGCGCGTCCTCCCAAGGAGGTCACCTTCGAGGACCGTGACGACCTGGACGTCCCCGACTTCCTCAAGTGAGAAAGGCCCCGGTCGATGTTCTACTGGCACGACCGGCGTGACCTGCCGCAAGGCAACCTGGAACGGTGCTTCACCGACTCCCTCTCGGGAGTCAGCGAGGCGCCGTTCTCGGCGTTGAACCTCGGCCTTCACGTCGGTGACGATGAAGCGCACGTTCGCGCGAACCGTGACCTCCTGTCCGCGGAACTCGGGGGCGTTCCCATCGCCTGGATGAACCAGGTCCACGGACGCGATGTCGTCGAGGTGACACCCGATTCGCTCGGGCAGGTCCACGACGTTGATGCCATGGTCACCAACTCGTCGGATCTCGCGCTCGCGGTCATGGTGGCGGACTGCGTCCCGGTTCTCCTCGAAGATGCCGAGGCAGGTGTGCTCGGCGTTGCTCATGCCGGGCGCCCCGGCATGCTCGCGGGCGTCGTGCCCGCGGCTGTTGCTGCCATGCGTGACCTGGGGGCCACATCGGTGCGCGCCACGCTCGGCCCGTCCGTGTGCGGACGCTGTTACGAGGTGCCGCACGAGATGTACGACGGTGCTCGGACGCAGTACCCCACGAGCGCCGCGATCACGCGCTGGGGCACCCCGGCCATCGACGTCGCCTCCGGTGTGGCGTCACAACTCGCCGAGCTCGACGTGCCGTTCGAGTGGATCGCCGGGTGCACCGTCGAGGACGAGCGGCTCTTCTCCTACCGCCGTGACGGACGGACAGGCCGCTTCGCCGGTGTCATCGTCCGCCGAGAAGGATCGGAGGCGGCGTGATCGAGGTTGACGACGAGCGTCGGGCGGAACTCGCCACCCGGCTCGAGCAGGTGCGTGAGCGCATCACGTCGGCCACCCGGGATGCGGGGCGCGACGAAGAGCCGACCCTTGTCGTGGTGACGAAGTTCTTCCCGGTCTCGGATCTCGTCGCGCTCGCCGAGTTGGGCGTCACCGACGTCGGGGAGAGCCGCGAGCAGGAACTGCACGAGAAGGTCGACTCGCTGCGTGAAGAGCGCCCCGATCTTCTCAAGGCTCCGACCCGGCACTTCATCGGCCAGTTGCAGAGCAAGAAGGCCAAGCGCGTCGCCTCGCTCGTCGACGTCGTGCAGTCCCTCGACCGGCCCAAGCTCGTCCCGCTGCTCGACGCTGCGGGTGCGGAGCGCGACACGCCGCTCGAGGTTCTCCTCCAGGTTGATCTCGAGGAGAACTCGCAAGGACGTGGGGGCGTGGCGCCCGCTGAGCTCGCCGCTCTGGCCGACGAGGTGGCTCAGGCGTCAGGGTTGACGTTGAGCGGCCTCATGGCCGTTGCCCCGCGCGGCGAGGAGCCTGAGCGCGCTTTCGAGCGGCTTGCCGCCCTGCGCGAGAGCTTCCTCGCAGACCACCCCGCGGCGCGCGTGTTGTCGGCGGGGATGTCGGGCGATCTGGAGGCCGCGGTGAAAATCGGCGCGACACACCTGCGTGTCGGTAGCGCAATACTCGGTTCACGCCCTGCTGCCAGGTAACTTCGAACGCGACACCGACGAGCACGTGGTGCCCTTCCGCAGGGGCCAGGGCGGACCAAGGAGCAAGAAGTTATGAGTGGCGCACTGCGCAAGACGATGGAATACCTCGGCCTGTCCGACACCGACCCTCATGCAGCCCGGAACGTCGACGCCTATGGCGACGAGTACGACGCCGCCTACGACGAGCGTGACCCGGAGACGTACGAGGCGTACGAGCGTCGCACTCCCGCCGAGGTCACGCCGCTGCGGCCCGAGGTGGCCCACCACGACATCCCGGACATGGAGGCCTCGAGCATGAGCCGCATCACGACGATCCACCCTCGCACCTACAACGAGGCGAAGGAGATCGGCGAGGCCTTCCGCGACAACGTTCCGGTCATCATGAACCTCTCGGACATGGACGACACGGACGCCAAGCGACTCGTCGACTTCGCCGCCGGCCTCGTCTTCGGCCTGCACGGCTCGATCGAGCGCGTCACGAGCAAGGTCTTCCTCCTGTCCCCGGAGAACGTCGAGGTCTCGACCTCCGGCCCCGAGGTCGCCAAGGCGACGCGAGGCCTGTTCAACCAGAGCTGACACCCGGCGTCCGACGTCGGTGGGGCCGCGTCTTCCCGAACCGGGAAGGCGCGGCCCTGCTCGTACGTTGACCCAATCGACCCGATGACCATGCGGAGGAAACATGGACGTTGTTCGCCACTCCGTGGCCACGTTGCTCGATCTGTACTTCGTCGTGCTCATCGCACGACTGGTCTTCGACTGGATCCAGCTCTTCGCGCGCGAATGGCGCCCGAAGGGACCGGTTCTCGTCGTCGCGGAGTTCGTCTACACGCTGACGGACCCGCCCCTGAAGGCCATCCGGAAGGTGGTTCCGCCCTTGCGTTTGGGAGGCATCGCCCTCGATCTGGCCTTCATCATCCTGGCCCTGGCTGTGCAAGTGGCCGCGAATCTCCTAAGGTGAGCGTAGGAGTATTGTCGATTGCCCGGCTTCCGTGCCGGGCATGATCCGTAGCCACAGGGCGTGCCCGTGGCTCGAGCGTTACTGAGGTGAACACATGGCGCTGACGCCAGAAGACGTCGTGAAGAAGGAGTTCTCGAAACCCAAGGGCTTCGGGCGCAGCGGTTACGACGAGATTCAGGTCGACGACTTTCTCGACGAGATCGTCGTCGAGTTGCGCCGACTGAACGCTGAGAACGACACCCTGAGCGACAAGCTCGACGACTGCCGTCGCGGGCAGGGCGGGTCCGAATCCGACGCCACGATGGCCGGGCAGACCGCTACGCGCGGTGCTGCAGCCGTCCCGGCGCTCACGCCGGTTGCCGGGGGGCAGGGCTCGTCCGACGCGGACAAGGCTGAGATCGAGCGTCTGAAGGCCGAACTCGCCAAGGCACGTGAGACGTCGTCCACGTCACAGCAGCCCGTCAAGAACGACGGGTCCGGTTCGGACGCCTTGAACAAGCAGGTCGGCGACCTGACGAGCGAGCGCGATGCGGCGAAGGAAGCTGCGGAGACCGCTCGTCGTGAGGCGGCCACGGCTCAGTCCGAGCTCGAGGCGGCGCGCAAGCGGGTCAGTGAACTCGAGAACGAACTGCGCTCGACGAAGAACCAGCAGCAGAGCGACGCGGCCGCCTTGGCGGCCCCGAGCGACAACGGCGCAAACGCGGGTGCCGGCGACGCCGCGGGCGTCCTCGCCCTCGCCCAGCGTCTGCACGACCAGCACGTCAAGGACGGCGAGAACGAGCGCGACCGCCTGCTGAGCGAGGCGAAGGCCCACCACGAGAAGGTCGTCGGGGAGGCCAACTCGAAGAGCGAAGAGCTCCTCAGCTCGGCCAAGAAGCGCCACGACGAGCTCGTCACGACCGGCCAGAAGCAGCATGACGACCTGGTCAGCAAGGGCCAGAAGCAGTACGACGACCTCGTGAGCAAGGGCCAGAAGCAGCACGACGACCTCGTGCGCACCGGTACCGAGAAGTCGACGAGCCTCGTGTCGGAGGCCGAGGAGCGCCGTAAGGGCATCCTCGCCGACCTCGAGACCCGCCGCACGTCGCTCACCGGCGAGATCGACCGCCTCAAGGGCTTCGAGACGGACTACCGCTCGAACCTCAAGGGCTACCTCAGCGAGCAGCTCCGCAAGCTCGACGAGAAGGAAACGCAGTCGCCCGCCGACAAGCGCCAGTGATCTCGCGACGAGGGGCCCCGACACCACCCGGTGTCGGGGCCCCTCGTCCTGTTCGGCGCGCGGGTAGCGACGGGCGTGACGGCCTGTTGCCCACGCGGGGGTGGATTACTTGTCGGTTAGGCGAATTCTTCGGCGGATCACGCACGACGCCTCAACTTGTGCCCTATCCTCTGACCTTAATCAGGCTCGCTCGGAGCATCGTGCGCCGGGCGAGCCACCACCAAGGGGAAGAGAAGACGATGGCAACCAAGGACGCTGCGGCTTCGGCGCAGGATCTGGCCGTGAAGGCCGAGGAAGAGCCCTGGACCGACGCTGAGCTGGCCGAGGTGCGCGAGGAACTCGAGGCTGAGGTCGCGCGCGTGCGAGCCGAACTCGAGAGCCTGGCCAGCGACCTCGAGGGGCTGCTGCGCAACCCGGGTGACGGCGCCGGCGACGACGAGGCCGACGTGGGCAACGCGAACTTCGAGCGCGACCACGAGATCTCGCTTGCCCGCAAGTCCGCCGAGGTGCTCGAACAGAACGAGAAGGCCCTGGCCCGCATCGACGACGGCACCTACGGCGTGTGCGAATCGTGCGGCGGCGCGATCGGCAAACTTCGACTTCAAGCCTTCCCGCGTGCGACCCTATGCCTTGTATGCAAGCAGAAGCAGGAGCGTCGCTGAGTTCCGCGACCACACCCGACCACCCTCGAACGCCCCGCCGGGCGTCCACGAGGCACCTCGCCGTCCTCGGCCTGGCGGCAGCCGCGGCCTACGGCATCGACCAGGCGACGAAGGCGTGGGCGCTCGATGCCTTGGCCGACGGGCGCCCGCGTGAAGTGATCGGGTCGTTCCTGCGATTCCAGCTCACGCACAACCCGGGGGCTGCCTTCAGCCTCGGCACGAACTCGACGATCTTCATCACCGCGATCGCGGTAGCCGTCGTCATCGCGGTGCTCGTCACGGCGCGCAAGCTGCGCAGCACGGGCTGGGCTCTCGCCTTCGGTCTCATCGTCGGGGGAGCGGTGGGCAACCTCACCGACCGCTTCTTCCGTCCGCCGGGCGGCGGCAAGGGGTACGTCGTCGACTTCCTCCAACTGCCGAACTGGCCGATCTTCAACGTGGCCGACATCGCGATCTGCACGGCTGCGGCCCTCGTCGTCGTGCTGACGTTCCGCGGCGTCGGCCTGGACGGCATCCGTGACCGTGATCGAGAGAGCGAAACCGAGAACGACGGGAACGAGGACGCAGCATGAGCGAGGTCAAGGCACTTCCGGTCCCCGAGGGTCTCGAGGGTGAACGCGTCGATGCGGCCATCGCCCGGCTGCTCGGGTTCTCGCGGACTCGGGCGGCGGAGCTGGCTGCCGAGGGCGCCGTGAGCGTCGACGGCAAGGTCGTCGCCAAGTCCGAGCGTGTGAGCGCCGGCTCCTGGCTCGAGGTGACGATGCCCGAGCGCACCGGCCCTCGCGAGGCCAAGCCCCGCGTCGAGGCGATCCCCGGAATGCGCATCGTCCACGACGACTCGGAGATCGTCGTCGTCGACAAGCCTGCGGGCGTCGCAGCCCACCCGAGCGTCGGCTGGGACGGACCCGACGTCGTGGGCGGTCTCGCCGCCGCCGGTTACCGCATCTCGACGTCCGGTGCGCCCGAGCGTCAGGGCATCGTCCAGCGCCTCGACGTGGGCACGAGCGGCCTCATGGTCGTGGCCAAGAGTGAGCGGGCCTACACGCTGCTCAAGCAGGCGTTCCGCGACCGCACGGTCGACAAGACCTACCACACCCTCGTTCAGGGGCTGCCGGACCCGATCGAGGGCACGATCAGCGCGCCGATCGGGCGTCACCCCGGCCACGACTACAAGTTTGCCGTGATGAACTCCGGCCGAGCTTCGGTCACCCACTACGAGCTTCTCGAGGCCTTCCGCTCGGCGTCGCTGCTCGAGGTTCACCTCGAGACGGGGCGCACGCACCAGATTCGCGTGCACTTCTCCGCGATGCACCACCCGTGCGTCGGCGACCCGCTGTACGGCAGCGACCCCAAGCTCGCCAAGACCCTGCGTCTGGACCGCCAGTGGCTGCACGCCGTCGAGCTCGGTTTCGAGCACCCAGGCAGCGGTGAGCACGTGACGTTCACCTCGCCGTACCCCGAGGATCTGGCGCGCGCGCTCGACCTCATCAGGGGCTGAACAACACACTTGCCCGTGTTCGCGGGGGTCGTCACGAGGGTCGTGCGCTCGTGGTCGATCCGCCGTGAGCGAACGCGGCGCTCAGCGCACAGGTGGTTGTCGGTGGCCGGTCGTAGACTCGTCCCCGATGTCCAGTCAGTCGCGCAGCTTCGTCCACCTGCACAACCACACCGAGTACTCGATGCTCGACGGTGCAGCCCGTATCGATGACATGTTCGCCCGTGCCCAGGAATTCGGCATGCCGGCGATCGCCACCACCGACCACGGGTACCTCTTCGGTGCCTACGAGTTCTGGTCGAAGTCGCGCAAGTACGACGTTAAGCCCATCATCGGGCTCGAGGCCTACCTCACGCCGGGTACGCACCGCACCGACCGCACGCGTACGACCTGGGGCGAGCGCGGCCAGGAGGCCGACGACGTCTCGAACCGCGGTCTTTACACGCACATGACGTTGCTGGCGAAGAACAACGACGGCATGCACAACCTGTTCCGCATGGGTTCGCAGGCCTCACTCGATCAGGTCTACTCGAAGTACCCGCGCCTCGACCGCGAGTTGCTGCAGCAGTACGGCGAGGGTCTCATCGGCACGACGGGCTGCCCCTCGGGCGAGATCCAGACTCGCCTGCGCCTCGGGCAGTACGACAAGGCCGTCGAGGCGGCCGCCGAGTTCCGTGACATCTTCGGCGAGGGCAACTTCTACTGCGAGCTCATGGAGCACGACCTCGACGTCGACATCGAACGTCGGGTGCGCAGCGACCTGCTCAAGCTGGCGAAGGACCTGGGCCTGCCGCTGCTCGCGACGAACGACCTGCACTACACGAACAAGGAGGACGCGGTTCACCACGATGCGCTGCTGTGCATCAACTCCGGTTCGCGTCTGACCGACCCCAACCGCTTCAAGTTCGGCTCGCACGAGTTCTACCTCAAGTCGGCCGACGAGATGCGTCACCTCTTCCGCGACCACCCGGACGCGTGCGACAACACGCTGCTCATCGCCGAGCAGTGCGAGGTCTCCTTCACCGAGGGCGAAGGCCGCTACATGCCGCGCTTCCCGTGCCCCGAGGGGGAGGACGAGACGTCGTGGTTCATCAAGGAGGTCGAGAGCGGCCTCAAGCGGCGCTTCCCCGAAGGGGTGCCGGACTACGCGATCAAGCAGGCTCGCTACGAGCAGGACGTCATCGTCGGCAAGGGCTACCCGGGCTACTTCCTCGTCGTCGCCGACTTCATCAACTGGGCGAAGGACAACGGCATCCGCGTGGGGCCGGGGCGTGGTTCGGGTGCAGGTTCGATGTGCGCCTACGCCATGGGCATCACCGACCTCGACCCGATCCCGCACGGTCTGATCTTCGAGCGCTTCCTCAACCCCGAGCGAAAGTCGATGCCCGACTTCGACGTCGACTTCGACGAGCGCCGGCGCTCCGAGGTGATCCGTTACGTCGTCGACAAGTACGGAGACGACCGCGTCTCGTACATCGTCACGTACGGCACGATCAAGGCGAAGCAGGCCGTCAAGGACGCCTCGCGCGTCATGGACTTCCCGTTCACCGTCGGTGAGCAGATGACGAAGGCGATGCCCGCCGACGTCATGGGTAAGGGCGTGCCGCTCGCGAAGATGTACGACACCGAGCACGCCCGCTACGCCGAGGGTGGCGAGTTCCGCGCGCTCATCGAGTCCGACCCGATGTTCAAGAACATCTTCGACGCCGGTGTCGGCCTCGAAGGGCTGAAGCGTCAGTGGGGCGTGCACGCGGCCGGCGTCATCATGTCGAGCGAGCCGCTCATGGACGTCATCCCGATCATGCGGCGCCTTCAGGACGGGGCCGTCATCACGCAGTTCGACTACCCGAGCTGCGAGACGCTCGGCCTGGTCAAGATGGACTTCCTCGGTCTGCGAAACCTCACGATCCTCGACGACGCCCTCAAGAACATCCAGGCCAACCGCGACGAGGAGGTCGACCTCGACGCGCTGAGCAAGGACATGACGGACGCGCGCACGTACGACCTGCTCGCGCGCGGTGACACCCTCGGTGTCTTCCAGCTCGACGGCGGCGGCATGCGCCAGCTGCTGCGTCTCATGCAGCCGGACAACTTCGAAGACATCTCCGCTGCTCTCGCGCTCTATCGTCCGGGCCCGATGGGTGCCAACGCGCACACCAACTTCGCGCTGCGCAAGAACGGGCGCCAGCCGATCGACTACATCCACCCCGAGCTGACGGACGCCCTCGAGCCGATCCTCAACATGACCTACGGCCTGATCATTTATCAGGAGCAGGTCATGGAGATCGCCCAGAAGCTGGCCGGTTACACCCTCGGCAACGCCGACCTGCTGCGTCGAGCCATGGGTAAGAAGAAGAAGGAAGTGCTCGACGCCGAGTACGTCAACTTCGAGAAGGGCATGCTCGACAACGGCTTCTCCGTGGAGTCGGTGCAGACGCTGTGGAGCATCCTCCTGCCGTTCTCCGACTACGCGTTCAACAAGGCGCACACGGCCGCCTACGGGCTCGTGTCGTACTGGACCGGCTACCTCAAGGCCAACTACCCGGCCGAGTACATGGCCGCGCTCCTGACGAGCGTGCGCGACGACAAGGACAAGTCGGCGCTGTACCTCAACGAGTGCCGACACATGGGCATCAAGGTGCTGCCGCCCGACGTCAACGAGTCGATCGGTAACTTCGCCGCTGTGGGTGAGGACATCCGCTTCGGTCTCGAGGCGATCCGCAACGTCGGTTCGAACGTCGTCTCCGCCATCGTCGCGACGCGTGAGGAGAAGGGACGCTTCACCTCCTTCGAGGACTTCTTGCGCAAGTGCCCGGCGACGGTCCTCAACAAGCGCACCGTCGAGTCGCTCGTCAAGGCCGGCGCCTTCGACGACCTCGGCCACCCGCGTCAGGGCCTCGTGCAGATTCACGAGTCGTACGTCGACGCCCTCATCGAGGAGAAGCGCAAGGAGGAACACGGACAGGATTCGCTGTTCGCCGGCTTCGGTGACGACGCGCCGGGCATCGAGTTCGCGGCCCTACCGCAGATTCCGCCGATCGAGTGGGACAAGCAGACGAAGCTCGCGTTCGAGCGCGAGATGCTCGGCCTGTACGTCTCCGACCACCCGTTGTTCGGCATCGAGGCTGCGCTGTCACAGTTCTCGGACACGTCCGTCGCAAAGCTCCTCGGTGAGGACTCGCTGCCCGACGGGGCCATGGTGACGATTGCCGGTCTCATCACGGGTCTGCAGGTCAAGCGCACGAAGAAGGGCGACCTGTGGGCCATCGCCACGGTCGAGGACATGGACGGAGCCATCGAGTGCCTGTTCTTCCCCTCGACCTATGCCACGGTCTCCACGATGCTCAGTCAGGACGTCGTGTGCGCCGTCAAGGGCCGCGTCAACCGTCGTGACGAGTCGGTCGCGCTCAACGCGATGGAACTCACGCTGCCGGAGCTCACGGACGGCCCACGCGGCCCGGTGACCCTCCACTTGCCCTATGCCCGCGCCACGCAGGGCCTCGCCGAGCGGCTCAAGGAGGTACTCGGCGAGCACCCCGGCATCACAGAGGTGCACCTGCGCCTCACCCGGCCGGGTCGCACGCTCACGGTCAAGCTCGACGACAGTCTGCGCGTCAACGCGACCCCGGCCCTGTTCGGCGACCTCAAGGCGCTGCTGGGCCCCGCCTGCCTCGGCTGAGCCGACGACGAAGAGAAGGAAACATGACGACGAACGGCCCCAGCGCACCCCAGGCGAAGCGGGTGCCGCACGAGCGCATCCACCACGGCGACGTCTTCGTCGACGACTACGAGTGGTTGCGCGACAAGTCCGACCCCGAGGTCATCGCGCACCTCAACGCGGAGAACGGCTACACCGACGCCGTCCTTGCGCCGCAGCAGGAGTTGCGCGACCGGATCTTCGCCGAGATCAAGGGGCGTACCAAGGAGACGGATCTGTCGATCCCGGTGCGTGACAAGGACTGGTGGTACTACGCCCGCACGGTGGAGGGCCAGCAGTACGGCATCAGTTGCCGAGCACCGTACCGCGAAGGCGACAGCCGTCCTGTGCCGACGCCCGAGGCGTCGCTTCCGGGTGAGCAGGTGCTCCTCGACGGCAACGTCGAAGCGGAGGGCAAGGACTTCTACTCGGTCGGTGGCCTGGCTCTCAGCCCCGACCAGAACCGTCTCGCGGCGCTCATGGACTTCGAGGGCGACGAGCGCTACAAGATCAGCGTGCGCACGATCCCCACGGGTGAGGTTCTCGAGGAGAGCGTCACCGGGGTCGGCTACGGCCTCGTCTGGGCCGCCGACGGTGAGTCGTACTACTACACGCGCGTCGACGAGGCGTGGCGGCCCTTCCAGGTGTGGCACCACGTCGTCGGTGAGGACCCGAGCGCGGACACGCTCCTGTTCACCGAGGAGGACGCCTCGTACTGGCTCGGCATCGGGGGAACGCACGACGACCGGTGGCTCGTCCTGTCGCTCGGTTCGAAGGACACCGCGGAATTCCACCTGCTCGACCTGCAGGACGTCGAGGCAGGTCTGCGCGTCGTTCAGCCGCGCACTCCGGGGCTCGACTACGACATCGAGATCGACGGTCAGCGCCTCTACATCGTGCACAATCGCGACCGCGTCGACTATGACGTCTCCTGGGCGCCCCTCGCGACGCCGGGAATCGAGCACTGGCAGCTCCTCCTCGAAGGAGGAGAGGGCGAGCGCCTCATGGGCGTCTCCGCGTTCCGCGACTTCGTGCTCGTCGGGCTGCGTTCCGGTGGCCTCGCCACGGTCAAGCTGCTGCCCAAGGAGGGCGACGGTTTCGGCGTCCTACGTGACCTGCCGTTCTCCGGCGAGCTGATGTCCGTGGGCGTCGGCGCCAACCCCACCTACGAGGCGACGACGCTCATGGTGGCCACCGAGTCGTTCGTCGAGCCGCGCTCGGTCTACGACTGGGACACGACGACCGACGAGGTCACGCTGCTCAAGCGCCGTGAGGTGCTCGGTGGCCACGAGCCGTCCGACTATCAGCAGCACCGTCTGTGGGCCACGGCCCCGGACGGGGCGCAGGTGCCGATCTCGCTCGTGGCGCACAAGGACGTCGCGGCCGACGGCACCAACCCTGTACTCCTCTACGGCTACGGCTCCTACGAGTCGTCGATCGATCCGTACTTCTCGGTGTTGCGTCTGAGCCTCCTGCAGCGTGGTGTCGTCTTCGCCATCGCCCACGTGCGTGGCGGTGGTGAGATGGGCCGTTCCTGGTACCTCGACGGCCGGTTGGAGCACAAGAAGAACACGTTCGATGACTTCGTCGCGTGTGGGCGTCACCTCGTCGACACGGGTTGGGCTTCGCCGGATCGCCTCGCTGCAGAGGGGGGTTCCGCCGGTGGTCTGCTCATCGGCGCGGTGATCAACGAGGCGCCGGAGCTGTTCTGCGCGGTCGTCACGCAGGTGCCGTTCGTCGATGCCCTGACGACGACGCTCGATCCGTCGATGCCGTTGACGCAGGGGGAGTGGGAGGAGTGGGGCAACCCGCTCGCCGACGCCGAGGTGTACGCGTACATGAAGTCGTACGCGCCGTACGAGAACGTGCGTGCCGAGCGCTACCCGGCCGTGCTCGCCACGACGAGCCTCAACGACACGCGCGTGTTCTTCGTCGAACCGGCCAAGTGGGTGCAGCAGCTGCGTCGCACCGTGACGAGTGACCAGAGCGAGCGTCCGATCCTGCTCAAGACGGAGATGGTGGCCGGCCACGGCGGTGTGAGCGGCCGGTACGAGTCGTGGAAGGAAGCCGCGTTCGAAACGGCCTACCTGCTCGATCGCCTCGGCGCGACGCAGATCGTGTACGGCGGCTGACGCGGGGCGTCAGCTCGCCGGAAGGCGGAAGAACACGCGGGCTTCGTCCGCGATGCGCTCGACGAGGTGGCTCTCGCTCACGAGACCGTGACCCACGGCCTCGAACTCGAGGAGCCGGGACGGCACGCGGGCTCGCGTGCAGGCGGCGTGCAAGGTTCTCGCTTCGGGAGCGAGGCTGTCGTCCGTGCCGACCGCGACGAGGGTGCGTGGCAACCGACGAGCGTCCTGGTCGAGGCGAAGCCCGGCGTGTTCGTCGCCCAGCCATTGGGCGAACGCGTGGCTCATGAGGCCGGAGTCGGGTCCGGCCGGCGCGTTCAGAGCGAGCGAGCCGAGCGTGAGGTCGAGGTTGGGGTTGGTGAGCAGCAGACCGTCGACGCACTCGGGCCACTCCTCACCGGCCCGCGCTGTGGCGACAGCGAGTGCGCCACCGGCCGAATCGCCCGCCAGAACGCTCACACCGGTGTTCTCTTCCCTCAGTACCGCCTGCACGGCCGCGATGGCGTGAGCAAACGTGTTCTCGGGGGCGAGGGGGTAATCGATGGCGATGACCCCGTGGGCCAACCGCATCGCGAGCAGGCGGCAGTACCCGTCCTGGAGCTCGACGTCCCCGAAGAGGCCGTAGCCGCCGTGGAGGAAGAAGAACGTCGTCGCGGAGGCGTGGATGGTACTGGGCAGGTAGCGACGAACCCGGACGCCGGCGACCGAGTCGTCCGCGATCTGCCCGTCGAAAGCTTGCCCCACCCGTTGGGCGGCACGCGCCCGCGCTCGGCGACGCAGTTCGCCGATGTCGTACAGGCGCGCACCGTCGTTCATGCGCTCGGACCGGCCTTCGACGTTTCGACACTCGCCTTGATGCGCTTGAGCGTGGCGTTCATTCCGGCGACGAGGTTGGCCTCGAAGTCGGCTTCGCCGCCGAGCACCTTGTCGATGAGGACGCGCGAGATCTGGGTGGTGCCGCGAGTGGGAACGTCACGTCGCTCGACGAGGCGGGTGCGCTCACCATCGGAAACGAGCGTGAAGCTCCACTCCGTGTTGTTGTCGAGCACGCGGAAGGCGACACGCTGCTGGTGGCTGAAGTCGGTGACCTTGGACCGAGTGGGCCACCACAGCTTGCCGTCACGGTTGATGTTGAGCATGAAGATACCCTGACGAATCGGTCCGCGCGCGATGACCTTGCGGCACTGGGGCGACCACTGCGGCATCCGGCGTAGGTCGCTGACGACCTCCCAGACACGCTCCACAGGCGCATCGATGATCACATCGGATTCAAGATTCTTAGCCATGAGGCCACCGTAGCGCGACGCCAAGAACGTGGTCGCCTCGGATCGGTTACCGCCGGCTAGTAGGAGTTCCTTCGGCTCGGCGCAGGATGACGTCGGCAACCGCTGCCGGGCACTGGCTCGGGAGCCAGTGATTCGCCCCTTCGAGGACGACGAGCTCGTAAGGTGCCTCGACGTGGTTGCCGCAGGCTCGAACGCCCGCCTCGTCGATGAAGTCGTCGCCGGTGCTCCACACCATCGTCGTGGGAACCCGGACCGCTGGGCAGCTCTGACTGGAGAAAGGCAATCCGCGGTACCACCCGAGACCGCCGGGCAACGCGCCGTCGTCGACGATCTCGGTGCGGAAGCGGGCAACCTCGTCGGGCGTCATGCCACCCGCGCGCATCGCCCGGTCCATGACGCCTCCCGCCCGACGTGCGAGGAGCTCGGGGACCTTCGGGAGCTGGAAGGCTCCCATGTACCAGGAGCGCGCGAGCTGACGCCCGCGCATAGCGCGCAGGAACGCTTCGGGGTGGGGGACGGAGATCGCCGTGAGGGTGCGGATCCTGTCGGGATGGTGCGCGGTCACCGTCCAGGCCACCGCGGAGCCCCAGTCGTGACCGACGAGGTGGACGGGTGCGTCGAGCGTGTCGATGAGCGCCACGACATCCTGGGCGAGCCGCGGCATCGCGTAGTCACGACGCCGCCGCGGGCGAGCGCCGGGGGAGTAGCCCCGCTGATCCGGAGCAATCGTCCGATAGCCGGCCTCGTTGAGGCGCGCCGTCACTCCTCGCCACGACGACGCCCGCTCGGGAAATCCGTGAAGCAGCACGACGATCTTGCCGTCCAGCGGCCCCTCGTCGACGACGTCGAACGTCAGAGCGTGGTTACGGAAACTCGTCACCCGAGAAGAAGACATGGAGCCCAGACTGGCACGGCTCGGAGCGGTCGGGGCGGTTCTGTAGACGTTGCGCGGCGTATGTGACGCCGAACGTCTACAGAATGGGGGGCGGCTGCGGGGCATAGGTGGGTTTGCTTGCTGTGGAAAGGTCGACACAGATGACGATGTTTTTTACGACATCTGACCCCGCTCGACTACGGCCGGAGGCCCCGGCGCGGTGCTCGCATTCGCTCGCACCGCATCGGGGCCTCCAACCTTCGTCTCCCAGGATCAGATGTCGTAGTACATCTCGGACTTTACCTAGCGGTTTGCACTGTACGGTTGCGGCTGAGTTCCCCGGTTTTCCGGGCTTTTACCGTTGGGTGTGATGGGTGAGGGGAGGGGGTTTGCGAGGGTTTTGAGTCCCCGCCTGAGTCCCCGGAATCGGTGCGCGTGACGCCCTAAGTAGTACTGAGGTCATCGACTCGATGGCTGACGCCCGCGCGCACGCGGGGAGGGCGTTCGCCGGTGGGGGTCTGCGAATTGTGCAGACCCCCACGCCGACTAGCCGGTGACGCGCTCGAGCAGCACCTCGTCTCAGCGGACTATTTGCGGACAGGGAACCGCCCGCCCGGTGAAAGGAGTGAAAGCCCGGGCGGGCGGTTCGTCCTGGCGCTGGTGGCCTTGCGAGATCAAGGGGCCACCATCGATTCCTTGGTCGCCCGGATCTGAGACGGGCGGGTGACGTTGACGCCAGGTATTTCAGCCGGTGATGCGCTCGAGCAGCACCTCGTAATGGTGGACTCGTCCACCGATGCTGTGCGGCTCGGGCTGACCGACAATCTTGTACTCCTGCCCGTTCACGTTCACCGTGCACAGGGCCGTGAGCGTGATCGTGCGTGGGTAGAACAGTCGGAACCGGGTGACGATGAGGTCACGCTCGGCCGAGTCTTTCTCGTCTCCCGTGAGGGGGCGCAACTCGGCCCGGAACGTGATCGTCTCGCCCGGAACCGGGATCTCGTTGTGGTACTCGTCCTCGATGAAGCCACCCTCGAGCGTGGCGCTGACCTTCGTGTGAAAGATCATCGGATGCGCGCCCGGTAGCGGTTGAGCACGAACAACTCGGCCAGCGTCCACCCCTGGAAGCCGTCCGTCTGCACGCCGCCGATGGTGACGCGCAACTGCTCCGGGTTCGCCACGAGTCGTGCGGTGGCCGCGGTGATGACGGCCGCGATCTCGTCGTTCGCGCCGAAGTCGTCGAAGCCGTTACCGCGGGTGTACGAGCGCGCCATCGCCGTGATGATCGTGACGGACTGCCCCGCCAGGGCGACGAGTTGTTCGTCGTCGCCCTGGCCGAGGAAGTCGGCTACGTCCTGGCCGGTGACCATCAGGCCGGCGTGATGCCCGTGAGCGTGACGATTGCCTGCGGGTTCAGCGGCGCCGCGTCGTAACGAGCGACAACGCGGATGGCCTGCTGGTCGAAGTCGGCGTAACGCTCGGTGAGGATCTTCACCGACGGTGCCACGTCGCGGGCAACGGCGATCTGCGAGAAGTCGACGAGCGCAGCGCGGCCCGTGGACGACGAACCGCCCGTGTCCGGCACGCGACCGGAGACGACGACGGGGGCACCGAACAGGCGGAACACGCCGTCCTGCGTCGGGTCCGGGGTGAGCATGTAGCGGCCGTCGCCGTCCTTGAGCTTGCGGAGGGTGACGAACTCACGCGGGGTCATGACCCACTTGAGCGCGGCCATGTTCACGTTCGCGCTGAGAGCCTTGCCCCAAGCGTCGAGCAGCGCGTCGAGGCTGATCTTGCCGCCGACCGCGACGTTCTGCACGCCGCTGTAGGCGAACAGACCCTTGGGGGTCGTGATGCCGTCACCGGAGGCGGAGAGGAACTGCGTGTCGAGCTTCGAGGCGACGTCGGTGACGAGGCGGTCGCGCAGCGTCGCGTCGAGGGAGACGACGGACTGACGGGCCAGCTCGTTCGAGTAGCGCGTGATGACCTTGACCGACTTCATCGTCGAGGGGAGCAGCTGCACCTCGTCGAAGTCGACGTCCTTCTCGGTGATCGGCTCGTTCTCGCCGATCCAGTCAGGGGAGGTCGGGCCGCCGAGCTTGGGGATGCGGACGGGCGACGCCGAGTCGAAGATGCGCGGGCCAGCGGCGAGGAAGATAGACGCGGCCTCGAGGGGCTTGACGAGGACGGTCTGCACCTGCTCGCGGGTGAGCTCGGGTGCGTTGGTGGTGGATTCAGCCATGATGGGGCTCCTGTACGTGAGAATCGGGTTTCGATCACGCTGGACGCCAGGCCCAATAGTGAAGGGGGACGAGCGCCAGGCCCGTCCCCCTCACTATCTCACACTGTGAGAATGATTCTCAACTTCCCGTCACTGTGCGTTATGGCGGAGGATCCCGGCCAGGCTGACGCTATCGGCGGGAGCCGTCGCACCCTGCCCGATTGAGCCAACCGGGCGACGTGACGCAAGGTGCGGCTTGCGGGCGAGCAGGGCGTCGACGGCCGCGTTCAGCGCGTCAGCGTCCTCGAGGTGAGCGTCGTCGAACGGGAGGTCGGACGGGTCCGCGAGACGGCCCGTAGCGGCCACAAGAGCAGTGTGCAGCCGTGCGGCCAGGTCATCGGCGCGCTTCGCCTTCACGCGGGCGTCGGCGTTCTCCTTCCGCAGCTTCTCGACGTACTCGCGGGGGAACGTCTCATCGCCGGAGGGATCATCTGATCCCTCGCCCTCGGCGCGCTCGTCCTCAAGGGTGTCGGTAGTAGTGACACCCTCGGGGGTACGCGCATTCTGCGTACCCTCCTCGTCGCCCGTAGTGTCCACATCTGAACCGGAAACATTTCCGGTTGAGGCCAGGTCGTTGTGGACGTCCTGCTCGTTGGTGTCGTTCTCGATGGTCAGTTCCTCGGTCATGCTGTCTCCTTCTCGGTTGGTACTTGGCTGCAGGTGCAGCCCTTGTGTGTAGGCATCGGATGATCGGCGGGCCACACCTGGCCGTCACGCGCCCACCAGGTGCAGAGTTCGCACCCGGAGCCGGACACCGAACGCACCCACCCAGTGACGTGCGGCGACCTCTTGACTCCCTCACTGAACGCCGTAGATGCCGCGCCGAGCGGTTCAGCCCGGGCGAGGCGTTGCACGCGCTCGAGGGTGACGTCAGGGACGGCGAGGATCGTTCGTGCCGCCTTATGCAGCCGGTCAGCATCCCCCGCGTCAGGGACGAGCCCCAGCGTCGCCACCGGAACACCCATCTGCTGCATGAGCGTCGCCGCGAGAGCCAGGTCGGCCAGTGCGACGGCCCTCGAGTTCGCGCCGGCGATGAACGCGGCCAACAGGTCGACGGCTTCGTCGGTGTCGATCAGTTCCTCGCGCCACGACGCGAAGATCGCGGCGACCTGCTCGGCTGCCTGCTCACCGAGAGCACGAATCTGCTCGCGGTACGTCACGACGCGGCCAACTTCCCAAGATCGACCGCAGCCGCGTCGAGAGCATCACCACGACGAGCGGAACGCACCCGCTCCACCTGCTCCGGCGAAAAGCCGAGCGTGTCGGCCAGGACGACGGACAGCGGCACACCGACACCGACGAGCTTCGCGGCGGCGTCCGCTGCCTGCGCCGGGGTGCGCGTCTCCGGGTTCGCCCACATCGGCTCAACGTCCAGCGTGCGAGGGTCCACGCCGTCGCGGACGGCGAGCATGAGACGAGCAACCGCTGCCCACGCCGTACCGAACGTGCGGTGCAGCGCGTACGCGCGAGCGACGAGGGAAGCCTCAGCGGAACGGATCGCGTCCGCCGACGCAGGCTGATCGCCGTGCAATCCCAGGTAGTGCGGCGGTAGGCCCGTGAGAGCGCCGATCTGCTGCGTGATGAGCGCGGCCGCGTCGGCGTACCCGTCGAGACGAGCAGCGTCGAACTGCCCGAACTTCGTGTCTGCTGCCTCCGACTGCCACACGTCATCGAGAGCGGCGCTGAACGGCTTCACCGGGTTACCGTCCTCATCCTCAACAACCTCGAGGCCCGTCGCCCAACGGCGGGGGCGAGCGTAGAACTCCGACGTCACGAGCATGTCAAGGTTGATCTTGTTCAGCGCATCGGTCAGGTCGAGGATGTCCGCCATCTCCGACACGCCGTCAACGTCGAGCAGACGACCACGGTTCACCACCGGGACGACCGGGACAACGCCGAGCGGGTTCGGGATCGTCTCAGTCACCGTCCAGCCCGTCGAAGGCATCGCAGCCGCGTCAACCATCGTGCCGGGATGCTCGAGCATCGTGATCGAGTCCCGCTCGTACAGGACCGCCCGCGCCGTGCTGCCGTCGATCCACCGCTTGAGCGCGGCCGTCACCTCACGCGACGCCGGGTCGCGCGTCACAGCCACCTGCAACGGGCTCTCGACCGTCACAACCGGAGCGCCGGCGGAGTCGGCCCACACGATGACGAACGAACGCCCGTAGGCGAGAGCGTCAACGTGAGCCTGCGCCGATGCTTCCTCCATCCCGCAGCGCCGCCACACGTTCCACAGGTCCGTGTCGGGTTCAGCGTCCAGACCGCCAGCACGGAAACCGGTCAGGTCAAGACGTTCCGCCAGGGCCGTGACGGCGAGGCGGGGGAAGTTCACCGACACGCGCCGCAGGCGGTCGCCCAGCGCCTCACGCGACTCGGCGGACAGGAACGCGGCAGGCTGCCGTCCATTCCAGTAGGCGTCGAGTTCGGCGAGCTTCGGGACGGTCGAGTCCAGCTTCTCGTTCAGGGTCTTGATCATGGTGGTGTTCATCGGAAACTAACTGCCCTTCGTTTGGTCGGCTTGTTGGTGTGGAATGACGCCCGGTCGAACGCGATGATCGCGCCGACAGCCGCGTCGATCTTTCGGGGACTGCCCTTCTTGTCCTTGCTCACGAGGTCACCCATCGGTGTTCGCTTGGCGATGCAGTGCGCGACGTGCGCGGCCAGGTCCTTGTTGCCGTCGTGCGTGACGGTCTGCTCCTGCGTCGCCGTGTAAAGCCGGTCCGTCGCAGGGGCCATACGGTTCGCGGCTGCCGTGTTCCACATCAGCACCCGCTTCTCACCGTGACGCGCTGCCCACGCCTCGATCTCCGAATTCCAACCCCAAGGGTCAGCGGCCAGCTCGAGAACGTCGTACTTCTGGAACGCGACGTCGACGGCGTTGCTCACGTCCGAACGCGGAACACGCCAGCGCGGATCGCCGGGGTTCTCCCACAGCCCCTCGACGAACAGGTGCGGGTTGTCTCCGACCGTGCAACCAATGAGCGCCGTCGAGTCACCCGACGCGCTGCCGTCGAACGCGAGGACCACGCGGGCCTTCTTCTCCACGCGCCGTTCCGTGTCCGCCAGGGCGTCCCAGGTGCCGAAAGGCAGCCACGACTCCGAACCGCTCACCCACTGCCCGAGACGCAACTGACGGAACACCGGCTCACGCAACGTGCGACGAGCAGACGCGAGGCCGTCACGGCTCAGGAAGTCATCGAGAGCAGGGTTAGCCTCGGCCCACGCCGCCTCGTCATCGGTGGCGCACCCGTCCGGTGCCTGAAACTCGCGCAGGAAAAACGCCGAGTCATCGCCACGACGGCCATGCTCGATGAGCCTCCACATCACACAATCCGGCGACGTGGACGGCGTACTGATCGCCAGCGTCAGCGACTCGGGCCGCTTACCCTGAACCGACGTCACAGCCTCCCACACCGCTTCGCTGACGACGTGAAGCTCGTCCACGATCAACAGCGACGGATCCCAGCCGTGCAGCGCGCCAGGATCAGCCGGGAGAGCAATCATCGTTGCATCGTTGTGGGGAACGACGATCTTGTCGCTGAACACCTGCGCCCGCTCGGCAAGCTCAGGGGAGAGCTCGATCATGCGCTTAGCCATGCGGAGCGCAATGTTCGCCTGACGCTGGTCAGAGGCGACAACAAGCACCTCAGCGGACGGCGGGCCGACGAACAACTCGGCCACAGCCAGAGCAGCCGCGAGAGCCGTCTTACCGTTCGCACGCGGCAAGGAGACGAGCGCCGTACGGATACCGTCAGCGAACGCGCCAGAGACGATCTCACGCTGCCACGGACGGAAGCGCATCGGCTCGAGCGCCCCAACGCCCTTCGGCGTGACGACGTACTCGTCGACGAACCGGATACGACGCTCAGCGCGGGCCGTAGTCCAGCCGGAGAAGTCCAGAGGCGCGACCTCAATGTTGCCCTTCGGCCCTGCCCTCACGCCTCAACACCCCCTAGACGAGAATCGTTCTCAAATAGTGTCTCACATTCTGACTTAGCGGAAGGCTCCTCTTGACAAACGTCCGCCCCTTCCCCCCTGGTTCGTGCTCGTCCGCGTCGGGAGTTACATGAGCGGCAGACCACATCGACGTCCTCGAGTCGGATCGCGAGGCCGCGTTCCTTGCGCTTCCATGCCTGGGGGCTGTGGTCACAGGTGAGGTCGTCGGTCGCACCGCAGTCGCTGCAGAACGGCTGGAGCTTGCGTGCTCGGCGGCTGAGACGATCCCAGGCTGTGTCGTAGCCAGCAGCGCGGGAAGGCCGGGAGACGGACGGGGGGCGATGCTCGTCGCAGCGGGGGCCGTTCGAGGGCTCGCCGCACTCGAGGCACGAGGTGAGGGTCATGCAGACTTCCTTTCGTGCGCCGGATGCGCCGGATGCGCCGGATGCGCCAGTTCAACTGAGGGGGTGGAGGTATCTGGCGCAGCAACTCCGAGCCGCTCCCAAGCGCGGGCGAGGGATGCGCGGGTGTAGCCTCGCGGGCCCGTGCGATCAAGGCGGCTGCCGCTCACGCCATAGCTCTTGTTGAGCATCCGTCCGAATCGCTGGGCGGTAAGTGCCTTGCCGTAGTTGGAACTCTCGCCCCACATGTCCGGGTACTCGAGGGTGAGGTTTCGCACGAGGTCAGCGGTCGGCACGAACTCCACGCCGTTCGGCCAGACCTCGTAAAGGTGGTTGAGTAGGGCGACGTGCGGGGACTGGACGGCCACACCGTCTTCGATGTCCTGCTCGAGTTGCTGCATGTCGCGGCGGGCCATGTCGTCGACGATGCTGGGCCAGTTGCTACCGGCTGCGACGGCGACGCGCTTGAGCGGACGCCACTTCTCAGCCATGCGTCCCCGAACACCTTCGGGAAGGTCGGGACGATTCGCGCGCACCTGGTCACGCACCGTCTCGGCCCATGCGGCGAGGCGCCCGCCGAGGTAGACGGCGTCGTCTTCCATGACCTCCCAGTCGGTTTCGTCTGCGAGGCCGTGAACGTCGGGCATTAGAAGAACGCGGACCGAGCGTGAGCGCATGTCTTCGGGGAGGTTGGGGCTGTTACCTGCCATAGCGCACGGTGCGAACGTCGGCATCTCCTTGACGTTCCAGGTGCCCTCCTTGCCGGGGACGAGGACGGGCCGCGTGCCGCCCCGCTTGTAACCGGAGTTGAGGACGGCGACGAGCTCGGCTATGCCTTCCTTCTTCGGGTCGAGGCTTCGGTCAGCCTCGTCGATCAGGACGGTGCGCTGTTCGGCGTCGAGCATCCGGGTAAGCAACGCCGGCGACGACAGGGACGCCATCTGGACGCTGCGACGGGCCAGTCGCTCGAGGTGTTCGAGGACGGTCGTCTTGCCGCTGCCGTGGACGGGACTGTCGACGATGAGGCGGGGGGAGGTGTAGCACTCGAACGCAAGGTGCGTGTGAGCGGCCCACAGGGTGAGTAGGTCGAGGTCGGGTTCGTTCAAGACGGTGATGTACCGACCGAACCATTCGCGCACGTCATCGAGGACTGCGCCGGTTTCTCCGGACCCCTCCCCGTGAACTGGCGCATCTGGCGCAACTGGCGCAACTGGCGCAAGTTCGGCTTCGTCGTCCCACGGTGAGGGCACCGGGCCGTCGTACACGTCGAGGCCGTTCATGCTGCGGCCTCGTCGATCACCTCGTGCACACGGCCAGCGATGGTGAGTGCTGCGAGCACGTCCCCTAGCCGGGACTTGTGGACCCATAGGCCACGGTCACGCGCGGACCACATGCCGCGGATGCCTGCGAGGTCTTCGCGGGCGTGTCCCTTGACGAGGACGTTTCGACCGTCTGTGGGCACGAACACGTAGACGGTGTTTCGTCGGTTCTTCACGCTGCGGCTCCTTCATGCGTTAGGGTCGAGCGGAAGCGGGCGATGCCTGCTGCTCGCCGGTCTGCTGCTGCTTGGGTGAGTTCGTCCGACGTGGCTGTTACCGGGTCAAGGTCAAGCCACGACGGATCTGTGTGGCCGGTGAGTCCGGCCGTGATGTAGACCGCCCGCTCGTGGAGTTCCCGCTCCACGGCGGCGGCTGCATCTTCTTCGTGCTTTCGTGCGTTCGCCTCGTCCGCTGCGGCGAGACCGGCGCGGAACCCTTCGGCGTATTTCATGCGGCCTTCGGCCTCGGCCATGTCCAGCAGTTGCTGGAGTGAGAACATGGTCATTCGCAGTCCCCGGCCTCGTACTGCGCCCGCAGCCATGCCTCGACGTCTTCGCGCATGTATGCGACGCGCTTCGCGCCGAGCTTGAACGACTTCGGGCCGGTGCCCTGGTGTCGCCAGTAGCGAAGGGTGCCTACGGGAACGCGCAGCACCTCGGCTGCTTCGGCTGTGGTCAGGATCGTGTGTGCCATGGTTCCTCCCAGGAACATCGTTGGTTGAGGGATGTTCCCCTCACTCGCCACAGGTTAAAGCACGACGAGGCTTGCCGCAAGCACACACGCTCGGCTAGGTTGTTCCCGTGAGTGAACACGACAAATGGACGAGCAACTACATCGACCACTACGTGCGGAGATTCGGCGAGCAGGTGCGGCAAGTCCGCACCGCTGCTGACATGACGCAGCAACAGGTAGCCGAGAGCGCGACCGCGATGGGCGTGCCCTTGACGCGGGTCATGGTGGCGAAGATCGAGACCAACCGACGTCCTGCGACGGTGCAGGAACTTCTCGCCCTCTCGGCGGCCATGCATGTTCCGTTGACGCACCTCTTGCCGGGAGCGATGGACAAGGGCGAACTAGCGGCGCGAAGGGCGGGGCTTGAAGAACTTTGGCTGCTTGCCGAGTCGTCGGAAGCGCACCTCGAGGGAGTGCTTGCATCCCTTGAAGAACTGCGGGCGACATTCAGCAGTGAGGCCCGCCGCACCAAAGAACGTCTCAAGGCGCTAGGTGACGATCAGTAGCCACATCGACGACCGCTGGGTCGTCGAGCGTGACGGCGTGAAGGTTCGCACCGACCGCTACGGCAAGGGCAAGCGGTACCGTGCCCGCTACCGGCCCGAGCGCGGCGGGCGGCAATTCTCGAAGGCGTTCGACACGAAGCGTGACGCGAAGGCGTGGCTTCACGCGAAGGCGAACGAGGTCGCTGTCGGGTCGTGGGTCCCCCCCGACCGGGAACGGTTGACGGTCGGGCAATGGTGCGAGAAGTGGCTTGAGGGCTACTCGTCGAGGAAGGCGTCGACGTACCGGCAGGCTGAGACGCACGTTCAGATCATTCGCCTGACGTTCGAGGACAAGCCGGTCAGGTCGGTGAAGCCATCCGACGTGAACGCCTGGGTCGCCACCCTGCAAAACGACGGACGAGCGCAGAGCTACGTTTACGCCGTTTACAGGCGCTTTGCGCAGATCATGGGAGACGCCGTTCACGACGGCCTGATCCCACGTTCGCCGTGCTCACGTCGAACGGCACCATCGCAGGGACAACAGCGCCCGTACGTCGCGACGACCGGGCAGGTATGGGCGCTGCATGATGCGTTCCCCGAGCACCTGCGTCCGGCTGTGTTGCTCGCTGCGTTCGCCGGTCTGCGTCTCGCTGAGTGCGTAGGGTTGCGCGTCGATGACGTGGACTTCGAGGCGGGCGTCATCGCGCCGGCGGTGCAGTATCCGGCCGAGCCGTTGAAGACGGACTACTCGCGTACGCCCGTGCCTGTGCCGTTCGAGTTGGTGCGGATTATTCCGCGTGAGGGTGAGCACGTCGTGACGAGCGAGTACGGGCGCCAGTCATCGCCGTGGGCCGTCGAACGGGCGATGCGCGCGGCGCGGGGGAGCGTGGACGGGCTGCCGGACGGGTTCAGGTTCCACGACCTGCGGCACTACTACGCGAGCTTGTTGATCGCAGCGGGACTCGACGTGAAGGTCGTTCAGGCGAGGATGCGGCACAAGAACGCGACGACGACGCTCAACACATATGGGCACCTGTGGCCCGACAAAGACGAGACCGCCCGTTCTGCCGTGGCGGCTGCCATGACGAACGGACGGTCTGAGTCCCTGCTGAGTCCCGAGGGGGAAACTTCCCGCGCTATTGCTCAGATGTCGTAGTACATCTCGAACTCGTGCGGGTGCGGACGGAACCGGATCGGGTCGACCTCGTTGAGGCGCTTGTACTCGATCCACGTCTGGATGAGGTCCTCCGTGAACACGTCGCCCTCGAGCAGGTACTCGTGGTCGGCCTCGAGCGCGTCGAGAACGGCCGGCAGCGACGCCGGAACCTGCTCGATGGCGTCGTGCTCCTCGGGCGGAAGCTCGTAGAGGTCCTTGTCCACCGGCTCCGGCGGCTCGATGCGGTTCTTGATGCCGTCCAGGCCCGCCATGAGCTGCGCCGCGAAGCACAGGTACGGGTTCGCCGAAGGGTCCGGCACGCGGAACTCGACACGCTTCGCCTTCGGCGACGTACCCGTGATCGGGATACGCACACACGCCGAACGGTTACGCGCGGAGTACACGAGGTTCACGGGAGCCTCGTAACCCGGCACGAGGCGGTGGTAGGAGTTCATCGACGGGTTCGTGAACGCCAGCAGCGACGGAGCGTGCTTGAGCAGACCACCGATGTACCAGCGGGCGATGTCCGACAGGCCGCCGTAGCCGCGCTCGTCGTAGAACAGCGGCTCGCCGTCCTTCCACAGCGACTGGTGCGTGTGCATACCCGAACCGTTGTCACCGAACAGCGGTTTCGGCATGAACGTCGCCGACTTGCCGTTCGCGAACGCCGTGTTCTTGATGACGTACTTGAACTTCATGACGTCGTCGCCCGACTGCAGAAGCTCGTTGAACTTGTAGTTGATCTCCATCTGGCCGGCGGTGCCGACCTCGTGGTGGCTGCGCTCGACCTCGAGGCCCACCTCGGCCAGACGCAGGCACATCTCGTCACGCAGGTCGGCGTAGTGGTCGACCGGGGGAACGGGGAAGTAGCCACCCTTGTAACGGGTCTTGTACCCGAGGTTGCCACCCTCCTCCTCGCGGCCCGTGTTCCAGGCGGCCTCGATGGAGTCGATGTAGTAGTAGCTGGCGTTCTGCTTCGTCTCGAAACGGATGTCGTCGAAGACGTAGAACTCCGCCTCCGCGCCGAAGAACGCCGTGTCGGCGATGCCCGTCGACTTGAGGTAGGCCTCGGCCTTGGCCGCGATGTTGCGCGGGTCGCGCGAGTACTGCTCGCCCGTGAACGGATCCACGATCGAGAAGTTGATGATGAGCGTCTTTTCCTTGCGGTACGGGTCGACGAACGCCGTCTTGAGATCCGGCACGAGCTTCATGTCCGACTCGTGGATCGCCTGGAAACCGCGGATGGACGAGCCGTCGAACATCTGGCCCTCTTCGATCGCGTCGGCGTCGAAGCTCTCGGCCGGGATGTTGAAGTGCTGCATGACCCCGGGGAGGTCGCAGAATCGGATGTCGATGAACTTGACATCCTCGTCCTTGATGAATTTCAAGGCCTCGTCAGCGGTCTGGAACATTGATCCTCCTGATCGGATGGGCGAGACCGGTCGGCGTCGCACCGCGTGTTCACCACGACAGTAGTCGGGGGGAGTTTCCCTCTCGTGGCTTCAATGTTTCAGCGGTGTTACACACGTGCCGATCTGTCGAAGTGTCCGGGACGCGTCCCGGACGCACGGATTAAACCTATCGGTAGGCACGGCCCTAGGGTTGGAGCAACACAGATCGTGCCTCACAGTGCGAGACGATCATGTCCGGAAAAGGAGAGACGATGACGAGCCCCGAGGCCCACGCCGACCCCGCCGCAGGGCGCCCCGTCGAGGGGCCGGGTTCACTGGGACGCTTCCTTCCCCGTATCGGCGCACTGCTCATCGACTGGTTCCTGTGCTCCCTGATCGCGGCGGCATTCCTCGACTACCGCTGGGGCGGCTCCGGCGCCGAGGGGTTCAAGCCGCTCCTCGTCTTCGCGATCGAGAACTTCCTGCTCGTGAGCACCATCGGCATGACGATCGGTCACCGCATCTTCGGGCTCGTCGTCCAGCGTCCGGATGCAACGCCTCCCGGTCTGGTCTCCGGCGCCGTGCGCACCGTCCTGCTGTGCCTCGTCGTACCCGCCGTCGTCACCGACGGCTACGGACGAGGACTGCACGACAAGATCGCGGGAACGCTCATCCTGCGCACGCGCTGACGCGTCGCCGCCTGCTGAACGACGAAGGCTCCTTCCCCAAGCGGGGGAAGGAGCCTTCGTCACGTTCGAATCGAGCGGTCAGCGTCCGCGCATGGCCGCACGGTTGACGCGCGCCTTGTTCGGGTCGACGCCGGCGGGCACCCCCGGCTTAAGTCCGCCGAGGGCGCGCAGGCGCCTCGTCACCTGGCCGGACTCGTCGTCGGTGAGCACCTTGGGGAGCTTCTGCATGTCCTTCGTCAGACGCTCGACGGGGACGGCCTCGTCGTCCGTGCCGACGCGGATCGTGTGCACCGGAACCTCGGGACCGAGCACGCGGCTCGTGCGCTTGCTCTCCTGGGCGAGGAGGCGGGTTGCGCCGCCCTTGGGGCCCTCGGCCACGAGCACGACGCCCGGCTTGCCGACGGCGCGATACACCATCGCGGCGCTCGAGAGATCCTTGACCTGACGGCTGCGACCCATGTCGGCGCCGACCGGCTCCTGCTCGACGAACCAACCGCGACGAAGCGACGACATCGCCGCCGCGCTCGCACCCGGCTGACCCGAGATCGACTTGTAGATCGCGGTGTTCGCACGGCGCGCCAGCACCACCATCGCTGCGAGCAGACCGAACAGCAGCCCGAGGATGCCGAAGTAGATCGGGTGGCCGAAACCGAAACCGATCGCGAGGAACACGAGGAAGACGAGGGCGAAAGCCCCCACCATCCACGGGATCAGCGCCGGGTCGTTCGCGCGCGTCGTCTCGAAGACCTGCTTGAACTGCGACGAGCGACCGGGAGCCTTGCTCGCTCCCGCCTCACCGCGACCGCGCCGGAAGCGTGACTTCTTGGGCTCGTTCGAGCCGGAGGATGTTGCCATGCCGATCAGAATACGTCGGAGCGCGTGCGCTCGACCAACGACGCCGCCTCCTGGCGGGCCGGGGACGATGCCGCTGCGGCGAGGTGCTGGAGGTTCTCCGGCAGGGCCTGGCCGCGCTTGGCCATGACCTGTGCGTAGAGGCGTCCGGCACGGTAGGACGAACGCACGAGCGGGCCGGCCATGACGCCGGAGAAACCGATCTCCTCCGCGCGGTCACTCCAGTGGACGAACTCCTCGGGCTTGACCCACCGGTCGATCGGGTGGTGCAGCTTCGAAGGACGCAGGTACTGCGTGATCGTGATGATGTCGCAGCCAGCCTCGTGCAGATCCTGCAGGGCCTGGTCGATCTCGTGCTCCTCCTCACCCATGCCGAGGATGAGGTTCGACTTCGTCACGAGTTCCTGCTCGCGCGCCATCGTCAGCACCTTCAGCGACTTCTCGTAGGTGAAAGCCGGGCGGATGCGGCGGAAGATGCGCGGCACCGTCTCGAGGTTGTGTGCGAACACCTCGGGGCGTGCATCGAAGACCTTGCCGACGAGCTCCGGCACGGCGCCGAAGTCGGGAGGGAGGATCTCGACGCCCGTGTTGGGGTTGAGTTCGTGGATGAGACGCACGGTGTCGCCGTAGAGCTGCGCAGCGCCGTCCTTGAGGTCGTCGCGGGCCACACCGGTGACGGTGGCGTAGCGCAGGCCCATCTCGCGCACCGACTCCGCGACACGGCGCGGCTCGTCGAGGTCGAGGGGACCGGGCTTGCCGGTGGCGATGTCGCAGAAGTCGCAACGACGCGTGCAGGTGTCACCACCGATGAGGAACGTGGCCTCGCGGTCTTCCCAACACTCGAAGATGTTCGGACAGCCGGCTTCCTGGCACACGGTGTGCAGGCCCTCGCCCTTGACGAGCTTCTGGAGCGAGTTGTACTCCGGGCCCATCTTGGCGGTGGTACGGATCCAACTCGGCTTGCGTTCGATGGGGGTCTCGGCGTTGCGCGCCTCGACGCGCAACAGACGACGGCCTTCGGGCGCGACGGTCAAGACACTGACTCCTTGCGGTGGTTTGGCATGGCCTTTCC
Source organism: Dermacoccus sp. 147Ba (assembly GCF_004151355.1). Lineage (NCBI taxonomy): Bacteria > Bacillati > Actinomycetota > Actinomycetes > Micrococcales > Dermacoccaceae > Dermacoccus > Dermacoccus sp. 147Ba. The sequence continues at coordinate 450,050 of NZ_SEHL01000001.1, forward strand.
AGCACAACAGCCTACGCCCGCCGGAACTTCCCGAGCGACTTCGAGAGTCGTCATGAACGACGCCGGGGCGACAGAAGATCAGGCAGACGCGCCTCGACGAGGGGAAGCAGCTCACGCACGGGTACGTCGCGGCCGAGCTCCTTGCTCAGGGTGGTCACCCCGGCGTCGGAAATGCCGCACGGAACGATGGTCTGCGTCCAGCCGAGATCGCAGTTCGCATTGAGGGAGAAACCGTGCATCGTGGCGCGCTTCGAGACGCGCACGCCGATGGCGCCGATCTTGCGGTCGGGACCCTTGTCGTCGGCGAGCACCCAGGTACCTGTGCGGCCCTCGACGGTGGTGGCCTCGACCCCGAGGTCAGCGCACACACCGATCATGAGCTGCTCGATGCGGCGCACGTGCGCCACGACGTCAATGGGGATGGGCAGCGCGAAGATCGGGTACCCGACGAGCTGACCCGGGCCGTGCCACGTGATCTTGCCGCCGCGGTCGACGTCGACGACGGGCGTGCCGTCGAAGGGACGCTCGTGCGCCTCGGTGCGCTTGCCGGCGGTGTAGACGGGGGTGTGTTCGAGCAGGAGGACCGTGTCCTCGCCACCCGCCACGACCTCGGCGTGAATCTCCCGTTGTTTGCTCCAACCGGCCTCGTAATCGACGAAATCAGGATCGAAGCCGAGGTGGATGACGCGCATGAGGGGAGCCTACGCCCGGGCTCATGTCGGGGCGCTCGGAGGGGGCTGTGGATAACTTCTGCGCCGCTCGCCGCGATCTTGGCAGGCTGAAAACGGCGACCCGATCGGGCGTCAGATCGCAACGGAGCAGGGAGGCCGTCATGACACAGGAGCCACGGCTCGAGGGTTACACGGTGGAGGAGTTCATCGGTGCGGGCGGCAGTGCAGATGTCTGGCGCGTCATCGCACCCGGTGGTGCGAGCCTCGCGGCGAAGGTGTTCCGCGAGGCCGGTGAGGCCTCCGGACGCGCCGAGTGGCGCAGCATGCGTCGTCATGCCGGGGACCACGTCGTGCCGGTTGTCGACTTCCTCCGCGACGACGACGGGCGCAGCGTTCTGCTCATGCCGTACCTGCCGGGCGGGAGCTTGCACGACGTCGTCGTCGGTCGCGGCGGACTCACGGCGGGGGAGTGCGTGACGGCACTCGCGCCCATTGCAGGAGCGCTCTCGCGCATTCACGACGGAGGGTGCGTCCATGGCGACGTCACCCCGCGCAACGTGCTGTTCGACGATGTCGGGCGACCGTTGTTGAGCGATCTCGGTGCGTCACGCGTGGCGGCTCTGCCCGGCGAGGCCGAATGGGGCAGCGCAGGTTTCGTCGCCCCCGAGGTTCTTGAAGGACATGCTCCTGCGGCGTCGAGCGACGTGTTCTCCCTGGCTGCGGTGGCGTGGTTCGCGCTCGTCGGCGAGGCGCCCGCGCCCGCGTCGTTTCGACCGCCGCTGAGCGAACTCGTGCCCGACGTCCCGGAGCCCCTGGAGCGCCTTATCGCGGCCGGTCTGGCCCTCACTCCGTCGGCTCGCCCTTACTCCGACGACGTGGCTCGCAAGCTACTCGAGGCTGCCGACCCGGTGGCTGTGCCCGTCGATCGGTCGCTGCCTCGAGTGGCCGGGGCGGATGCGCCGGCCGAATCGATCACACGTCGTCTGCGGGAGGAAGCGCAGAAGCGACAGCTCGCCGAAGGTCCCGAAACGCGTCGCGAGGTGAGCCGGAGTCGTCGTTCCGGGGAGCGGGCGCGCGGCAGAACACCGCTGCTCGTCGGCGCCCTGGTGTTGGGCGTGACGCTGGTGGCCGGAGCCGCCCTGTGGCCCACGGATGATGCTCCCGATTCGGTGGAGGCTCCGGCACGAGGCGCCGCGGCGGAACACTCGCCGTACGCCGCGCGGGGCGCAACCTCCGAGCCGAGAGCGACGACGTCGACGGCGCGCCCCTCGGCCTCCGGCAAGGCGAGCACCGCCTCGAAGGACTCGTCGAGTGCCACCTCGCGCCCACCGACCCGCGGCGAGGTGGAGGCACTGCTCGCATGTCGCGCCGAGGCATGGAACACCGTCGATCAGCGCCGGCTCGAGCGATGCCTGGCGCCGAAGTCGCCGGCGCTGACGAGCGACAGCGCGGCCCTACGCCAAGCGCAGCGTGACGGCATCGTCTATTCGGGGGTCTCCTACCGCGTCGCGAGCTACACCCCCAAGACAGGCGCTGCCGGTACGGCCGGAGCCACCGCAACAGTCACGCGCTCGGGCTACACGGTGACCCATGGCAACGACCGGTCGCGCAGGGCGAGTCAATCCACTCAGGTGGAGCTGCGCCTCGTGAGCGATGCCGGGCAGTGGCGCATCAGTGAGTGGAGTGGTCGCTGAGATCGGCCGCGAGGCGGTCGAGGACCTGATCGAGGTTGGAATCCATCCATGTGAAGCCGGACGCCTGCAGGACGGCCGGGCGCACTCTCGTCGAGGCGGTGAGCTGGGTCGACATCTCGCCCAGAACTGCGCGCAGTGCGAACTCCGGCGCCGGCGCCACGGCTGGGCGGCGCATCGAGCGCCCCAGCGCCTTGGCGACACCGGCCTGGCGGCACGCGAGTGGCGCCGCGAGGTTGACCGGTCCCGTGATGTCCGGGTGGTCGATGAGGTGGGCCAGCGCGCGCACTTCGTCACGCAGGCTGATCCAGCTCCACCACTGACGACCGGAGCCCAACGGGCCGAGCACGCCGAACTTGGCCGGAAGGGCCATCTGGGCGAAGGCCCCGCCCTGTGCGGAGACGACGAGCGTCGTGCGGGCGAACGCAACGCTGTGGCCGTCGCTCGTGGCCCGCTCGGCACACCCTTCCCAGTCGACGACGAGGTCGGCCAGGAAGTCCGACCCGGCTGACGAGGTCTCGTCGAGGACCTCCTCGCCGCGGTCGCCGTAGAAACCCATCGCCGAGCCGGAGACGAGGCGCTTCGGCGTGCAGTGGGCCAGCGCCTCAACGAGCGTCGTCGTCGTGTCGATGCGAGAGTCCCGTAGGGCTTTCTTGTACGAAGCCGTCCACCGATGGTCCCCGATGCCGGCACCCGCGAGATTGACGACGACATCGACATCGTTCAAGGCGGCGGCCAACTCGTCCACCGGTTCACCGGGGGCGGGCAGCGCGACCTCGTACGGCGGCACGGGGTGCCTGCGCACAAGTCGCACGACAGTGTCCCTGCGTTCGCGCAGAAATGCAGACAGCGCACCGCCGATCAATCCGGAGGAACCGGTGATGGCGATGCGCTGCCTGGTCATGGCTTCAGGTTAAGCCGTCGGACCGCCTGAGGGTCACACCTCGAAGGCGCCCTCTTCCAGACGGGCCTTGACGGCCGAGAGGAAGCGACCGGCGTCCGCGCCGTCGACCACGCGGTGGTCGTAGGTGAGGACGAGGTACATCATCTGGCGGACCGCGATGGAGTCGTTGCCGAACTCGTCCGTGACGACAACCGGGCGCTTCGTCATCGCGCCGGTGCCGAGGATGGCGACCTGCGGCTGGTTGATGATCGGCGTGTCGAGGAGCGAACCGTTCGAGCCGATGTTGGAGATGGTGAACGTGCCACCACCCAGCTCGTCCGGCGTCACCTTGTTGTCACGCGTACGCGCGGCAAGGTCGGCGATCTTCTTCGCGATGCCGGCGATCGACAGGTCACCGGCGTCCTTGACCACCGGCACGAGCAGGCCGCGCGGCGTGTCAACCGCAATGCCGATGTGCTCGGCGTTGTGGTAGACGATGTTCTCGCCGTCGACCGAGGAGTTGACCTGCGGGAACGCCTTGAGTGCCTCGACGACCGCCGTCGTGATGAACGGCAGGTAGGAGAGGTTGACGCCCTCGCGGGACTTGAAGTTCTCCTTGTTGCGCGCACGCGTGGCGGCGACCTTGGTCATGTCGACCTCGACGACGGCCGTGAGCTGCGCCGACGTGGCGAGCGACTCGACCATGCGCTGGGCGATGACCTTGCGCAGACGCGACATCTTCTCGGTCGTGCCGCGCTTGGCCTGGGCCTCGGCGGACGCCTGGGGAGCGGCCTGCGGCGTGGCCGAAGCTGCGGGAGCAGCGGCAGCCGACTCCTGTGCGGGGGCCGGTGCCTCTTCCTTGGGCGCCGAAGCGGCCTTGGCGGCGTCGAGGACGTCCTGCTTACGGATACGACCGCCGACACCGGTGCCCTTGATAGACGACAGGTCGATGTTGTTCTCGGCCGCGATCTTGCGCACGAGCGGCGTGACGTACGTGCCGGAGTTGTCGATCTTCGTCGAGGCCTCCTGCTGCTTGTCACCCTGGTCGCTGGAGGAAGACTCCTTGGCGGGAGCCTCCTGCTTCGGCTCTTCCTTCGGCTCGTCCTTGGCCTCGGGAGCCTTCTCGGGCTCGGAGGTCTCGGACTTGTTCTCGGCAGCCTCGACGGCCTCGTCCTGCTTCTCGGAGTCGACGGACTCCTGCGGCTGCTCGGCCTTCTCCTCGGACTCGGCCGAGTCGTCGGACGAACCGCCCGCCTCGCCCCCGATGACGGCGAGGTCGGCGCCGACCGGCACCGTCTCGTCCTCAGAAACCAGGATCTTCGTCAGCTTGCCCGCCACGGGGGAGGGAACCTCGGTGTCGACCTTGTCCGTGGAGACCTCGAGCAGCGGCTCGTCGACGGCGACGTCGTCGCCCTCGGCCTTGAGCCAGCGCGTGATGGTGCCCTCGGTGACGGACTCGCCGAGCGCCGGCATCGTCACCTTCTCGCCACCGGAGACCTCGCCGCCGCCGGAGGAGGCAGCTTCCTGCTTGGGCTCTTCGGACTTCTGCTCGTCGTCGGAGGACTTGGACTCCTTCTCGGAGGAGGTCTCCTCAGCAGCTTCCTCGGTCTTCTCCTCGCCCTTGTCCTCGGCCTCGGCCGAGTCGTCGGAGGAGTCGGAACCGCCGGAGGCCTCACCGTCGCCGACGACGGCGAGGTCAGCGCCGACCGGCACCGTCTCGTCCTCTTCGACGAGGATCTCCTGCAGCGTGCCGGCAACCGGGGACGGAATCTCGGTGTCGACCTTGTCCGTGGAGACCTCGAGCAGCGGCTCGTCAACGGCAACGGTGTCACCGACGTTCTTCAGCCAACGGGTCACGGTGCCTTCGGTCACCGACTCGCCGAGGGCCGGCATGGTCACGCGGTCAGACATGGGTGGAGGTCTCCTCAATCCAAATTGCACGTTTGGGGTCGCGGATGAAGTTGTCGACTCCGGGGGCGGGTCGCGAAACGGGCTCCCGATCAGACCCCATCTTGTCACTGTCGAGCGAGGTTGCGGAAACCCGGGCCAGTACCCGTCAGTAGGAAGTTGGGCTTCCTCGGAACGGCCCGGGTTCGCGCGGGGAGGGCCGCGTCAGGACGCGGCGACCTCGAGCAGAGTGCGCACGGCAAAGCCGGTGCCGCCCTTGGGGGTGAAGCCGTAGGCGCCGCCCTCGTTGAACGCCGGAGCGGCGATGTCGAGGTGCACCCAGTCGATCTGCTCACCGTTCTTCTCGCCGACGAACTCCTTGAGGAACATGGCGGCCGTGATGAGCCCGCCCATGCGCTCGCCGGTGTGCTTGAGGTCGGCGACCTCGGAGTTGATGCTCGGGCGCAGGTGGTCGAGCAGCGGCATCGGCCACATGTGCTCGCCCACGCGGTCGGAGGCGGAGATGACGTCGTCCCGGACCTCGTCGTTGTTGCCGACGACCGCGGCCGTGCGGTTGCCGAGAGCGAGCACCGCAGCGCCCGTGAGGGTGGCGATGTCGATGATGAGATCGGGCTCCTCGGCGCTGGCGTAGCAGAGGCCGTCGGCCATGACGAGGCGACCTTCGGCGTCGGTGTTGTCGATCTCCACCGTGGTGCCGTCGTGCATGCGGATGACGTCACCGGGGCGCTGGGCGTCGGCGCCGGTCATGTTCTCCGCGAGGCACAGGTAGCCGGTGATGGCGACCGGCAGTTCGAGTTCGGCGGCAGCTTCGACGAAGGCAGCGACGGCGGCGGCGCCGGCCATGTCGCACTTCATCGTCACCATGCCGTTGGCGGGCTTGATGCACAGGCCGCCGGAGTCGAACGTGATGCCCTTGCCGACGATCGAGATGTGGCGCTTGGCGTTGCTCGGCTTGTACGTGAGGGTGACCAGACGCGGCGGGCGCGCCGATCCGCGCCCGACGCCGATGAGGCCGCCGCACTCGGCCTTGGCGAGGGCCTTCTCGTCCATGACGGCGACCTTGACCTTCGAGCTCGCGAGGCGCTTGCGCACGATCTCGGCGAACGAACCGGGGTAGAGGTCGAGCGGCGGCATGTTGACGAGGTCACGGGCCCAGTTCTGCGCGTTGGCGCGGATCGTCGCGTCGGCGACGGCCTGCGTCAGGCCCTTCTCCTTGGCGTCGGCGACGAGGATCTTCACGTCGTCGACGGGCTTCGTCGGCTCCTTCTTGTACTCGCCGTACACATAAGCGCCCAGGAGGACGCCCTCGGTGACGGCGCCGACGGCCTCGGCGTGGCTCGCGGGGAAGGCGAAGACGGCGCTCTCGACGTCCGCGAGCGCGCGGGCAGCGCTGCCGGCGGCGTCACGCTGCGCGCCGACGTCGGTGAGGGCATCATCGCGCTCCTGGCCGGAACCGACGGCGAGCACGACGCCCTCGGTGCCGGCGATACCGGCGAGGCGCACGACCTCGTCGGCGCTCGCTTTGGCCTTGAGGGTGCCGAGGGCGGCGTTGACGGCCTTCACGGTCTCGGCGGAGACGCCCTGCGGGTCGACGACACGGGCTCCGTCCTTCGACTTCGCGGTGAGGACGACGAGGACGTCGGCCTTGGACGCGGCGGTGGCCTTGTCGCTGAGGTTCACGGTGGTCACGTGAAGTGCCTTTCTCTTGCGAATGATCGACCCGCGAGGGGTCGCGAAACTGCTCCTCGTCGACCCTAGCGGCCCCATCCGCCCCGGACGATCGTCCGGGGCGATAGGTTCGGCTGTATGAGTGAAGCGAAACTGTCCCCGCTCGACGAGCGTCACCGCGCCCTGGGGGCCAAGATGGCCGACTTCGGTGGGTGGGCCATGCCGATCGAGTACCCCGGCGGCGGCGTCGTGCGCGAGCACACGGCTGTGCGCGAGCGTGTCGGCATCTTCGACGTCAGCCACCTCGGGAAGGCGACGGTCCAGGGCGAGGGGGCCCTCGACTTCGTCAACGTATGCCTGTCCAACGACCTGCGCAAGATCCAACCCGGCAAGGCTCAGTACACGATGTGCTGCGACGAGTCCGGCGGCGTCGTCGACGACCTCATCGTCTACGTCAAGGCCGAGGACGACCTGTTCCTCATCCCCAACGCCGCCAACACCGCCGAGGTCGTGCGTCGTCTCGCCGAGGCCGCCCCGGAGGGCATCACCGTGCGCGACGCGCACGAGGAGTTCGCCGTCCTCGCCGTTCAGGGGCCCAAGTCGGACGAGGTCGTCTCGGCGCTGGGCCTGCCGGTCGACCACGACTACATGAGCTTCGACGAAGCCGAGTGGGAGGGCCGCCCGCTCACCGTCTGCCGCACCGGCTACACGGGTGAGCGCGGCTATGAACTCGTCAGCCGCTGGGAGGACGCCCTCGCCCTGTGGGACGCACTCCTCGAAGCAGCCGCTCCCTACGAGGGCCTGCCCTGCGGGCTCGGCGCTCGCGACACGCTGCGCACCGAGATGGGCTACCCGCTGCACGGTCAGGACCTGTCGCTCGAGATCACGCCCGTCCAGGCTCGCGCCGGCTGGGCCGTGGGGTGGAAGAAGGACTCCTTCTGGGGCAAGGACGCGCTCACGAAGGAGAAGGCCGAGGGTCCGCGTCGCATTTCGCGCGGCCTCAAGCTGACCGGTCGCGGCATCCCGCGTGCCCACTGCGTCGTGCGCAGCACCGAGGGCGAGGAACTCGGTGAGGTCACCTCGGGCACGTTCTCGCCCACGCTCGGCCAGGGCGTCGCGCTCGCGCTTATGCTCCCGGACGTCGCCGAGGGCGACACCGTGGCCGTCGACGTGCGCGGTCGACTCCTCGAGGCTGTCGTGACGAAGCCGCCGTTCGTCGAGGTCCAGACGCGCTCCAACTGACCCCGCGCCGACGCCGTTCGGCGCACTCACGACGAAGCGGCCGCTCCCCTCGCCAGGGGAGCGGCCGCTTCGGTGTGTTCGGCGCCGGCGTCAGATACGCGTGCCGCCACCGAGGACGTTGCCGAGGATGTCGCCCCAGTTCGGGCCCGCTTGCTGCTGGGGTTGAGCCTGCTGGCTCCCCTGTCCGGCCGACTGGGCACCCGGCACGGAGCCACCGAGAACGCCCGAGAGGATCTGCGTCAGGATGTCGGCGCTGGAACCGGCGCCGGCCGAGGCGTTGGTGTCCGCGCCTCCACCGAGAACCCGCTTGGCAAGGTAGGAGATGACGATCGGCGCGATGATCGGTATGAGTCGTCGCACGAGGTCGTTGCTCGTGCCCGGCAGACCGCCGAGCTGGTTGACGACGGCGTCCTGCTGGTCGCCGAAGACGTGCTGGGCGATCTTGGCGCCGTCGTCGGTGTTCACCTCGTCGAGCGTGGGAGAGGAGTCGACGTGACCGCCGAGCGCCTCGAGCAGGGCACTCTGCCCGCCGGGGTGCTGGATGTTGGCCTCCATGCCGCCGAGGAGGGCAGGCACGACGCTGCGCACGGCGGCCTCGGTTTCCTCAGGGCTCGCGCCCACCTGCTCGGCGAGCTGATCGATCGGAAGCTCGGACAGGATCTCGGACGTAGCGGACATGTGCGTCTCCTTCGAAGATCGGTTTCTCCGTCACCCTAGTGCCGCCGTCGACGCGGCACGGCTCGTAGGCTCACAGGCATGGACGAGTGGAACTGGACCAGTGAGACGTCCGCCCGTGTCGGCGGCCCCTTCTCCTCCCAGGAGGACGCCGAGGCCTGGCTGTCGCAGACATGGCAAGACCTCCTCGACGAGGGTGTCGAGGAGGTCTCGCTCATGAATGGTGAGGAGGCCGTCTACGGGCCGATGCCGCTGAACGCCTGAGGTGTCAGTCGATCTTCTCGCCGCGCTTGACGACGGGCCGGGGGAAGCGGCCGCGGCGGATCTGCATGGCGCGCATGATGGCGTAGCCGGCGCCGCCGCGCGGTGCCGCACCGAACTTCTGGATGAGGCGCTTCTTCGTGCTGCGCCACATGAAGATCGCGTCGAAGAGGGCGATGAGCAGCACGGCCCAGACGATGATGAGCCCGAGAGACTGGATCGACGGGTTCGGCACGAACATGACGATGACCGCGACGAGCATGAGCGGAAGTGCGATCTCACCGATGTTGAGGCGTGAGTCGACACGGTCGCGGATGTAGCGCTTCTCCGGGCCGCGGTCGCGGGCGGGAAGGGCGCTGTCGTCGCCCCGCTCGGCTGCGGCGCGCTGGGCGAGGCGCGCCTCGCGGGCACGCTGCTTGTTCGCCGCTTTGGCGGCCTTGCGGTCGGTCTCCACGAGGGGGCGGCGACGCGCGGCCTCTTGATCCTTGCGCTTGGGCGTCGGGCGGTTCTTGGCGCCCGGACGCTCCTTCACCGGGGAAACGGGGGTTTCCGCCGTCGTGGAGGCTTCGACGCGTGTAGCGCCCTGGGTCGTGGTCTTGTCTCGTCCGAACACCCGATCATGGTAGGTCACCCTCGGTGCGTGGGATCGGACGACTCGCTCGCCGCGGACGATACCGTGGCCGGTGTGAACACGAATGACACCGTCGTCGACCTCGAGCAGCTGCGCGAACGCGTCCGTTCCCTCATGCCGAAGGTCGTCGAGGACCTCAAGGAACTGACCCGCATCCCGAGTGTTTCGCTCGGCTCCTTCGACCAGACGCAGGTTGCTCGTTCGGCCGAGGCCGTCGCCGAGCTGCTCGCTGCGGAGGGCATGGACGTCAAGGTGGTGGCCGAGGGAGGACGCCCCGCCGTCATCGCCCACAAGAGCGGCCCGGCCGGAGCCCCGAGGGTTCTCATGTACGCCCACCACGACGTGCAGCCGCCGGGCGCGGACGCACATTGGGACACGCCGCCGTTCGAGCCGACCGAACGCGACGGTCGTCTCTACGGTCGCGGCGCGGCCGACGACAAGGCCGGTGTCATGGCGCACCTGGCCGCAGTGCGCGCGTGGGGAGACGACCTTCCCTGCGACGTCACCCTGTTCATCGAGGGGGAGGAGGAGATCGCCTCCGACTCCCTGCCCGCCCTGCTGGAGAAGTACGCCGACGAGTTGCGCTCCGACGCGCTCGTCCTCGCCGACTCCGCGAACTGGGCCGTCGGCACGCCTGCCCTCACGACAACGCTGCGCGGCACGGTGCGTGCGGTCGTCACCGTCCGCACGTTGAAGCACTCGGTTCACTCGGGGATGTTCGGCGGAGCCGCGCCCGACGCCCTGACGACGATGTGCCGCCTCATGGCCGAGTTGCATGACGCAGAGGGCAACGTCGCGGTACCCGGTCTCGATGCGTCCGAGGACACCGAGATCGAGTACGACGCCGACCAGCTGCGCTCGGACGCCGGCATGCTGCCCGGCACGCAACTCATCGGCTCGGGTCCGCTCACGTCTCGCCTGTGGCTCAAGCCGAGCATCACGGTCATCGGCATCGACGCCCCGGGCGTTGACGTGGCGAGCAACACCCTCACCGCGAGTGCGCGTGCCAAGCTCTCCCTGCGCGTCGCGCCGAGCCAGGATCCGCAGGCGGCCTTCGACGCGCTGAAGAAGCACCTCGAAGACGCGGCGCCGTGGGGCGCCGAGGTCAACGTCGAACTCGACGAGCTGGGTGCGGGCTTCTCCGCCGACGCGAACGGTCCGGTCTACGAGGAGGCGCGTGCGGCCTTCGCGGACGCCTGGCAGAACGAGCCGGTGGACGTCGGCATCGGCGGTTCCATTCCCTTCGTGTCCCTCTTCGCCGAGATGATGCCCGACGCGGCACTCCTCGTCACGGGCGTGGAGGACCCGGACACGCGCGCACACGGCGCCAACGAGTCGCTCCACCTCGGCGAGTTCGAGAAGGTCTGCCTCGCCGAGACCGTGCTCCTGCAGCGGATCGCCCGACGCCTCGGATCTGAGTGAACCTCCACTCGAGCGTGAGCCTCGCCCTCGCCCCCTCCGCGGTGGACGAGGGTGAGGCTCTCCTGTGGGTGGCCCTCGTCGTCGGGGTCGCCCTTGCGCTCGTGCCGTCGACGTATCGGTGGGGTCGCCATGGGGTCACAGCCGTCCACGAGGCGGGGCACGCGCTTGTCGCGCTGCTCGCCGGGCGACGGCTTCGTTCGATCCGACTCAACCGTGACTCCTCGGGAGAAACGGTGAGTGTCGGACGTTCCGGTGGCCCCGGTGTCGTCCTCACCCTCCTCGCGGGCTACCCGGCGCCCTCCCTCGTCGGGCTCAGCGGGGTGTGGGCCGCCCGTCACGACCACGTCGAGGCCTGGGTGCTCGTGCTCCTCGTCGTGCTCGGAGGGACGCTGTTCCTGCTGCGCAACGTCTTCGGCGTCGTCGTCATGCTCGCCGTGCTGGCAGGTCTCGTCGCCCTGCGCCGCTGGGCCGAACCCGAGCAGGCGCTCGCGGCGTGCGCGCTCGTGTCCGCCTTTCTGCTCGCCGCCGGTCTGCGTGGGGCACTCGAACTGTTCGCCTCCCGTGTCGGAGCCAACGACGCCTCCGCGCTCGCCCGAGCCACGCACCTGCCCGCTGCTTGGTGGAAGACGGCCTTCGTCGCTGTGGCCCTGGCTGCCGCGGTCGCAGGCGCCTGGGTGCTCGGCCTCCAGTGGCCGGCGGCTTCCGGATGACCACCCCGGCGGGCGTACAGTGGTACACCGGGAACACGCACGAGCGTGCCGCTGTTGCCCTACACACGGCCTGGAGACCACCAGGACCGAGGACGTGAGAGAGGATCGATCCACGATGACTGTGGAGACGAACACCCAGACCGAAACCGGTACGCACGGCGTCAACCTGAGCGACGTCGCGGCCTCCAAGGTGAAGAGCCTGCTCGAGCAGGAAGGACGCGACGACCTGCGTCTGCGCGTCGGCGTCCAGCCCGGCGGGTGCTCCGGCCTGATCTACCAGCTCTACTTCGACGAGCGCACCCTCGACGGTGATCTCGTGCGCGACTTCGACGGTGTCGAGGTCGTCGTCGACCGCATGAGCGCGCCCTACCTCGAAGGCGCCTCCATCGACTTCTCCGACACCATCGAGAAGCAGGGCTTCACCATCGACAACCCCAACGCCGGCAGCTCCTGCGCCTGCGGCGACAGCTTCAGCTGATCCTTCCCTCGCTGCGTCTTCCGGTCTGAACCCCTCGCAAGCTCGGAGTTCAGCCTCGGTGCGACACAGCTTCGGGCACGACGCGCGAAAGCCCACCCCTTGTGAGTTCGCAAGCTCACTCCCACCGGGGTGGGCTTTTCGCGCGTCGTGGCGTCCGCTTCCAGCGTGGTCCTGTTCGTGACGAGGGCCGGACCGGATTCGTCCGAGGGCGGTCGCTCGCGCGGCAAACGCGCGTTCGGTCGGCCCGGGGGCGTCTCAGTGCGCGTCAGTGTCGGCGAGTTTCGACGACGTGGGCGCCCGTCCGCACACCCGCGATAGGTTGGCCCACGTGAAGATCGCAGTGACGGGTTCCATCGCAACCGACCACCTCATGACGTTCGACGGGCGCTTCGCCGACTCGCTCGTCGTCGAGCAGCTCGACAAGATCTCGGTGTCGTTCCTCGTGGACGACCTGCAGATCCGGCGCGGGGGAGTGGCAGGCAACATCGCCTTCGGCCTGGGCAACCTGGGCCTCCGCCCCGTCCTCATCGGTTGCGTCGGGGCGGACTTCGCGGACTACGGTTCCTGGCTCGAGCGCCACGGCGTCGACATTTCCGAGGTGCGCACGTCGGAAACGCACCACACCGCACGCTTCGTGTGCACGACCGATCGCGACATGGCCCAGATGGCCTCGTTCTACCCCGGCGCGATGTCCGAAGGGCGCGAAGTCGAGATCGGCCCCATCTCCGAACGCCACGATGGCTTCGACCTCGTTCTCATCGGCGCCCACGACCCCGAAGGCATGCGCCGCAACACCGAGGAATGCCGACGCCGCGGCCTCCCGTTCGTCGCCGATCCCTCGCAGCAGCTCGCCTTCGCCGACGGTCCCTTCATCCGCGAGATCATCGACGGCGCAGACTACCTGTTCACCAACGAGTACGAGTCGCACCTGACCGAGAAGAAGACCGGTTGGAGCGGCGAGGAGATCCTCGAGCGCGTCGGTGTGCGCGTCGTGACGAAGGGCAAGGACGGCGCCACCATCCTGCGCAAGGGAGAGGAGCCGATTCACGTCGACGTCGCCGCCATCTCGGGTGCCGTCGACCCGACGGGCGTCGGCGACGCCTTCCGCGCCGGATTCCTTGCCGGGCTGTCGTGGGAGCTCGACCTCGCCCGATGCGCGCAGGTCGGCTCGGTCCTGGCCGCACACGTCATCGAGACCGTCGGCACCCAGGAGTACGTCCTGCGCACCGAGACCTTCCTCGAGCGTCTGCGCGCGGCGTACGGCGACGATGCCGTGGCCGATGTCCAGGCGCACCTGAGCTGCCGTCGTCCTTGAACCCACTCGACTTCACGAGTGAGTGGGATTTCTCGCTCGCCCGTTTCGACCTCGACGACGACCTCGTCGCGCTGGGCGCCGACCTCGCCCCGGGCACGATCGTTGCGGCCTACGCGCACGGTGTCTTTCCCATGGGGCTGGGGGAGGGCGGTGCCCCACCGATGGGGTGGTGGTCCCCGCAGGAGCGGGGCGTCCTGGACCGCGACGCCTTTCACGCCTCGCGGTCGTTGCGCCGCTCGGCGCGTGCCTTCGAGGTGAGCTTCGACCGAGACTTCGAGGGTGTCGTCGCAGGGTGCGCCGACCCGTCCCGCGAGGGCGCCTGGATCACGTCCGAGATCACTGCCGCCTACACGCGTCTGCACGATCTCGGCGTCGCTCACTCGGTCGAGGTCTGGCAGGACGGGGCGCTCGTCGGAGGCCTGTACGGCCTGGCCATCGGCGGGTTGTTCGCGGGGGAGTCGATGTTCCATCGCGCGACCGACGCCTCGAAGGTCGCTCTCGGCGCGCTCGCGCACGCCGTCTACGAGCGTGACGACGTGCCGAGGCTCATCGACGTCCAGTGGCGCACGCCGCACCTCGGCAGTCTCGGGGTCACGGAAATCGCACGTGACGCGTACCGTGCTCGGCTGCCCCAGCTCGTCCACGCCCCGCCGATCGCGGCGTTCGGCGGCTCGGGTCGCGGCCGTTAGTGAATCGTTAACGCCCGGTACCGACCCCCACCCTCAGTGCCACCTGTGCCTGGGATAAGGTCTTACCGTGCCTGGTTTGGATCTGCGGAAGGTGGACGCTGTGCGTCGGCCCCTTGAAAAGACGAGCCCAGCGCGGCGTCGTCGGATTGCTGCTGTTGGTCTCGGTGGAGCTGCGCTGCTCCTGTCGGCGTGTTCGCCGCGCGTTGAGCGCGGTTACCTGCCGCACGGCGTCACGAAGAACGCCAACGAGGTCATCGACTTCTGGCTCGGTACTTGGTACTGGGCCTTGGCTGTCGGTGTCCTCGTCTGGGGCCTGATCTTCTGGTGCATCGTGCGCTACCGCCGTCGCAAGAGCGACACCGGTTTCCCGGCGCAGATGCAGTACAACGTGCCGCTGGAGATTCTCTACACGGTCGTGCCGATCGTCATGGTCGCCGTGCTCTTCGGCAAGACCGTGGGCCTGGAGAACAAGCTGCTCGACACGTCGCAGAAGCCTGACGTCACGATCAACGTCGTCGGCAAGCAGTGGAGCTGGGACTTCAACTACGCCGACGAGAAGGTCTACGAGACCGGCGTCATGGCGGACATGAAGGCCGGCAAGCCGGGCGCCGAGAAGGCTCTGCCCACGCTGTACCTGCCCGTGAACAAGCGCGTTGAGTTCGTGCTCACGACGCGTGACGTCATCCACACGTTCTGGGTGCCGCAGTTCATGCAGAAGCTCGACATGATCCCGAGCAAGGTGAACCGTTTCGCGGTCGACACGACCGAGGAAGGCACCTTCAAGGGCAAGTGCGCTGAGCTGTGCGGTGCGTACCACTCGCAGATGCTCTTCAACGTCAAGGTCGTCTCCCAGGAGGAGTACGACAAGCACATGGACGACCTTCGCAAGCAGGGTAAGACGGGCTTCCTGTCCAACTCCCTCAACCGCGCCAGCGTCGACCCGAAGGACCAGCAGTTCCTGCCGGACGGTCTGGACTCGTCCGACATCGTCAAGGAGGGCAAGTAATGGCATCCGTCGCCACCCCAGCGGCTGGAACCGCGGAGCGCCCCGATGGACGGCGCCCTGAGGACTTCCACGCAGGCCGCACGGTTGTGAAGTGGATCACGACGACCGACCACAAGGTCATCGGCAACCTCTACTTCATCACCTCGTTCATCTTCTTCCTCATGGGCGGCGCCATGGCGCTGGTCATCCGTGCTGAACTGTGGGAGCCCGGCCTCCAGGTCGTGGACAACCCCGAGCAGTTCAACCAGATGTTCACCATGCACGGCACGATCATGCTGCTCATGTTCGCGACGCCGCTCTTCTCGGGCTTCGCGAACGCGCTCATGCCGCTGCAGATCGGTGCTCCCGACGTCGCGTTCCCGCGACTCAACATGTTCGCTTACTGGCTCTACCTCTTCGGCAGCCTCATCGCTGTCGGCGGCTTCCTCACGCCGCAGGGTGCAGCCTCGTTCGGTTGGTTCGCGTACGCGCCGCTGTCGAGCTCGACGTTCAGCCCCGGCCTTGGTGGAAACCTCTGGGTCTACGGCCTTGCGCTGACCGGTTTCGCCTCGATCATGGGTGCGGTCAACTTCGTCACGACGATCGTGTGCATGCGTGCACCGGGCATGACGATGTTCCGCATGTCGATCTTCACGTGGACCGTCCTCATCACGTCGATCCTCGTGCTCCTCGTCTTCCCGGTTCTCGCCGCCGCGCTGTTCGGCCTCGGCCTCGACCGCACGATGGGTGCGCACGTCTTCGACTCGGAGACCGCCGGTGCCATGCTGTGGCAGCACATGTTCTGGTTCTTCGGTCACCCCGAGGTCTACATCATCGCGCTGCCGTTCTTCGGCATCATCTCGGAGATCCTGCCGGTCTTCTCGCGCAAGCCGATCTTCGGTTACAAGACGCTCGTCTTCGCGACCATCGCCATCGCGGCGCTCTCGGTCTCGGTGTGGGCTCACCACATGTACGCCACCGGCCAGGTGCTCCTGCCGTTCTTCGCGGTCATGACGATGCTCATCGCCGTTCCGACCGGCGTGAAGTTCTTCAACTGGATCGGCACGATGTGGGGCGGTTCGCTCACCTTCGAAAACCCGATGCTGTGGGCCCTCGGCTTCCTCGTGACCTTCCTCTTCGGTGGTCTCACCGGTGTCATCCTCGCCAGCCCGGCGCTGGACTTCCACCTGTCCGACTCCTACTTCGTGGTCGCGCACTTCCACTACGTCATCTTCGGCACCGTGGTGTTCGCGATGTTCGCCGGCTACTTCTTCTGGTGGCCGAAGTTCACGGGTCGCATGCTCAACGAGACTCTCGGCAAGATCCAGTTCTGGATGCTCTTCGTCGGCTTCCACATGACGTTCCTCATCCAGCACGTGCTGGGTGTCGAGGGCATGCCGCGTCGTTACGCGGACTACCTGCCGGAGGACGGCTTCCAGTTCATGAACCAGGTCTCGACCGTCGGTTCGTTCCTGCTCGGCGCGTCGATGATTCCCTTCCTCTACAACGTGTACATCACGTGGAAGAAGGCGCCGATCGTCAGCGAGGACGACCCGTGGGGCTTCGGCGCGTCGCTCGAGTGGGCCACCTCGTGCCCGCCGCCGCGTCACAACTTCAACAGCATCCCGCGTATCCGTTCGGAGCGTCCGGCGTTCGACCTGCACCACCCCGAGGTCGGTGTCTTCTCGGTGCTGCCTTCGCCTGAGACGGTCAACCAGCTCGACCGAAAGGGCACCAACGCATGAAGACTTCGGCCAAGCTCTTCCTCTACCTCGGACTCTTCTACGTTCCGCTGATCTTCATCTACGGTCACTTCACGGAGTGGTCCGAGCCGGTCGGCGCCGTGGGTCTGGCCCTCAGCGCCGGGTTCGGCCTCATGATCGCGGGTTACTTCGCGATGACCGACCGCAAGATGGACCTCGACCCGAGCGACAAGCCCGAGGGCGAGATCAACGAGGTCTCCGGTGAGGTCGGCTTCTTCTCGCCGTACTCGTGGTGGCCGCTGTGGCTGGCCGCGTCGATTTCACTCCTCGCCCTCGGCCTGGCCGTCGGTTGGTGGATCGTCTTCGTCGCCGCTCCGCTGGTCGCCCTGGCCGTCGTCGGTTGGGTGTTCGAGTACTTCAGCGGAGAGCACGCGATCTGATCGCTTCCTCGCAAACGAAGGGCCGCACAGTTCTGAACTGTGCGGCCCTTCGGCATGCCTGGTTGCGCGAGCAAGTGCGAAGCGGCGTCGGCCTCGTACGAGTTGTGGGTTTGAGGTTAGAAGCGCGCTGAAGGGTGGTCTGCGAAATCTGACCAAAAACTTACCGTTCGTTTCGGCCACCTCGTGACGATGCCGGGTGAGACTCGACGAGTCCCATCAACTCGTGGAGGTTGTCATGTCCGAGCGTTTCACGCACCGTGAAGTCCGAGGAGATGCTGCGCCGCTCAACGGCGGCACTCCGAAGGGGAAGCGGCGAGGGCAGCCCGCGCCGGTAGCGCTGTGGGCCTCCACCGCGCGCGGACGCGCTTTGGGCCGGTGGGCGACGGCGTGCTGCGCTGCGGTCGTGCTCGCCGGGTGCAGTGGGGAATCGGGGCCGGCCGCGTCGAGCGGGGACGTGGCACCGTCCGACATGTCTCGAATCGCTTCCGGAAACGCATCGTCCTCCAAGACGACCAGCGCACCATCGAGTACGTCATCGAACACGAATGGCCAGAGTCGTGAGTTCGTCGTCCCGGACGCAGCCAAGGCCCACACCCACGAAGGTGCCAAGGCTTATGCACGCTTCTACTTGGAGACGCTTGGGTCCTTGGACCGGACGCCGAGGACTGGGGTGATACCAAAGTTGTCGACGTCCGCGTGTACATCCTGCGCTAAACAAGAGGAGACCATCGCCTCCTTCGTCAAGACCAATAAGCGGGTAGAAACCAAAGACTTTAAGATTGGTTCGACCACGGTCCGCCCGGACTCGACGGAGGATTCCGTAGTCGTCCAGGTCCGACACTCTGATGGGGGCGCTACCGAGTTCACTCGAGGCAAGAAGACTGCTAACTTCCCGCCGACGAATAGCCACGTCGAGGTACGGACGGACTGGGACGGTAGGTCCTGGAAGGTGGGTGAGCAGGGAGTTGTCGCGGACTAGTCGTGTTCTCATACTGGGGGTTATGGGCGGGAGCCTGACCCTTTCAGCCGGTGCGGCTAACTCCGTAGCCGCTGAGGGGTGCCAGCGGGCACAGGTCGCTTGTACGGGGCGAGGTGGGGTCACCGTGGTTGTGAAGGTGCCCGGTTCCACTCGCTCCGGAGCTCTCGCACCCCGAAAATCTGCCTCCCGGGTGGCGGTTGCTCGTCGACCGGGAACGGCCACGCCTATCGTTCGGGCTGCGTCTAACCTGCCAAGAGGAGGACCTATGTGGCGCGCCTTAGATGTGCCGCTTGGTGAGGGCACAACCGACGGCCTCCCCATGATCGCTCAGGACCCGTGCGCTGTAGCTGATGGCGTGGCGAAGTATTCATGCGTCCGTACGAGGATGAGCGGCGTTGAGGCGGGCGTCGACTTCACGTCGCCGACAGTGCCTGCGGCTTCACCTCAGGGCGAGACGGTCACCCAGGTAGCTGTTCCGACCTACACGCCGGAAGAGGCTGCTGCTCAAGCCTGGACCACGCAGATCTTCACGAAACCGGGCGTGGACATCCAGCCGGTTGGGAACACGACCCTGACGGGCCTCCCGACCTACTTCCGTGCCGCCTTCGGAGCTGAAGGGCTCGCACCGGGGGAGAGCGTCACGACGACGGTCCTCGGTCACACGGTGACCATCCGTCCTGCCAGCGCTCTCTACACCTACCACTACGGCGACGGAACGAGTCACGGACCCACCCCCGATGCCGGCGGCGTCTACCCCTCAGGTGCGGTGACGCACACCTACGCTCGCAAGGGCGTCGTCAACACTCGCATCGATGTGACGCTGACTGGGGAGTTCAGGATTGGCGGGGGAGCGTGGCAACCCATTCCTGGTTCGACGACGGTGGCGGGAACACCAGAACAACTCACCGTCGCGATTCTTCAGTCCCGTCTGCATCACTGAGACTTATCGCAGACGAAGGAGGGCCCGATCGGCTGTTGCCGATCGGGCCCTCCTTCGTGTGGTGCAGCGAGCTGACTCAGCGCTGACCCGTCTCCTCGGAGCCACCGTGAAGTTCACCGACGAACTGATCGGACTTCGCGTCCTCGAGGACCGCAGCCTCAAGCTCGTCGTGGTCACCGTGGTGCTGAGCCGCTTCGAGCTCGGCAGGCGTGACGGGGGCGATGCGGTCACGGAAGTAGAAGTTGGTCCAGCGGTTGCGACGCTTCGCCTTCTTCAGCTCCTTGCCCTCAAGGCCGGAGGTGTCGATGTTGCTCGGGGCCTGAGCCTCGTAGCCGACCAGACGCCAGCGGGTGAACTCGTCGACCTCCTCGTGCGCCTCGAAGAAGCGACCCTCGGGGGTGCGCACGATGCGACCCGACTCACGGCCGTGCAGCACGAGGTCACGGTCGTGACGCTGCAGGCTGAGGCAGATGCGCTTCGTCACCCAGAAGGCGATGATCGGGCCGAAGATCACGAGGAAGCGGAACAAGTACGTGATGTCGTTGATCGACATGTGCAGCTTGATCGCCATGATGTCGTTACCGGCCGCGAACATGAGCACCGCGTAGAACACCGCGAAGCCCATACCGATGGCGGTACGCGTCGGAGCGTTGCGCGGACGGTCGAGCACGTGGTGCTCGCGCTTGTCGCCGGTGACCCAGTTCTCGATCCACGGGTAGATCGCGATCATGCCGAAGAAGATCGGCAGCAGGGCGATCGAGCCCGGGAAGATGTTCATGCTCCAGGTGTGGCCGAGAGCGACGAACTCGAGGAAGCCGGGAAGCAGTCGCAGCGCACCGTCGGCGAAGCCCATGTACCAGTCAGGCTGCGAACCGGCGGTCACCTGCGTCGGCTCGTACGGACCGTACGCCCAGATGGCGTTGATGCCGACGAGGCTCGAGATGAGAGCCGTGATGCCGAAGACGATGAAGAAGAAGCCGCCGGCCTTGGCCATGTACACCGGCATGAGCGGGAAGCCCACGACGTTCTTGTCCGTGCGACCCGGGCCGGGGTACTGCGTGTGCTTGTGCACGACGAGCAGGATGAGGTGAGCCGCGAGAAGCGCCACCATGATGGCCGGGATGAGCAGGATGTGCAGCGAGTAGAAGCGGGGGATGATCATCTCGCCGGGGAAACCGCCGCCGAAGAGGCCGTACGAGATGTACGTACCGACGATCGGCGTGGAGAGGATGAAGCCCTGCATCGCTCGGATACCCGTACCGGACAGGAGGTCGTCCGGGAGGGAGTAGCCCATGAAGCCCTCGATGATGGCCAGCATGAACAGCAGGGTTCCGATGACCCAGTTGATCTCACGCGGCTTGCGGAAAGCACCCGTGAAGAACACGCGGAACATGTGCATCATGATCGACACGACGAACAGCAGAGCCGCCCAGTGGTGGAGCTGACGGATCAGCAGACCACCGCGGATGTCGAACGAGATGTCGAGGGTCGAGGCGAAGGCCTCGGACATCTGGATGCCCTGCAGCGGCACGTACGAGCCGTTATAGGTGGTGTGGCCCATCGACGGCACGAACCAGAACGTGAGGAACGTACCGGTGATGAGCAGGATGATGAAGGAGTACAGCGCGACCTCACCGAGCATGAAGCTCCAGTGATCCGGGAAGACCTTCTTCATGAGGAAGCGCACGCCCTTGGCGGCGCCGCTGCGCTCGTCGATCCAGTTCGACACACCCGCCAGGCCGCCCTTGGGGTCCTGACGCTGCGTCGTCGGAGCGTGCGAGTCGCGCGCGGAAGCAGCGGTGCTCACGACTTGAGTTCCTTCCCGTTGTCTTCCCAGAAGCTCGGTCCGACCGGGCGCTTGAAGCCCTGGTCAGCCACGAGGTAGCCCTCGTCGTCGACGGAGATCTTCAGCTGCGGCAGCGGGCGCTTGGCCGGGCCGAAGATGACCTTGCAGTCGTCCGTCATGTCGAACGTGGACTGGTGGCAGGGGCAGAGCAGGTGGTGCGTCTGCTGCTCGTAGAGGCCCACCGGGCAACCCACGTGCGTGCAGATCTTGGAGTAGGCGACGATGCCGTCGACACCCCACTGACGCTGACGCTCCGACTTGATCTTGGCCTCGTCGAGACGGACGAGGATCACGGAGGCCTTCGTCTTCTCGTTGAGGGGGTGCTCGGTGTCGTTGACACCCTCGGGCAGGACGTGGAAGACCGAGCCCAGCGTCACGTCGGACGCGCGGATGGCGGTGCCTTCCGGGTCACGCATGAGACGACGGCCGCGCCCGTTGATCTTCGTGTCCCACATCGTCTTGACGAGGTCGAGCTTCGGCATCGGGCCCAGGCCACCGAGGAGGGGGAGGGCGACCGGCACGGCGAACAGGCCGAGCGCGCCACCGAGCGTCCACTTCAGGAGCGGGCGACGCTTGAGCTGAGCAGCCTCGGCGCCACCGGTCATGATGTTGGCGGCGGCTTCCCAGGCCTCGTCGTCCGACTTCAGCTCGTGACGCTCTTCGATGACCTCTTCGTCCGGCATGATCGTCTTCGCCCAGTGGACGGCACCGAGGCCGATACCGAGCAGCGACAGCGCCAGCGTGAAGCCGAGAACGAAGTGAAGCGCCTTGGTCGGGCCGACGAACGGGATCGTCATGACCGAGTTCTTGTCGATCGCGAAGTAGGCCACGACGAACAGCACCGTGGCGAGCATCGACATGATGAACAGGGTTGCGACCTGACGCTCGGACCGCTTGGCAGCAGCCGGGTCCTCGTCACCGAGACGGTGGACGTGCGGCGGGAGGCCGGGGTTCTCGAAGCGGTCGGGAAGTGCGCCCGTGCCCTCGATGTGCCCGTCGTTCAGGCTGACCGGAGCGTAGTCCGACGAGCCCTCACCCGGGTGCGCCGAAGCGCCGGATTCATTCATGTTCTTGCGATTCCTGTCTGACGAGTCAGATCCGAAACGGGGAAACTTCATCAGGCCGCCTTACGTCCGAGCCACACGGCCACACCGATGCACAGGCCGATACCGAACGTCCAGGCGAACATGCCCTCCGTCACCGGGCCGAGAGCACCGAGGTTGTGACCGCCCTCAGCAGGGTCGTTCTCGACGTGCTTGAGGTAGGTGATGATGTCCTTCTTGTCCTGCGGCGAGAGGTTGGTGTCGTTGAACACCGGCATCGACTGCGGGCCCGTGACCATGGCCTCGTAGATGTGCTTGCCGCTGACCGACATCAGGGTCGGGGCGTACTTGCCTCGCGTCAGGGCGCCGCCCTGGCCGGAGGCGTTGTGGCACATGGCGCAGTTGACGCGGAAGAGCTCGCCACCCTTGGCGGCGTTGCCGCCCGGGGTCGTGTACTCCTTCTCCGGAACGCTCGGGCCGGGGCCCAGGCTCTGGACGTAGGCAGCCATCTGCGCGATCTGCTCGTCCGAGAACTGGACGTTGTTGCGCTGGGCCTGCGTGTTCGGAGCCGCGAGCGGCATGCGGCCGGTGCCGACCTGGAAGTCGACCGACGCAGCGCCGACGCCGACGAGCGACGGGCCGGAGGTGGTGCCGGTGGCGTTGGTGCCGTGGCAGGTGGAGCAGTTCGAGAGGAACAGCTGCTTACCGGCCTTGACGTCCTCGGCGCTGGCGCCGGCAGCCTTGGCGGTCTTGGGCGCGAACGCGGCGTAGAGGCCACCGGTCACCACGAGGGCGAGAAGCAGCACGACGAACAGGGCAGCCGGGTGTCGGCGGCGGGCGGCGAGAGTGCTCACGAGAACATCCTGTCGACGGTCGGGGAAATGATGCGGCGCGGTTCGTGGCGCATTACTTCAGGAGGTAGATGGTGGCGAACAGTGCGATCCAGACGACATCGACGAAGTGCCAGTAGTAGGACGTGACGATGGCGCCGGTGGCCTGGTGGTGGCTGTAGTTCTTCGACGTGAAGGTACGGCCGATGATCAGCAGGAAGGCCAGGAGACCCAGGGTCACGTGGATGCCGTGGAAGCCGGTGGTGATGTAGAACATCGAACCGTAGGCGTCACTGTCGAGCGAGATGCCCGCCTCGTGGAGCTCGGAGTACTCCAGCACCTGGCCGGACACGAAGATCGCGCCGAACAGGTAGGTGAGGGAGTACCACTCGCGCATGCCCCACTTGCCGACCTCGAGAAGCTTGCCCGTGCGGTGCGGGATGCCGTGCTCGGCCTTGAACACGCCGAGCTGACACCACACGGACGAGATCACGAGGACCGTCGTGTTGATGGCCGCGAACGTGACATTGAGGTGATGCGTGCGGTCATGCCACAGGTCACCTGCCACGGAGCGGATCGTGAAGTACATCGCGAACAAGCCGGCAAAGAACATGAGTTCGCTTCCGAGCCACACCATCGTGCCAACGGCAGTCAGGTTGGGTCGGGTCGCCGGTCCGTGCCCGGCGGGGATGCCGTGTTCGCTCGTCTGAGCTGTAGTTGCGGTCGCCACCCGGACATTATGTCCTGCCCATTCCCCGATCGCGCACGCGGCCCCCCGAAGAGACACACTTTTGTTACTTCCGCTGTGAGAGCACTGGGTTTCGCACGGGTTCGAGCTGTGGGTGTGATGCGCGTCGTTCCGCGCATCGGGAGGCGGCACAGGGTGAGTCGGCGGCGGGCCTAGAGTTGGGGAGAACCCGTCGTCCGACACCAGCGAGGTATCGCAATGCAGTGGCCGCAACTCGTCTCACACCTCGTGCGAGGTGAGGACCTCAGCTATGAGCAGGCTCGTGGGGCCATGGACGCGATCATGTCCGGGGAGGTGTCGCCCGTCCGGATGGCTGCGTTCCTCGTGGCTCTTCACTCCAAGGGCGAGACCGTGCAGGAGCTTCAGGGCCTCGCGGACGTCATGGTCGAACACGCGCGCGCTCTCGAGGTGCCGGGCCCGACGCTCGACATCGTCGGCACCGGTGGCGACATGGCACACACGGTGAACATCTCGACGATGGCGTCTCTCGTCTGTGCCGGCGCCGGGGTGCGAGTGGCCAAGCACGGCAACCGGGCGAGTTCCAGTTCGACGGGCACTGCGGACGTCCTGGAGGCTCTCGGCGTCGATCTCACGACGGAGCCCGAGCGTCTGCAGGCCGAAGCGCTCGAGGCCCCCATGACCTTCCTCTTCGCGCAGCTTTTCCACCCCGCCATGCGTCACGCGGCGACGACGCGCCGGGAACTCGCCGTTCCGACGGCCTTCAACTTCCTCGGTCCGCTGACCAACCCTGTGCGCCCTGCGGTGGCCGCGGTCGGGTGCGCGAACAAGGCGATGGCCCCGGTCATGGCGGGCGTGTTCGCCGAGCGCGGCACGGATGCGGCCGTTTTCCGCGGTGATGACGGGCTCGACGAGCTCACCCTGGCCACGACGTCGACGGTGTGGTGGGTGTTCGACGGCGCGGTGGAGGAGCACGTGCTCGGCCCGCAGGACGTCGGTCTCGAAACGGCACCGCTGGAAGCCTTGCGAGGTGGCCAGGCGGACGAGAACGCCGAGGTCGTGCGCCGTCTGCTGGCCGGCGATCACGGTCCGGTGCGTGACGCCGTCCTGTTCAACGCGGGGCTCGCGTTGGCCCTGACGGAGCAGCAGGCGAGCGGTGAGCGCTTCGGTGGACGTGGCGATCTTGCCGAGGCGGTGCGAGCCGGCGTCGCCCGGGGCGCAGAGGCCATCGACTCCGGTGCTGCTGCCCGAGTTCTCGACGGTTGGGTCGAACGTTCCCGCTCGGCGTCGCGCTGACGATGGCTACGGTGTACCCGTGATCACCGCAATTGTTCTCATCGAAGCCGAGGTCTCCCGCATCCCCGAGGTGGCCGCGGAGCTCGCCGATCTCGACGGCGTCGACGAGGTCTACTCCGTGACAGGCGGTGTCGACCTCATCGCCATGGTGCGCGTTCCCTCCTACGAGGACCTCGCGCCTGTCATCTCCGATCGCATCAACAAGGTCGCCGGCGTGACGGGCACGGACACGCACCTCGCGTTCCGTACCTACTCCAAGCACGACCTGGAGGCCGGCTTCGACCTAGGCCTCGACGGCTGAGAACCCCTCACGAAGCGCGCTCTTCCTCCCACGCGAGTTCGCGAGCCCGCTCGACGAGGGGATCGAGCCGTGACAATGCCCCGCCGGCACCGCCCACGGGGCTGACCCACGGGAGATCCGAGTCGACCACGCGGGTTCCGGGGCGCTCGAGCCAGCGCAGCACGACGTCCGTCTCCTCCGGGAGTGTCTCGTCGGTGGGCGACACCGCTTCGGCGAAGAGGGCGAGTGACTCGATGACGGGGCGCGGGTCCTCCCCGCGATTCGCGTGTGCCGACCCCGCGAGCCGTCCGTAGCGGACGACCGCGAACTCCCAGCCTCCTCCGGCGCGTGGTCGGGCAGCGACGAAGTGGGGGTTCTGGACGAGCGGGGCGCGCCGCTGGTGACGATCGGTGCCGCGCAGCATCTCCACGAGGGCGTCGCGCGTGGCGCGGGCTTCTTCGAAGCGCTCGTCGGTGGCCAGGCGAGTCAGACGTCCTTCGAGATCGGAGACGAGCGTCGAGGTGCCGGACTCGAGCTCCTGGCGCAGAGCCGTCACGATCGGCGCGTAGGCCTCCGGTGTGAGTTCGCCGAGGCAGGGGGCGGCGCATCGGTCGATCTCGGCGAGAACGCACGGGGGCGCGCCCTTCTTCGAAATCGGTTGAGTGCACTGGCGGATCCGGCGCACGTCGTGGATGGCGTCACGCGCGGCGCCGGCCGCGGTCTTCGATCGGAACGGGCCCACGTAGAGGGCCTCGTCGTCGCGTCGGGAACGGACGACGGACAAGCGGGGGAAGCGCTCGTCGGTGACCTTGAGCCATGCGGCCTTCTCGGGCCGGGCGGAGCGCCGATTGAAGCGAGGGCGGAACTCTGCGATCAATCGGATCTCGCGCACATGAGCTTCGAGCGCAGTGGCGCAGGGGATCGGCGTGACGGTGTGCGCGAGGTCGACCATGAGGCCCATTCCGCGCCGCTTCTCGGAGGCCGTGAAGTAACTCTTGACTCGACGCTTAATGTTTCCCGACGTGCCGACGTAGAGCGGAACGCCCTGCTCGTCCTTGAAGACATAGACGCCCGGCGCCTCGGGTAGGCCGTCGGCCATCGTCGCGCGACGGCGACGCGCAGCGGGCACCTTGGCGCCGAAGACGAGGAGATCCTCGCGGGATGTCACACCGAGTGAGCCAGCGCGGGCGAGGAGAGCGTGCAGCACGTCGACCGTGGCTCGCGCGTCGGCGAGAGCGCGGTGATTGGGAGTCGTGTGAGCACCGAAGTGTGCGGCCAGGGTTCCGAGGCGGTGGTTGCGCACCTCGTCGCGTGGGACGAGGGCGCGAGCGAGCTTCACCGTGTCGACGACGTCGGGGGCGGGCCAGTCGATGGCGTGGCCGGCGCACGCGGCTTTGAGGAAACCGACGTCGAATCCGGCGTTGTGGGCCACGAGAACGCTGTCATGTCCGAGGAACTCGAGGAAGGCCGGCAGAACCCCCGCGATGCGTGGGGCGTCGTACACCATGCTCGTCGTGATGCCGGTGAGGCGCTGGATCTGGACGGGGATCTCATGGCCGGGGTCGACCAGGGTGGCGAACTCTCCCAGGATCTCGCCGCCGCGCACCTTTACGGCGCCGATCTCGGTGATGCCCTCGGCCTCGGGGCGCCCGCCCGTCGTCTCGAGGTCGACCACGACGAACGTCACGTCGACGAGGGGCGTGCCGAGGTCACTGAGCGACGTCTGCACGCCCGTCTGCGCTGTCGTGATCTCCATGCTCCGCACGGTAGATGCCGGCACCGACAACCCCTTGCTCCTCGAGGCTCGATGGCGCCGGCCATCGGATGAATTCCGCTGAATGGCGGGGTTGTCGGTACCCGCACCTACCGTCGTCGTCACAAGCCGATCGCATGGGCGAACGGCCGCGAGAACCAACCGAAGGGGGCATCATGCTCATCTCGTGCAACTCCTGCCCGGTGCGGGGTCGCGCTTGCGACTCATGCGTGGTCACGACCTTCCTCGGGCTGCCCGAACCGGCCCTCGGCGAACCCGAGTGGGAGGCCGAGGACCACCGGGTGCTCGACACCCTGTGCGCCTCCGGCCTCGTGTCCGCCCACGACGCGGCGGAGGCGCGTCTCGAGCGCGCGCCGTTCGGTCTTCAGGTGGCCGTCTGAGACGCGCCCTCTAGGGTTGGCGCATGCCGTCCCGCCGCCGTGTTCTCGGGTTGCTGCCCGTCGTCCTCGCCGCGGCATGCTCTGGTGGCGACGGTGATGCTCGCGACGCGGAGTCGCCGTCGGGTTCGGGGGGCGGTTCGTCGAGGCAGGCGATGCGCCTCGAGACGCCGCTCGGCTCGATCGACCTGTCGGTGACCGAGGGAAGCGCATCGGAGTGGGCGGATCGTGTGAAGCGTGCGGCAGGCGACGTGGCCACGATCTGGGGTAAGGCCCAGGGGAGCGTGAGGGTCGCGGTCGTCGACGACGCCACCTTCGCTGCGGCTGCTGACGGCCTCGACGGCTCGACGGCAGCCGTGACGACGAGCGACGGGCGCGTGCTCGTCTCGCCCAGCGCGGCGAGATCGCTGACCGACATCGGGCGACAGGTCGTCATTGCACACGAACTGGCGCACGTGCGGTTGCGACACTTCGGTTCCGACCGCACAGCGCTCTGGCTCAAGGAGGGCGCTGCGGAGTGGACCGCAACCCCCGACCAGGCGCCGAGGCTCCCCGCACGTTGGCCGAATCTTGCGGCAACCTACAACGCGCGGCAGGGACACTTCACCGGTCCACCGTCGGCGCAGCAGTTCCAGCGTGATGCCCGCCTGGGGTACGAGTGGTCCGCGGCTTACGTCACCTACCTGGCCCACGTCGCAGGTGCGGCGGTGCTCAAGCTTCTCGTGCAGTCGCGCGCGGACGAGGAGCACGCAGGCTCCTCGGCCCGACAGATCGTCCCCGAAGGCGCCGAATCGTTCGTCGCGTGGTTGGAACGCGCACTGAACTCCGGAGGCTGAGGCCGGCGAACCACCGAGGCGCGCTCAGGCGTAGAGCTCGTCGACCTGCTCGGCGAAGTCCTTGAGCACGACGTGACGCTTCACCTTGAGGGACGGTGTGAGGTGCCCTGAAGCCTCCGTGAGGTGTTCCGGCAGCACCGTGAACTTGCGGATCGACTCCGCGCGCGACACGAGTTGGTTGGCCTTGTCGACCGCAGCCTGCAGCGCTTCGAGCACCTCGGGGCGCGTGCGTGCCTGCTCGGGGTCGAGGTCGGCGACGCCGTGCTCGTTGGCCCACGCCGGCAGCGCCTCCTCGTCGAGGGTGAGCAGCGCCGTGATGAACGGGCGGCCGTCACCGACGACGACGGCTTCGGCCACGAGGGGATCGGAGCGCAGGGCGTCCTCGAGGCGCGACGGGCTGACGTTCTTGCCGCCCGCGGTCACGATGAGGTCCTTCTTGCGGCCGGTGATCGTGAGGTAACCCTCCTCGTCGAGCGAGCCGAGATCGCCCGTGCGGAACCACCCGTCGACCTTCGCCTCTGCGGTCGCGTCAGGGTTGCCCAAGTACTCGCGGAAGACGTTGATGCCCTTGACGAGCACCTCGCCGTCCTCGGCGATACGCAGGCAGACGCCAGGGCATGCCGGGCCGACGGTGCCGATCTTGAGTCGCTCCGGCGGGTTGACCGACGCCGGTGCTGTCGTCTCCGTCAGGCCGTAGCCCTCAAGAACGGGAAGGCCGATCCCGTTGTAGAAGTGGGCGAGGGAGGCGTCCAAAGGCGCGCCACCGGAGATCGAGTACCGGAGCTCGCCGCCGAACGCCGCGCGCAGCTTCGCGTAGACAAGACGATCGAAGACCGCGTGCTTGGCCCGAAGGAGCAACGACGGGCGCCGTCCCGCGTTCGTGGCCTGGCTGTACTTCGTCGCGACATCGGCGGCGGTGTCGAACACGCGACCCTTGCCGTCAGAGACTGCGCGCTGACGCGACGCGGCGAACACCTTCTCGAACACCCGCGGCACCGCGAGCAGGTACGAGGGGCGGTAGGTCCCGAGGTCGTCGACGAGGGTGGTCATCGACGTGTGCCCCAAACGGGTTCCGGAAGCGATCGCCACGTACTGGATGAGGCGCGCGAAGACGTGCGCGAGCGGCAGGAACAGCATCGTGCCGTTGTTGTCCTCGCCGTTGACGAGCGCGTCCATCCGGGCCAGGGCGTTCTGCGACAGCGCAACGAAGTTGCCGTGCGTCAGCACGCAGCCCTTCGGGCGGCCGGTCGTGCCGGAGGTGTAGATGATCGTCGCCATGCTCTCGGCGTCGAGGCTGTCGCGTCGTGCGCGCATCTCGGCATCACTGACATCGCCGGCACCCTGACGCAACTCGTCGAGGTGTCCGCCGTCGATCTGCCAGACGTCACGCAGGGCCGGGCACTCGTCGCGGACCGTGGCGATGCTGCGGGCCATGTCGACGTCCTCGACGATGGCGGCGATCGAGCCGGAGTCGCGAAGGATCCAGGAGATCTGGTCGGCCGACGACGTCTCGTACACCGGCACGACGACGGCGCCGGCAGTGAGCAGTGCGAGGTCGACGAGTGTCCACTCGTAGCGGGTGTGGCTCATGAGGGCGACACGGTCGCCCGGTCGCACGCCCGACGCCATGAAGCCCTTGGCCAACTGCTCCACCTCGGCGAGGAACTCGCGGTGGGTGATCTCACGCCACGTGGCCCCCTCGCGCACGGCGTAGCCGACCTTGTCGCCACGCTGCGTCGCGTTCGTCGTGAGCAACTGCGGAAGACTCGCGTCCTCGCGGACGGGAACGAGCAGAGGTTCGCAGCTCTCCTGCATGGCGACCTTTCGTCTGAGGCGTGGGGTGGCGGGGTGGACTGACGTCCGAATGCCGCGCCCAGCCTACCGGCTTGCTCGAAAGGTTCCGCGCGCATGCCCTACTGTCGCGACATGGGTGAGCACACGAACGCGACTCGGGTGATGTCAGCAGATCCGGAGACGGTGCTGGCCACCGTCGTCGACATCGAGGCCTATCCGAGGTGGACGTCGCAGATCACACGGGCCGAGGTGTTCGCGTTGGATGCGGCGGGCATGCCGAGCGACGCAGAGCTGAGGATGGACGCCGGGCTGCTCAAGGACGTCCTCCGGCTGCGCTACCGCGTGACGAGGCGGGGCCCGGAAGCGGAGGTCGCGTGGACACTCGTCGCGGCGCAGCAGCTACGGAGCCTGAAGGGTTCGTACCGCATCGTGCCGGCGGCTCAGGGGTGCACCGTCACGTACACGTTGAACGTGGATCCCGGCATTCCGATCATCACAGCACTACGCCGCAAGGCTGAGGCAACGGTCGTTTCGGTGGCGCTGGACGACTTGGCGCGTGAGGTCGAGCGCCGAAACACGGAAAGGGCGCACCCCGAGTGACGGCGAGGCGATTTGGCCACCGTCGTGGAGCCGTTCAGGATTGGTGGCACGTGCGGTCGCCCGAGTGGCTCCGCGGGATGAAGGGCACAACGTGAGCGTGAGCATCGGTATCGACATCGGCGGAACGAAGATCGCCGGCGGTCTCGTCGACGCCGAGGGCCGACTCGTCGAGCAGGCACGCCGTGACACGCCCGCGCAGGACGCCGAGGCCATCATCACCGGCACGGTCGACCTCATCCGGGACCTTGCCGAGAAGGCGCGAGCCCATGGTGACGAGACGCCCAAGGTGGGGGTTGCGTGCGCCGGTTACATCGATCGTGAGGGGGCGACGGTCCTTTTCGCACCGAACATCGCGTGGCGCCACGAGCCGCTGCGCGCCCAGCTCCAGGAGGCCACCGGTCACGACGTCGTCATCGAGAACGACGCCAACGCCGCCGGGTACGGGGAGTTCCGCTACGGCGGCGGCAAGAACGTCGACGACATGGTGATGATCACGCTCGGCACTGGTGTCGGCGGAGGCATCGTGCTCGGCGGCGAGGTCTTCCGCGGCAGCCACGGCGTCGGCGCCGAGATCGGCCACATGCGCGTCGTCCCGCACGGACACCTCTGCGGCTGTGGCAACCGAGGTTGCTTCGAGATGTACGCCAGCGGCAGCGCGCTCGTTCGCGACGCGCGGGCCCTCGTCGACGAGGGGACTCCGCAGGGAAAGCGTCTGCGTGAGTTGTGCGACGGCAAGCCGGAGAACCTCAAGGGCGTTCACGTGACGCAGGCCGCCCAGGAAGGTGACGAAGCGGCCGTGGCTCTGCTCGCCGAGATCGGACGCTGGCTGGGCGAGGGCGCCGCGTCGCTCACGGCGATTCTCGACCCGCAGCTCTTCGTCATCGGGGGAGGCCTCGCCGAGGCGGGCGACCTCGTCCTCGAGCCCGCACGCGTCGCGTTCGCCGAGGAGCTGACCGGCGGCGGGCACCGCCCCGCGGCTCGTTTCTGCGTCGCGACGCTCGGAAACGACGCAGGCGTCATCGGCGCCGCAGCACTGGCAAGGGAAGGACGCGCGTGAGTCTCGCGATCGGTATCGACATCGGCGGCACGAAGGTGGCCGGCGGTCTCGTCGACGAGGAGGGCAACGTCATCGCCCGCGCCCGTCGCGACACCCCACACCGCTCGACGAAGGCGGCGGTCGTCGAAGACCTGCTCGTCAGCGTCGTCGACGAGCTCGACGCCGTCGCGGAGCGCGACTCGCTCGGCGATGTATCCGCCGTCGGCATCGGCGCGGCCGGTTTCGTCGGAGCGGATCGCTCGACGGTCGTTTTCGCCCCGCATCTGTCGTGGCGCAACGAGCCGCTGCGCGAGAACCTGCGCGCGCGGTGCACGCACCCCGTCTTCGTCGACAACGACGCCAACACGGCGTGCTGGGCCGAGTGGCGCTTTGGTGCCGTGCGCGGTGAGAGCCACGTCGTCATGGTCAACCTGGGAACCGGAATTGGCGGCGCCGTGCTGTTCGACGGGGAGATCCAGCGCGGTCGGTACGGCATCGCGGGGGAGTTCGGCCACATGCAGGTCGTGCCCGGCGGCCTGCGCTGCGAGTGCGGAAACCGCGGCTGCTGGGAGCAGTATGCGAGCGGCAACGCGCTCGTGCGCGAAGCTCGCTCGCTGCTCGCCGCCGAATCGCCCATGGCTCACGACATCGCGGACACCCTCGGCGGCGACCTGACGAAGCTGACCGGTCCGATGATCACCGAGGCCGCCTCGGCCGGTGACGCCACCGCCGCGGAGCTTCTCGCCGAGATCGGCACGTGGCTCGGCACTGGCCTCGCCAACCTCGCCAGCGCGTTCGATCCGAGCGCCTTCGTCATCGGCGGTGGAGTCTCCGCCGCCGGTGACATGCTGCTCGGCCCGGCGCGTGAGGCCTTCCGCAAACAACTGCCCGGGCGCGGTTACCGCCCGGAGGCCCGCATCGCCCAGGCGCAACTCGGCAATGAGGCCGGCCTCGTCGGCGCCGCAGACCTCGCCCGCAGCGCCGTGATAGGAAACGTGGCATGACGGTACGACTCATGAGCTACAACGTGCGGGGCCTCAAGGACGACCGGGCCGCGCTGCTCGAAGTCATCGAGCACGCGCGACCTGACGTGCTGTGCCTGCAGGAGATGCCGCGTCACCCGTTCTCGAACCACAAGGTCGCGGCTTTCGCCGAGAGCCTCGGCATGGTCTGGGGCGGCGGCAAGCGTCATCGCATGAGCACCGCGCTCATCACGTCGCCGCGCGTCGAGGTGCGTCGCAGCGGTCACGGCCTGTACTCCGTGCCGCGTCCGCAGGAGCCGCGCGGTTACGCATGGGCGGAGGTGGCGCTGCCCGGTGAGAAGCCGTGGGTCGCGATCAGCACGCACCTGTCGCTCTACGGAGCGTTGCGCGGTGGCCACGCGCGTGAACTGCTCGGCGACGAGACCCTCGACCACACGTTGCCGTGGGCGATCGCCGGCGACTTCAACGAGCTCGAGAACGGCCCCGCCGGGCGCGAGTTCAAGCATCACGGTCTACTCGACGCGGGCCCGCGCGTCAACACGTTCAACGCGGCCGACCCGCACAAGCGCATCGACTTCATCTACGCCTCGCCGCAGCTGACGCTGACGGCCGTCGACATGTCCGCGGTCGAAGAGCAGATGAAGGTCGCGACCGACCATCGCCCGCTCGTCGTCGACGCCGTCATCGCCTGACGAGCCTCAGACGCGCGCCCCGTCGTCGTCATCGTCCTCGTCGCGTGACTTCGGCTGTCGGGCCACGGCCATGACGAAGCCGGCTGCGGTGATGAGCGCGGCGAGGCTCCACCACAACGTTGCGGCGTTGCGGTCGAAGAAGAGCAGGTAGAGCAGCCACAACGGGCCCAGCACGAGGCAGCCCAACATGACGATCGTTGCCGGGTCGTCGCTGTCGAGGGGCGTCGGCTCGGGTGGGACGAAGTCGTCGTCGTCCTCGAGTTCGGGAGGGTCCTCAAGCGGTCGATTCGTGTTCAGGTTCGGCAGCGAGGGCGCGTCGTCACGCAGCCGCCACTGGTCACGGAAACCCGGAACGGGGGAGTCGTCCGTGGCCGACGACGACGCGCTGTCGCCGCGCGAGTTGTCCTTGGGTGGCTCGGCAAAGCCGTGGTCGAACCGGTGGCGACTCGCCGGGGGCATCTCATGAGGTTCGTCGCCAGAGGAATCCGACTGCGGCCGCAGGCTCTTGGCGATGGCCTCGAACTCCGCGTCCCAGTCGCGGGCCTCGTCGGGCTGCCCGTTCGTCATCGAACGCGGTTGCGGCGCGCGGGCACAGCGCTGCCACGGAGATCGTCGAGCTGCATGCCCACATCCTGGCACGAGAGGGGCAACGCCGCGGCCCGGACGGGCTACGCGTCATAGGTCACACCGACTAGAGTGACATCGGATTCTCACGCCCAACAGGAAGTTCTCCCGTGCTCTACTGGCTCCTCAAGCGAGTTCTCGTCGGCCCGGCGCTGCGGACGGTGTTCCGCCCGACCGTCGAAGGGCTCGAGCACGTCCCGGATTCGGGGCCTGCGATCCTCGCCATCAACCACCTGTCGTACTCCGACTGGCTCTTTCTGCCGCTCGTGCTCGACCGTCGCGTGACGTTCGTCGCCAAGTCCGAGTACTTCACCACGCCCGGCGTCAGGGGCCGCATGCAGAAGAGCTTCTTCTCGGGCACGGGCCAGGTACCGATCGACCGCACGAGCGGTTCGGCGGCCGCGGGGGCACTCGCGACGGGCAAGCGGATCCTCGCTGAGGGCGATCTGTTCGGCATCTTCCCCGAGGGCACGCGTTCGCCGGACGGCCGCCTCTACAAGGGCAAGACGGGCGTGGCCCGGTTGGCGCTGGAAAGTGGCGCGCCGGTCATCCCGGTGGCACTCATGGACACCGACACGGTGGCCCCTCCCGGTGAGAAGTTCGGTCGTTACGCGCAGCCGCACGTGCGCTTCGGTGTTCCGCTCGACTTCTCGCGCTTCGAGGGTATGAGCGCCGACCGTTTCGTCCTGCGTTCGATCACCGACGAGATCATGTACGAGCTCATGCTCCTGTCGGGCCAGGAATACGTCGACGAGTACGCCGCATCGCGCAAGAAGTCCGTTGCCGAGAAGGCTCGCACCATCGGTGAGGGCGCGGTTCACGTGGCCAAGGAGATCCAGGGCAGCGCCACCTCCGTCATCGAGGACGCCGCCTCACGCCTGCCGCGCAAGAGCATCGACGCCGACAAGGGCAAGAACGCGGACGCAGCCGCGTCAGCAGAAACCCCCGACTCCTCCGGCGACGTGACCACGAAGACGATTCAGCCGGTGGCCGAGGCGCCGGGTGAGGAAGCGAGCGAGCGCTCCTGACTCCGTCTCAGCAAAAGGGCTAAGATGCGCAGGATTGGACAGCGGTCATAGGCTTTGGAGGGTGAGTACCACCCCCGAAACCCAGACCATTTCGACTACGACCCGTCCCGTGGGCCTCGACTGGCCGGAGCTTCCGGCGAAGCAGCAGCCCACGTGGCCCAACGACGGCTCGCTCGAACGTGTTTCGGAGACCCTGGCCAGCTATCCGCCGCTCGTCTTCGCGGGCGAGTGTGACGATCTGCGCACCCGTCTGGCCGCCGCAGCCCGCGGCGAGGCCTTCGTCCTGCAAGGTGGCGACTGTGCGGAGATGTTCGCCTCGGCCACGGCCGACAACATCCGCGACCGCATCAAGACGATCCTCCAGATGGCGGCCGTCCTCACGTACGGCGCGAGCACGCCGGTCGTGAAGCTGGGCCGCATCGCCGGCCAGTTCGCGAAGCCGCGCTCGAAGGACACCGAGACCCGTGGCGACGTCACGCTCCCGGCCTACCGCGGTGACATGGTCAACGACTTCGCCTTCACCGAGGAGGCTCGTCGTCCGAACCCGGACCGTCTGCTCCAGGCGTACAACACGAGCGCGGCCACGCTGAACCTCGTGCGCGCCTTCACGCAGGGCGGTTTCGCCGACCTGCGCAACGTGCACGAGTGGAACAAGGGCTTCATCGCCAACGCCGCGAACTCGCGCTACGAGAAGACGGCCAAGGACATCGACCGGGCGATGCGCTTCATGGCGGCCTGTGGTGCCGACTTCGACGCCCTCAAGGCGGTCGACTTCTTCTCCAGCCACGAGGCGCTGCTGCTCGACTACGAGCGTCCGCTGACGCGCACTGACTCCCGTTCGGGCCGCCCGTACGCCACGTCGGGACACATGCTGTGGGTCGGTGAGCGCACCCGCGAGATCGACGGCGCCCACATCGACTTCATCAGCCGCATCTCGAACCCGGTCGGCATGAAGGTGGGTCCCAAGGCCGACCCGGACGA
This sequence comes from Dermacoccus sp. 147Ba, assembly GCF_004151355.1. Classification (NCBI taxonomy): domain Bacteria; kingdom Bacillati; phylum Actinomycetota; class Actinomycetes; order Micrococcales; family Dermacoccaceae; genus Dermacoccus; species Dermacoccus sp. 147Ba. Next base: position 486,067 of record NZ_SEHL01000001.1, read on the forward strand.
CCTGCTGCGCATCATCGACAAGATCGACCCCGAGCGTGAGCCGGGCCGTCTGACGTTCATCACGCGCATGGGTGCGGGCACGATCCGCGAGGTTCTGCCGCCCATCGTCGAGCGTCTCAAGGCCGAGGGCGCCACGCCGTTGTGGATCACCGACCCGATGCACGGCAACACGTTCGAATCCTCCAGCGGCTACAAGACGCGTCGTCTCGACGACGTCGTCGACGAGGTCCGTGGCTTCTTCGAGGTGCACGAAGCGGCCGGCACGGTGCCGGGCGGCCTGCACGTCGAGCTCACGGGCAACGACGTCACGGAGTGCCTCGGCGGCAGCGTCGAGGTGCGTGACGAAGACCTCGAGAGCCGTTACGAGTCGGCGTGCGACCCGCGCCTCAACCACCAGCAGAGCCTTGAGCTCGCCTACCTGGTGGCCGAGATGCTGGGTGCACGCAACGCCTGAGCAACCACCGCTTCACGCCGAACGGCGCTCGCCCCGACGAGGGGGTGAGCGCCGTTCGGCGTTTGTCGTGGAGCCGCCTCAGAAGTTCAGCGTGACAGTGGAGCCCTTGGGCGCCTGCTTGCCGGAGCCGCCCTCGGGCGACTGGCTGGAGACGGTGCCGTCGAGGAGATCGTCGAGCCACGAGCCGCCGTCGACTTCGAATCCGGCGTCCTCGAGCGTGCGGCGGGCATCGGCTGCGCTCATGCCGACGACATCCGGGACGTCAACCATCTCGGGTCCCTTGGACACGGTGAGCGTGACGGTGCTTCCTGCCCGCGCGGTCGTGCCGCTGCTCGGGTCGGTGGAGACGACCCTGCCCGACTCGATGTCCGGGTCGTAGTCCTCCGTTGTCGTCACGGAGAAGCCGAGCGCCTCCAACTGACGCTTCGCATCGTCCTCGGACGATCCGGAGACATCGGGGACGTCGACCTCGGCCGGTCCGTCGCTCACGATGAGGGTGATCGGGGTGTCGTGACGCACGCGGCTGCCACCTGCGGGGTTGGTGCCGACGACCTTGTCCTTCTCGATGTCGGAGTGTTGCTTCTCGACGCGAGCGACCTTGAACCCCTTGCTCTCCAAGGTCTTGCGCGCGTCGTCCTGCGTGGCGTTCGCGGTATCGGGGACGTCGACCATGCGGGGGCCGGTGCTGACCCAGAGCGTCACATCGCTCGTCGGACGGCGCGACGCTCCGCTTTCGGGTGTCGTGCGCACAGCCTGCCCCGTGGGCACAGTGTCGGACTCGGTGGTGCGGACCTTGACGTCGAAGCCTGCGTTCCGCAGGGTCGAAACGGCCTGACCTTGAGCTTGACCCTGAACCGTGGGAACGGTGCGCGGGCCGAGGGGGCCGACGGTGAACGCGATGGCCGCCACGACGGCGACGACGAGTGCGGCGACGGCGAGCACCCAGGGCCACCAACGGCGCGGGCGCTCGTTCTCGACGACGGTGGCGCGGCTCGGGAGGGCCGTCGTCGACTGGGGGCCGTACTGGCGGGTGACGAGCGGGGAGTCGGGAGCCTCGGCTGCAGAGGAGGCTCGGGCGACCGGCGCGGTCGTACCGTCGGCGGCCGCGGAGACGCGAGTGTGCTGGGTGTCGGCGTTCGTCGTCAGTGACGACGGCGGGGCCGGCGGCACCGGGACGTCGAGAACGTCGTCGGGGAGTTCGGCGCGAAGCCTGGTGACTTCGGTCTTGAACTCCTCGGCGTCGGCGGGACGCTCCTGAGGCTCCTTGGAACAGGCCCGGGCGAGGAGTGGGTCGAAGGCGGCAGTGAGCTCCGGCAGGATCTCGGAGGGCTTCGTCATCGTGCCGTACACGTGCTGGTAGGCCACCTGGACGGGAAGGTCGCCGTCGAAGGCGCGGTGACCCGTGAGCATCTCGAAGAGCACGAGTCCCGCGGAGTAGACGTCGGAACGGGTGCCGGAGGGGCTGAAGCTCGACGGCTCGACCTGTTCGGGCGACAGGTACGACGCCGTGCCGATGAGGACTTCGCTGTCCACGCTCATACCGCTTCCGGTGACCGCGCGGGCCAGGCCGAAGTCGGCGACCTTGACCCGGTCGGCAGCGTCGATGAGAACGTTCTCCGGCTTGATGTCGCGATGCACGAAGCCGGCCCGGTGGGCGGCGGCGAGCCCGTCGAGCAGCTGCTCGAAGAGCGTGAGCTGCTCACCCACGCTCCTGTCGCCGTCGCGAATGACGTCGCGCAACGTGCGACCGCGCACGAGTTCCATGGCGAGATAGACGACATCGGCGTCCTGCCCCTGGTCGTGCACTGCGACGACGTGGGGGTGGGCAAGTCGCGCCGCAGCGCGGGCTTCACGCTGGAAGCGCTCGACGAAGACGGGGTCACGCGCAAGGTCGGCCCGCAAGACCTTGAGGGCGACCTCCCGATCGAGGCGGAGGTCTCGAGCGACGTACACACTGCCCATGCCACCGTCCGCAAGATGCTCGAGGACGCGATAGCGCCCTTCGACGGTGCGGCCGATGAGGGGGTCGGCGTGCGAGGTGGTCACGGTGGCGAGTGTAGGTGGCGGGGCAGGAAGAACGCTGAACGCTGCGGGTCATCAGGTGAGGACACGGAGCGTGCCTGGCGCCCGGCTGCGTCAGCCGCCGAAGCGCTTCATGTGCGCCTTGACGCTGCTGACGTACTGGCGTGTGTCGGGGTAGAAGCCGTGTTTCCGGACAGCGCCGAGGCCCTGGTAGTAGGAGCCGATCACCTCGTCGCGGTTGTTGGCGTGCTGGGTGAGGAAGCGCAGAGTGACGACACCTGCCGTGATGTTGTCCTGTGGGTCCATGAGGTTGAGCTTGCGGCCCGCGAGGTCGCCCGCCCAACGGCCGGTGGCCGGCATGACCTGCATCGTGCCGAGCGCGTCGCAGACGGAGACGGCGCTCTGGCGGTGCCCCGATTCCTGCCAGCCGATGGCGAGGGCGAGCGTCGGGTCGACCCCGTAGCGCTTGGCGGTGGCGACGATCATCGAACGGATCTGGGCCTGGTTCGGCAGGTTCGCCTGCGCGAGTTGCTGACGGTGACGATCACCCGAGGCGACAGCGGAGGCCGGGTAGCGCCGTGCCGCAGAGGTGCCGGCGTACTTGACGACGTGCGTCGGCTTGGGTGCGTAGCCACCGGCAGGGGCCTTCGAGGTGGGCTTGCGAGCAGGCTTCGTGGTGGGCTTCTTTGCTGGCTTCGCGGCGGAGGTGACACCGGCAACGGGGATCTTGACCTGAGACCCGACGTGGAGACGACGCGCGTCGAGCCCCGGATTCGCCTTGATGACGCTTGCCAGGCTCGCGTGATGACGCTGGGCCAGCGTGTAGAGCGAGTCGCCCGGGCGCACGGTGACGCTCTTCGTGTGACGAACGGCCTTCTTCGTGGGCTTCTTCGCCGGCTTTGCTGCGGGCTTCTTGACCGGCTTCGCGCTCGTGGCCTTCGACGGCTTCTTGACGGGCTGCTTCTTGACGGGCTTCGTCGCCTTCGGGGCCGAGGCGGGGACCGGCACCTTGAGGACGGTGCCCGGCACGAGACGACGGAACTCGATCTTCGGGTTCGCCTTGACGATGGCCGCGACGCTCGAGGAGTGGGTTCGCGCGATGGCGTAAACCGAGTCCCCGGGGCGGATCGTGACGTTCTTGACCTTGCGGGTCGGCTTCTTCTTCGCAGCAGGGCTGCTCTTCGCGGCTCCCTTGACGAACTGCGCGTGAGTTCGGCCCGGCTGAACGTGCGCAGGCGGCACCGCGTGCAGTGCGACGGGGACGTCGTAGGTAAGAGGCATGGCTCACACGCTAGGTGGTGACGTGGCTCGTCCTGCGAAGGCGCGCCCGAAGGGGTGAAGCTCGCCCCCGGTGCGCTGGCCGACATGCGGTAACGCGTTCCCGTCTGGCAATCTTGGGGTCGTGGATGACGCAACGCACACGGAACTCGAAGCACTTGTCGGTGACTGGCTCACCGTGCCCGACCTCGCCGAGGAGCTGGGCATGTCGCTGCGCCAGGTGCGTCAGATGATCGCCGATCGCGAGATCATCGCCGCGCGCGTGGGGGAGCGCAATGTCGTCGCGGTGCCGGCATCCTTCGTTCAGGACGGTGCGGTCGTCACGCCTCTCATGGGCACGGTGACGGTGCTCTCCGACGCGGGGTTCAGCGATGAGGAAGCGATTCGCTGGCTGTGCACGCCCGACGAGACGTTGCCGATCGACGGCGCCCCCATCGACATGCTGCGTGCGGGCCGCAAGGCCGAGGTGCGCAAGCGCGCCATGGAAGAGGCGTTCTGACGCTGCGCTGACGCGGGGCTGCTCAGCTGGAGCGAGCGGTGGTCGTCCCGATGAAGTCGTGCAGAGCGGTGAACGCTTCGGTCGGCATCGACTCGCGGAGCGACTCGAGCGCGGCGCGCGCTTCGTCGGCTCCCTGAGTGATGCGCTGCTCCACGGCGTCGACGGCGCCGGTGCTCATCGCGAGCGCGCGGAAACGCTCGATCTCGTCGGTGTCGAGGTCGTCGTGGCCGAAGCGAGTGTCGAAGAACGCGCGGTCGTCGGCGCAGAGGTCGTCGAGCAGGTGAGCGACGATGACGGTGCGCTTGCCTTCGCGCAGGTCGTCGCCGGCCGGCTTGCCCGTCTGTGCCGGGTCGCCGAAGACGCCGAGCAGGTCGTCGCGCAGCTGGTAGGCCTCGCCGAGGGCGAGACCGTAGCGCGAGAGGGCTTCGAGAGTGGCGTCGTCGCCGCCGGCGCAGGTGGCACCGATGAGCAGGGGGTGCTCCATCGTGTACTTCGCGCTCTTGTACCGGATGACGCGCAGAGCGCGGGTGATGCGCTCGTCGGTGGCGAGCCCTTCCCAGTTCTGCACGGCCTCGAGGACGTCGAGGAACTGCCCGCCCATGAGCTGGGTGCGCATGAGGTCGAAGACCCGACGTCCGCGAAGAACCTCGTCGGCGGGTAGACCGCTCGTCGCGTACATCTCGTCGGCCCAGGTGAGGCACAGGTCGCCCGCGAGGATGGCGCCGGCCTCGCCGAAGCGGTCGGCGTCGCCGGTGAGGCCGCGCTCGCGGTGGGCGTTCGCCATGGCCCGGTGGGCAGCCGGCATGCCGCGGCGGGTGTCGCTCGCGTCCATGACGTCGTCGTGCAGCAGCGCGGCGGCCTGGAAGAGCTCCATCGACGCGCTGGCGCGCACGAGGGCGTCGCTGTCGGCGCCGCCGGCGGCGCGGTAGCCCCAGTAGAGGAACGACGCACGCACGCGCTTGCCGCCGGAGAGCAGGGAAGCGATGGCGTCGACCATGAGATCGGTTTCGTCGCCGAGGGGGGCGAGAACCTCGCGCTGGTGGGCGACTTCGGCGTCGACGGTGCGCTGGATGCGTTCGAGCAACTGCGATGCGTCCGCGGAGTTGGGCACGTCTCGATCCTTCCGGCAAGCGACTTCCACCGAGCCTACGCGGTCGCTCCGATTCCGCGGAATCTGGGGGTTGTCGCCGGGGCGTTCTAGTGTCACCATATCGAACATGAGTTCGAAAAAAACGGGCTTGTGCTGTGCCGTTGTTCCGACGTTCGTTGCGTCGTCGCTCACCGTCACAGTCACAGCGAACCATCCAGCGGTGACGACGCGGTCGGCACCCGAGTGAAGTGAGGTGGCGAGATGCGCGGATACGCCGAGAGCGTCGAGGTGACCACAGTGGACACGGGAGAGGCGAGCGCGCCCGAGGTCTTCGTCTGGCGAGGACGCCGGTATCGAGTCGCGGGGGTGCTCGAGAGCTGGCGTGAGGCAACGCCGTGGTGGCGCCTACCGATGGGGGAGCAGGGCGTGTACGACGCCGAACGTCGGGTGTGGCGGGTCGAGGCGAGTGCGGGGGCGAGCCCGAGCCTCGGGGTGTTCGACCTGGCGCATGCGCGCTCCGGGTGGTCGCTCGAGCGGCTCAGTGACTGATGTGCAGGTTCGACGAAGTGTGCAGCGAGAGGGAGATGTCATGACGACGACGGCAACGGGTCCGGGTGCGCCCGCGGAAGCACTCACCGGCGATCTGTTCGATCTTCTGGGCCGTTCGCGCGCTGCCTTGATCGAGGCCTGCTCGGCCACGACGACGTCCGAGCGCTACGCGAGGGCCCAACTCGCTGCGTTGCGGGCGGCTGCCGCCCTTCTGGCTCAGGTGGCGCCGCGTTCGCTCGGCTCACGTCCGCGCAGTGCGTGGGAGGCGCTGGCTCGTCAGCGCCCGGAGTTCGGGGAGTGGGCGAGCTTCTTCACTGAGTGCGGCAAGCGCAACGGCGTCGCCCAGAGCGGCGGGGCCGGGGTGAGTGTGCGAGAGGCCGACGACCTCGTCCGGCAGGCCCAGCTCTTCCTCGACACCGTGCTCGTCCATGTCGGTCTGCCTGCCGCCGACGCTTCGGCGCTGCGGCTCACCCCCGTCGCGGTGGGGTGAGGTCGGTGCAGTTCACCCACCTGCACGTCGCGTCGTCCTTCTCGCTGCGCTACGGCACCACACCGCCGAAGCGTCTCGTCGAGCGCGCACACGAGTTGGGCTACGGGCGTCTGGCGCTCACCGACCGTGACGGTCTCTACGGCGTGGTGAAGTTCGTCGAGGCCTGCCGTGATCACGACATCGACCCCGTCGTCGGCGTCGACCTGGCGCTCGAGCCACCGACGCCGGCCAACTCGTCCCGCCCGCGGCGCACCCCGGCGAAGGGCGGGGCAGCCGTCGACGACCGGGGGCCTCGTGTCACCGTTCTCGCCCGCGGCGCCGCGAGCGGGCTCGACAAGGGCGTCGGATGGGGGCAGCTGTGCCGTCTCGTCACGGACGCTCACCTTGTCGGGGAGCGCAGTGCCGCGCGCACGTCGCGTGAACGGATCGCGCGGTTCGTCACTGTCGAGGAGGTGGGCAGGGGTAACAGCGCCCCGGCGCTCACCGTGCTGCTCGGCCCGGCCTCCGACGTCGGGCAGGCGCTGCTCGCCGAACGTCCTGCCGCGGCGGAGCAGCTGCTCAAGCAGTGGCGTGCTGCGCTGCCGCACGGGGCGCTCGCAGTCGAGGTGGCCTGTCACGACGGGGCGCCGGGCACGCCGGCCAGCAGGCGGCACGCGCTCGACCTGTGGGCGCTGGCGCGTGCGTGCGGTGTGCCCGCGGTGCTCACCGGCTGGGTGAGGCACGCGGACGCCGACGAGGCCGTCACCGCCGATCTGCTCGACGCGGCGCGGCGCATGGTGGCGCTCGACCTGCGGCACCTCGACCGCACGAGCACGCGAGGGCATCTGCTCCCCGAGAGCGAGATGCTCGAGATCGCACGTGAACTCGCGCAGGCTGCGGGCGACGAGAGTGCGGCCCTCGAACTCGTCGGCGCGACGTCACGGTTGGCCGAGCTCTGCGTGCAGCATCCGTTCCACGACATCGGCATCGGTGCAGTTCATCTTCCGGAACCGGAGGTGCTCGACCTGGACGGCGTCGACCCCCAGCGCGCTCTGGCCGAGCGCTGCCGCGCCGCGCTGCCCGCTCGCTACGGCCACCTCTCGGCAACCGAGTACGCCGCCGTCGAAGAGCGACTCGACGACGAACTCGAGGTCGTGCGCCACCTCGGCTACCCGACCTACTTCCTCACGGTGGCCATCGTGTGCGATCTCATCCGTGACGCCGATGTGCGCGTCGCTGCTCGCGGTTCGGGCGCGGGCAGCCTCATCAACTACCTGCTGGGCATCAGCGGGGTCGACCCGATCCGGCACCGCCTGCTCATGGAACGCTTCTGCACGCCGCTTCGGGCGTCACTGCCCGACATCGACATCGACGTGGAATCGGCGCGGCGCACCGAGATGTACGAACGCATCATGGAGCGCTTCGGCGGCGAGCGGGTCACGTGTGTGTCGATGGCGGAGACCTACCGGGTGCGTCACGCCATCCGTGACGCCGGCGCTGCGCTCGGTATGCCGCCGGCCGACGTCGACGTCATCGCGAAGGCCTTTCCGCACATCGCCGCGCGCAATGCGCGCCAGGCCATCGAGGAGCTGCCGGAGCTGCGGGCTCGCGGTCTCGCCTCGAGCGAGTTGGAGCGACTGTTCGACCTCGTCGAGCGACTCGACGGTCTGCCGCGGCACGTCGCGCTGCACCCGTGCGGCGTCGTGTTGTCGAACGCGCAACTCGGCCATCGCACGCCGATGGAGGCGAGCTGGCTCGGTTTCCCGATGAGCCAGTTCGACAAGGACGACGTCGAGACCCTCGGGCTGCTCAAGCTCGACGTGCTCGGTATCCGAATGCAGTCGGCGATGGCGCATGCCGTGGCCGAGATCGAGCGGGTCGAAGGCGTCGTCGTCGACCTCGACGACGAGACGTGCGTCCCGTTCGACGACGAGGCGACGTTCGATCTCATCCGCTCGACGCGCACGCTGGGGTGCTTCCAGATCGAGTCGCCCGGGCAGCGTGAACTCATCGGCAAGTTCGCTCCCGAGGCCTTCGAAGACCTCATCATCGACATCTCGCTGTTCCGCCCCGGCCCGGTCAAGAGCGACATGATCAACCCGTTCCTGCGGGTGCGTCAGGGTTGGGGCGAACCGGGGTACCTCCACGAGAGCCTGCGGCCGGCGCTGGAGGAGACGGTCGGCGTCGTGGTCTTCCACGAGCAGGTGCTGCGCATCGTTGCCGAGACGACGGGTGTGACGCTCGCCCAAGCCGACGAGGTGCGTCGGGCGATGGGCTCGCCCACAGGGCAGGAGAAGATCGGGGAGTGGTGGCGTGCTGCGGCCAAGGCCCGCGGGTACACGCGCGGCGAGCGGGAACGCATCTGGGCGGTGCTCGCGGCTTTCGCGTCCTTCGGTTTCTGCAAGGCTCACGCGGCAGCGTTCGCGCTGCCCACCTACCAGTCGGCGTGGTTGAAGACCCATCACCTCGCGGCGTTCGTCGCGGGTGTGCTCACGCACGACCCGGGCATGTACCCCAAGCGGCTCATCCTCGCCGACGCTCGCACGTTCGGTGTGCCCGTGCTCGGTGTTGACATCAACGCCTCGCGGGGCGAGTACCGGGTGGAGCGGGTGAGCGGCAGCGCCGAGGAGGGCAGTGACAACGATGCTGGTGCTTCGGTCGGTCTCCCCGACGGCCCGAGCTCCGACGAATCGGACCCGAGCGCGGGGGCTTCCGAAAAACTCGGTCTGCGCATCGGATTCGCCGACGTCAAGGGCATGAGCGAGCGGGAGATCGAAACTCTCGTCGCGGCGCAGCCCTACTCGAGCTTGAGCGACGTGTGGAACCGGGCCGGCCTGACGCGAACGAGCGTCGAACGTCTCGTTCTCGTCGGCGCCTTCGACAGCCTGTACGGCTTCGGTGCTCGCACAGGGCGAGGCGCTCTCACCCGACGCGACCTCCTGCTCGAACTGGAAGATCTCGAGCGCTGGCACCTGCGCGGTACATCGCGGGGGAGTCCGCGCGGGCAGAAGGTGCTCGTGACCAAGCCGTCGTCGAGCAACGTAGACGAGAGGAGTGCGTCGAGCCCAGGTGCCGGCGAAGCGCCAGGGGAGGCGGGGCTCTTCACGTTCGACCCGGTGGAAGCCGCCCGTGCGCAGGCGCAGGGGCGCCGCCCCGGGGCGAAGGATCCGGTGGGTGCTCAACTCGTCCTCGACCTCGTCGACGGAGCCGTCGACGGTGAGGGTTCGGGCCTGCCCGAGTTCACGCCGGCGGAGAAGGTGCGTGCCGAGCTCGACATCCTCGGTCTCGACGTCAGCGGTCACGTCATGGAGTTCTACGCGCCGATGCTGCGTCACCTGGGCCTCAGCGCTGCGTCCGATCTCGTGAACCTGCGGGGTGGGCAGGAGGTGTGGTGCGCGGGCATCAAGGTGGCCACGCAGACCCCGCCGGTGCGTTCGGGGCGCCGCGTCATCTTCCTCACGCTCGACGACGGCACCGGCCCCGCCGACGCCACGTTCTTCGAAGACGTCCAGGGCCCGTACGCCGACACCGTCTTCCACTCGTGGATGCTCCTCGTGCGCGGTGTCGTGCGGCGTACCGGCCCACACGGTGTCTCCATCCGGGCCACCGGCGCGTGGGATCTCACGGCGGTGTGGCAGGCGTGGAGCGAGGCGGGCGCTGACGGCGTGAGCAGCCTCGTCAGCGTCGCCCCACCGGAGGCAGAAGGTGTCGGCGGCGCTCGCGGACGTCGGATGCTCGTGCACTCCTCAGGGTTCAAACAGTCGCCGTACGCCGACATCAAACCGGCCGGCGAGACGGTCTCGGGAGGTCGCGCGCAGCTTCCCGGTCAGGGTGAGGCTCCGCGGTCGCTGTGGCACGCGAGCCCCGGAAGTTCAGGAGGGTGGGGCAGATGATCCTGCACATCGACATGGACGCCTTCTACGCGTCGGCGTCCCTCATCGAGCGCCCCGATCTGTTCGGTCAGCCCGTCATCGTCGGCGGCGCCGGGCGGGGCGTGGTGCTCTCGGCCACCTACGAGGCCAGGCGCAGCGGGGTGAGTTCGGGTATGCCGATGGGGCGTGCGCGCAGGTTGTGCCCCGACGCCGTCGTCCTCGCGCCCGACTACGACCTCTACACGCAGATCTCGGGCTCGATCATGCACCTGTTCTCGCAGGTCACGCCGCTCGTGGAACCGATCTCGCTCGACGAGGCGTTCCTCGACGTTGGCGGCGTCTGCAACGGGCCGGAGTCTGCGGCGGCGCTCGGGCACGAGTTGCGTGACGCCGTCGCCGACGAGCAGGGCATCACGTGTTCGGTCGGGGTGGCGCCGATGAAGTTCGTCGCGAAGTTGGCCTCGACGAGTGCGAAGCCGGACGGGCTGCGTCTCGTGCGTCAGGATGAGGTGCTCGACTTCCTCCACCCGCTGCCGGTGGAGGCGCTGTGGGGCGTGGGTGCCTCGACGCAGGAGAAGCTGCACACGTTGGGGTTGCGCACCGTCGGCGACATCGCGCACCTGCCGCAGCGAACGCTCGTGCGTTCCCTCGGGCAGGCGAGCGGCATGACGTTGCACCGCCTCGCGTGGGGTCACGACGAACGTCGGGTCGTGCCGCACGAGCCGGAGCGCAGCATCGGTTCGGACGAGACGTTCGGTGAGGATCTCGACGATCCTGTGCTCATCAAGCGGCACCTGCTCAAGCTGAGCGACCGCGTCGCGGCGCGTATGCGTTCGGCCGAGGTGGCCGGACGCACGGTGGTGCTCAAGGTGCGCTTCTCCGATTTCACGACGATCACGCGGTCGCGCACGTTGAGCGAGCACACCGACGTCAGCCGGGAGGTTTACGCCGTGGCCGCCCAGCTCTTCGACGCCCTCGGGCTGCAGCGGGCCCGCATCCGCCTCGTCGGGGTGCGGGTGCAGGGGCTCACCGACCGACGGCTGACCTCCCGGCAGGGAAAGCTGGGGGAGCGCGAGTTCGGTTGGCAGGAGGCCGATCGCGCCGTCGACCGCGCCAGCGCGCGGTTCGGCGCGGGCATCGTGAGACCGGCGAGTCTCGTGGGATGAGCGGTCGGTTCTTCGCCCCCTCGCGGGTGGCCACGCGTAACGTCCCGAAGTGCTACAAATGAACGAGACAATGCCAGCACACCATGCGTGGCGCACCATGCGCCGCGAGTGTCGAACCGGAGGCTCCCATGCCGTTGTCAGAACAGGAACGGCGCGCTCTCGAAGAGTTGGAGGCGCAGCTTTCCGCCGAGGACCCGAAGTTCGCGTCGACCATGGTTTCCGACCCGAACCGCGCACGACGTCGCCGTCGTGTCCTGCTCGGTGTGCTTGCCCTCGCGGCGGGTCTCGCGCTCGTCGTTCTCGCCGTCACCACCCGTCAGACCTGGCTGGGCGCCATCGGTTTCCTCGGCATGGTCTTCGGCGTCACCTACGCGGTGGGTACGGATGCCGACCAGCGTCCTGACCTGCACGTCGTCGGTTCCTCGTCGGCGCAGCGCGCCGGCGGCTCGGGCGGTGCCGGCCGTGGCTTCCCGAGCGTCCAGGGTGGATTCCCGGGCTCGGCCAAGTCCAAGGCGAAGCCCGCTCGTGGCGCGAGCAACAGCGGCTTCATGCAGCGTCTTGAGGAGCGCTGGGATCGTCGTCGCCGCGAGAGCCAGGGCTGGTAGGGACGCCTCGTCACAGGCCAGTCACAGAGCCATCGGAATGGCCACGCAGGCCCATCCGACGGCAATGATCAGCGCCGCGAGCAGTTCGATTCCCACCGACATGAGGGCAGCCTTGACGGCCACCTTCGTCGAGCGCCACGCCTCGTCCGTGCGGCGCTGACGGGCCATCTCGGCCACGAAAACGCCGAGCACGAAGCCGACGAGCAGGCCGATCACCGGAATGACGAAGAAGCCGATGACGCCGAAGATCACTCCGACGAGGCTGCTGCGCTTCGGGATGCCGGCCCGGCCGAGGTGGCGGCCCGGCACGACGTACTGGACGACGTAGCCGATCGCAGCGAGGACGCACGCGATGCCGAACACCGTCCACGCGGTGGGGCCGGAGTTGCCGAGCGCCCAGATGAGCACCCCGCCCAGCACGAGCAGAAGGCCGGGCAGCGCGGGCACGATGAGACCGGCGATGCCGACCGCCATGACGAGTGCGGCGATGATCGTCGTCGTCAGTTCCATGGGCCCATCATCCCTCAGCAGAGCCGGGAGCCGAACCAGTAAGAACGCCCGCCGCGTGCAGGCACGCGAACGGCCCCGGCACCCTTGGCGGGTGACCGGGGCCGTTCGGCGTCAGCGGGAGTGTGCTGCTCAGACCTCTTCGCTCAGGCGGGGCGTCTCGTCGATGACCTCGACGGCGACCTCCTTGAGCTTGTCGAGGTGCTCGCGGCCGTGGTGGCCGCAGAAGCGCAGTTCGAGTCCACCCGACATGACCGCCTTGATGAAGGCCTGGGCTCCGCAGCGATCGCAGCGGTCAGCAGCCGTCATCGTGTGTTCCATCGTCGTGGTCATATCGATCCTCTCGTCGGGATGCCCTGAAAGGGCACCAGCGGCGTCCTACGAACGATGCCCGAAGCATCGTTTCTCGGAATCGACAACAGTCTGTCACGGGCGGACATTCCCGAGAAGCCCAATTCCGACTCCTGAGCCACATCGTTGTGATTCGGTCGACGTCGCAGGCGCGCAGTGAGCGTCGGATCACCGCGTGGCGGCCCGGAAACCCGCGGATTCTCAGGTACGGTGACGGGTGCGCCGTCTGCGGCGCCCCCCGCGAACTTCAAGGAGATTCCCAGGTGTCGCAAGGAGAGAACCAGACCTACACCGCTCGTCACCTCCAGGTGCTCGAGGGGCTCGAGGCCGTACGCAAGCGCCCGGGCATGTACATCGGTTCCACCGACGGGCGCGGTCTCATGCACTGCCTGTGGGAGATCATCGACAACTCGGTCGACGAGGCGCTCGGCGGCTACTGCGACCACATCGAGGTCATCCTCATGCCCGACGGCTCCGTCGAGGTGCGCGACAACGGCCGCGGCATCCCTGTGGACGTGGAGCCGCGCACAGGCCTGTCGGGTGTCGAGGTTGTCTTCACGAAGCTGCACGCCGGCGGTAAGTTCGGCGGCGGTTCGTACAACGCGTCGGGTGGTCTGCACGGTGTCGGCGCGTCGGTCGTCAACGCGCTGAGCGCTCGTCTCGACGTCGAGGTCGACCGTGCGAGCAAGACGTACGGCATGAGTTTCCGCCGCGGTGAGCCCGGCGTCTTCGACGACGCCGACGGCAAGAGCCCGCTCAACCCGTTCAGCCCGTTCGAGTCGGGCAGCGAACTCAAGGTCGTCGGCAAGGCCAAGCGCGGCGTCACCGGTTCGCGCGTGCGCTACTGGGCCGACACGAGCATCTTCCTCAAGAGCGCCCAGTTCGACTACGAGCAGCTCATCGGGCGTGCTCGTCAGACGAGCTTCCTCGTGCCGGGCCTCACCCTCGTCATCCGTGACGAGCGCGGCCTGCCCGAGACGCCGGGCGCCGACGGCCCCCACGAGGAGGTCTTCTTCCACGACGGCGGCATCAGCGAGTTCACCGACTACCTCGCCGCCGACGCGGCCGTCACCGACGTGTGGCGCTTGCAGGGCAGCGGTCACTTCACCGAGACGGTGCCCGTCCTCGACGAGAAGAGCGGGCACATGACGAGCCAGGACGTCGAGCGTGAGTGCGGCGTCGACATCGCGCTGCGCTGGGGCACGGGGTACGAGACGAAGGTGCGTTCCTTCGTCAACATCATCGCGACGCCGAAGGGCGGCACGCACAACACCGGCTTCGAGCAGGCCCTCATGAAGGTCTTCAAGAAGCAGCTCGAGGTCAACGCGCGCAAGCTCAAGGTCGGTAACGACAAGGTCGAGAAGGACGACGTTCTCGCCGGCCTCACGGCCGTCGTCACCGTGCGTCTGGCGGAGCCGCAGTTCGAGGGCCAGACGAAGGAGGTGCTCGGCACGAACGCCGTGCGCGCCATCGTCGCGAAGGTCGTCGAGAAGGAGCTCACGGCGCACCTGACGTCGACGAAGCGCGACGAGAAGGCGCAGTCGGCGCTCCTGCTGGAGAAGGTCGTCGCCGAGATGAAGTCGCGCATCAGTGCGCGTCAGCACAAGGAGACGCAGCGGCGTAAGACGGCGCTGGAGAGCTCGAGCCTGCCGGGCAAGCTCAAGGACTGCCGCTCCACCGACGGCGAGAAATCGGAGCTGTTCATCGTCGAGGGTGACTCGGCGCTCGGCACCGGCATGGCGGCGCGCAACTCGGAGTACCAGGCGCTGCTGCCGATCCGCGGCAAGATTCTCAACGTCCAGAAGGCGTCGGTAGGCGACATGCTGAAGAACGCCGAGTGCGCCTCGATCATCCAGGTCATCGGTGGCGGCTCGGGGCGCAGCTTCGATCTCGACATGGTGCGCTACGGCAAAATCATCCTCATGACGGACGCCGACGTCGACGGCGCCCACATCCGCACGCTGCTGCTCACGCTGTTCTTCCGCTACATGCGCCCGCTCGTCGCGGCCGGTCGGGTGTACGCGGCCATGCCGCCGCTGCACCGTCTCGAGCTCAACGCGAGCGGCCGCGCCAAGGGCGAGGTCATCTACACCTACTCCGAGGCCGAGATGCGTTCGGTCGTCAGCGCGTGGGAGAAGAAGGGCCGCACGTTCAAGCAGCCGCAGCGTTACAAGGGTCTCGGTGAGATGGACGCCGACCAGCTCGCGGAGACGACGATGGATCCGCGTCACCGCACGCTGCGTCGCGTGACGCTCGCCGACGCCGAGGCGGCCGAGCAGGTGTTCGACCTGCTCATGGGCAGCGACGTCGCGCCCCGCAAGGACTTCATCATTTCGTCGGCTCACCAGCTCGACATGGAGCGCATCGACGCATGACCGCGAGCAGGCTCGCGCGTGCCCGAAGCGTTCTCGCGGACACGCGCCCGCTCAAGGTTCCCGCCTTTCGGCGGTTGTGGCTGGCCGACATCGTCACGGTCATCGGCGCGCAGCTGACGATCGTGTCGGTGCCCGCGCAGATCTACGCGCAGACGCGTGATTCGAGCTATGTCGGTCTGACGGGCCTGTTCGGTCTCGTGCCGCTCATCGTCTTCGGCCTGTACGGAGGCTCGCTCGCCGACGCCCACGACCGTCGTCGCATCCTGATGTTCACGACGACCGGGCTCATCGTGACGAGCGCGCTGTTCTGGGGGCAGGCCGCCGTGGGTGGCATCAACGTGTGGCTGTTGCTCAGCCTGTTCGCGGTGCAGCAGATCTTCTTCGCGCTCCACCAGCCGGCGCTGCAGAGTTCTCTGCCGCGGCTGTTGCCGCCCGAGCTCCTGCCGGCGGCCAACTCGCTCCTCATGACGGTGGCGATGGCGGGCGGCATCGCCGGGCCGCTCGTCGCCGGAACGCTCATTCCGGTGCTCGGGTTCTCGTGGATGTACGCCGCCGACACGCTGTGCCTGCTCGCCACGATGTGGGCCGTCATCAACCTGCCGGCGATGCGTCCGCTCGGCGAGGTGACGGTGGCCGGCTTCAAGTCCGTGGTCGACGGGCTGCGGTACCTCTCACGCCATCCCGTGCTCATGGCGAGCTTCGTCGTCGATCTCGCCGCGATGATCTTCGGTATGCCGCGCGCGGAGTTCCCGCAGATCGCACACGAGTCGTTCGGCGGGCCGAGCGAGGGCGGGTTCGCGTTCGCGTGGTTGTTCGCGGCCATTCCGGTCGGCGCTGTGCTCGGCGGCGTGTTCTCTGGCTGGGTCTCGCGCGTCCAGCGTCACGGCGTCGCAGTGCTCGCCGCCGTCGCCGTGTGGGGCGGGGCGGTCGTCGTCTTCGGTGGAGCGGTGGCGCTCGCGAACGGACGGCTCGACGTCCTGTTCTGGATCGCGTTCGGCGCCCTCGTCGTCGGCGGCGCGGCGGACATGGTCTCGGCGGCGTTCCGCACGTCGATGCTGCAAACGGCGGCCACCGACGCGGTGCGCGGTCGCCTGCAGGGCGTCTTCCTCGTCGTCGTCGCGGGTGGGCCGCGCATCGCCGATGTCGTCCACGGGGCGGGCGCCGAGGCGTTCGGGGCCGGTCGGGCAGCGTGGATCGGTGGTGTCCTCGTGCTCGTCTCCGTGGTGGCGATCGCCGTGCTCGTGCCATCGTTCCGTCGGTACAGGCTGTCGACTGAAGCCGCAAAGAGTTAGGCCAGAGGCTTAATCGCTGCTACTTTAGGCGTATGACTAAATCGAGCGGTGGGGCGATGATCGTCGTCACGGCAGACCAGATCCGCAGCAGTTCTCGGGGCGACCGTGTTCCGGCCATGCTCACAGCCCTCGAATCCCTGACGCTCGGCGGTAGGTCCCGTGCCTTCGCGCGCACGGCGGGTGACGAAGTCCAGGCACTCATCGCCGACCCGGCCGATGCCGTGAGCGCCGTGCGTCTCTTCGTCCGCGAGGGCGGGTGGCGGGTCGGTCTTGGCATCGGGGCCGTCGACACCCCGGTGCCGGACGACGTTCGCGCCGCGAACGGGCCCGCGTTCGTCGCGGCCCGGGCCGCCGTTAACGAATCACGGGGCGGCGCGCAGGATCTCGCCGTCGTGACGCGTGTCGGGGGAGCCGAGGCCAGCGCCGCTGCCGACGACGTACGCGCCGCCCTCGACCTGCTGGCCTTCGTCTGGCGACGCCGCACCGCGGCCGGGTGGGAGGTCGCCGACCTCGTCGCCGAGGGCCTGTCGCGTCAGGAGGTCGCGGCTCGCCTCGGCGTGACGGCGTCCGCCGTCAGCCAGCGAGTGAGCACCGCGGCCGTCGTCGAAGCCGACGCGGGAGAGGCGCTCGCGGTGCGCGCGCTGACGGCTGCTTTGGGCTGATCTCGCCCGGTTGTCGGTACCGGGCGTTAGCGTTCAGGTCATGAACGAACGGGCGGTGTTGGTGGTCGCGCTCTTCGGTGTGCTCGCTGTCGTGGCGGGCGGATTCGTCACGCAGCTGGTCTTCCGCTTCGTCGACGGCCGGCGCGATCACGAACAGCTACCGGCGCCTTCCGAGCCGAACGCCGAGACACCGAAACCTGGGTCGGGCAAGGCGACGGGTGGCGTCGAGCAGGCCGGGAGCATCCTGCGGGGCGGCGCATGGATCGGGGCGCTCGAACGGTTGGCGATCTTCGCGGGTCTGGTCGCGAACTGGCCGGAGGCCATCGCCATCGTCCTGGCCGTGAAGGGTCTCGGGCGCTACCCGGAGCTGCGCAGCGGTGAGAAGTCGGCGGTGGCGGAACGTTTCATCATCGGCACGTTCGTCAGCGTGCTCTGGGCGTGCGGATGCGCCGGGTTGGCCGTGTGGTTGCGCGGCTGACGGATTCGTCACACCTGTTTTTGTCACCGAATTGCTCGGGTGGCAACTCTTCCTCGAATCGTGTGACGCCGTTACGTTGAAGTGATTCGGCTGTCCGCCGGACACCGTGCGGCCTGCCGCCAGGAAGAACGAGATCTCATGGCGACCCTCCGCTCATTTCGCGTTACTGCAACGGTGACGAACGCGCTCGTGGCCGCGCTGCTTTCGGGCTGCTCGATGGACGAGTGGGCGCGCGATCAGGACCACCCGGAGTACACGACGCCCCAAGCCGGTCGTGCTCGGCGACGACGCTCAGGCGAAGCCGGCGGCCGGGGCGTCGGGGCTGCGGGAGAACGTGTTGGGCCACCCGCAGGGCTTCCGCACGATCGAGAAGGGCACAGCGTCGGAGGGGAAGAGCCTCGACTTCCCCGACGTGGCGGGTGGACCCATGGAAGTGGTGGTTGCGTGCACCGGCGGTGGGCTGGTGGCGACCGCGTCGTACTCGGAGGCGATCGAGGGCGCCATGATCGAGCAGACGTTCCCGCGCACGTACGAGTGCGACGGTGACCCCGGAACTCTGGACACCGTCACGTCGGCGGCGCCCGGGTTGAAGGTGACGTTGACGGCGCAGAAGGGCACGACGGTGCAGTTCGCCGTCGGTGTGCGCAAGGCAGGCACGCCGTCTGCGGGACGTGTGCGCTGTCCTCGCCCGATGAATACGGGCGGGCCCGTCAGGCGGGAACGTTCTGCGGATTCGGCTGCGGCATGCCGCGGCCAGCGGCGCACAACGTAGCCAGTAGGGCGGTCAGTCCTTCTTCGCGGCGGCCTTCTTGGCGGCCTTGATCTCGCGCTTGGTCTCGCGGACCTTGAGCAACGAGTCGGGGTCGACGACGTCGGCGACGGAGCGGAAGGAACCCTCTTCGGCGTAGGGGCCGATGGCCTCGCGCCAGCCGTCGGGCTGGACGCCCAGCTGCTTGCCGAGCAGGGATGCGAAGATGCGCGCCTTCTGGTCGCCGTAACCGGGCAGGTTCTTGAGGCGCTTCAGGAGTTCGTTCGCGTCGTCGGTGGCCCAGATCTTCGTCGTGTCGCCGTCGTACTCGTCGCGGACGGCCGCGGCGAGCTTCTGGACACGCTCGGCCATCGACTTGCCGTAGCGGTGGATAGCCGGGGGAGTCGTGCACTGCGCGATGAACTCGTCGGGGTCGATCGCGGCGATTTCGGTTGGGTCCAGCGTGCCGAAGCGGTCGTAGATCTTGCCGGGGCCGGCGAAGGCAACCTCCATGGCGATCTGCTGGTCGAGGAGCATGCCGACGAGCAGCCCGAACGGGTGCTCGGAGATGATCTCGTCGGCGTGGTCGTCCTGTGCGATGTGAAGCTCGGCCATGGCGTCAGCCTAGCCGCGGCGGCGTGAAACACTCATCCCGTCAGCGTGACGAGGGGGAGGGCAACGACCATGTCAGCGAGCGGTTCCGACGGGCGTCCCGACAAGGGCTCACCCCGCCTCACGATCGCTCTTGACCCGCGGTCGGTGTGGCGGGCCACGTGGGTGGTGCTCGGTGCCTTGGGCGTCGTCGCGGCGCTCGGGTTCATCTCGAACTCCGCCGGCTCGGCCATCTTCACCATCCTCATGGCGTTCTTCCTCGCCGTCGCGATGGAGCCGGCCGTCCGTCGGCTGGCCAAGCACATGCCGCGTGCGCTGGCGACGGGCGTTGTCGTCCTCACGCTCGGCCTAGCGATCGCCGGCTTCTTCGCCGCGTTCGGCAGCCTGCTCGTGTCCGAGATCCAGGCGCTCGTGACGGCGGCGCCGGGCGTCGTCACCGACCTCGTGCGCTACGCGAACGAGCGGTTCGGCACCGACTACGACATCAACACGATGCTGTCGAAGGTCTCCCTGACGCCGGAGCGGGTCGCGTCGTACGGATCGCAGCTCGCGGGTGGCGTGCTCGGGCTCGTGACGAGCATCGTCTCGACGGCGTTCAACACCTTCGTTCTCGTGTTCTTCACCTGCTATATCTCGGCCGGAATGCCGCGCCTGCGCACGTGGATCGCGGGCCTGTTCCCCCCGTCGCAGCAGCGCGTGGTGCTGACGGTGTGGGAGGTCTTCGTCACGAAAGTCGGCGGCTACGTCGCGGCGCGGTGCATCCTTGCGACGATCTCGGCGACGGTGCACGGCACGTTCATGATGATCATCGGGATGCCGTACTGGCTGGCGCTCGGGCTGTGGACCGGCCTCATTGCGCAGTTCATCCCGAACATCGGCACGTACATCTCGATCGTGCTGCCCGTGCTCGTCGGCCTCACGAGCGACAAGCCGGTCAACGGCCTCGTCATCCTCGTCTTCGCGATCATCTACCAGCAGATCGAGAACATCACGATCGAGCCGAACATCAGCGCGAAGGCGGTCGACGTCCACCCGGCGGTGTCGTTCGCGTCGGCGCTGCTCGGCGCGCAGATGTTCGGCCTCGCCGGCGGCATTCTCGGTGTGCCCATGGCCGCGACGGCGATGGCGCTGCTCGACCTCTACAAGCGTCGCTACGAGATCAGCGACGAGACGCGCCGCGCGGCGGAGCGCGACGCTCGCCGCGAGGTGGAGGGCGAAGGGGACGACGAGCATCCGCCGGGGCGTGCAGATCAGCCACCCGAGAACGCACCTGCGGAACTGCACGGAGCTACCAAAGCAGAGTGACGTGGGGGGGAGGGGGCACCGGTCCACCAACCCGGTGCGGACGACGTGCGAGTTCGGCCGAATCGTGTGGGCGGGCACCGTGGCGTGCCGTAACCTTCGAAGGTTGGTTCATGTCGAACCGACTATTCATTGCTCCCCGAAGGACAACCCATCATGCGACGCATGTCCACCCTGGCCGGCACCGCGGCCCTCGCCACCCTTGCGACGGTGGCTTTCAGCCCCAGTGCCCAGGCCGCGACGAACGGTAGCTGCCGACTCGTCGTTCCTGCGCAGGTGCGCATTGTCGGCCCGTACCAGGCGGTCAAGACCACGCTCTCCGGAACGTGCACCTCGTACGCATCGTCCGTCTTCGCGACGTGGACCGGATACACGTCGCAGGGAGCCGAGGATGGTGTCCTCTTCGATTCGGTGACGTCGGACTACTGGGACATTTACGACTGGCACACCCTGGGTGTCGTCTCCTGGCGTGAGGCGTGGGCAACGGAGCAGAACAACTGGAACGAGTTCACCCCCAACACGCCGACGACCACCGTGCGCTTGGGTTCGTGGACGTCGCTCAAGGCGGTGCGCAGCGGCTCCCGCGTGACGCTCACGTCGACCGGCACGCGGTACGCGACGACCGTTCAGAAGCGCATTCCGTGGCAGACCACCGCGACCTTGCAGTACCGCCCGGTGGGCACGACGACGTGGAAGACGCTCAAGAAGGCGACCGCGACGAAGGGGGCCCTGACGTACTCCTACACCTCGAAGGCAGCGCGCGACTACCGCGTGAGCTACGCGGGTGGAACGACGATCTGGAGCTCGACGAGCAGCACCGTACGCAAGTGATGGCTGCGCTCGTGTGAGCGAATGACGGGTCGGGCGCGAAGGGCGCCCGGCCCGTCACTGCGTTTCGGGGGCAGCTTCGTAGTACTGCGACGGCTTGGGGTTCTTGATGCACGAATCGCGCAGCTCCGGGCCCTTGTGCGTGGTGACGAGCAGCGTTGTGCCGTCGGGCAGCTCGACGCTCTCGCCGCCGTCGGTCTTCGTCGCTGCTCCGATTGCGACGGGTGGGGTCAGCGGCAGCTCGGGGTGCTGCTCGCGCCACCAGGTCTCGGCGACGCGCTGGGCGGGGGAGAGATCCACCCGTCCGCGGTGCTTGGCGCGTGAGAAGAGTTCGGCGGGGAGAGCGTCAGTTGTGGCAGCGCGGGCCAGAGTGTCGGCGTCGTCGCCCGTGAGGCGGCCGAAGGTCTGCCCACTCGGCAGATGGATCGCCGTCGGCGCGAAGCGGTGACCGCCGATGTGCGACACCTCCCACGTGCGGGTCGGCTCAACCGCGTAGGCCGACTGGGCGACCGGTCGGCCGCGAACCGCGCAGCATGTGTCACGAGCACCGTTGGTGCAGACGAGGAGCGCCGGTTCGTCGGAACGCTCGAACCCGAACTTGGACCACCAGGATTCGTCGACAACGTCGCCCGAAAGGAACGTGGAAACCCCTGGGGCACTCAGTTTTCCGGTGACAAGCCACGGCTCGTTGTCGAACCCACCGCTCACGATGACGCGCTGCAGTGCCGGTGTCTCGGCATGACGACCGGGGGAGCGCACCACGTACAGAGTGGCGCCCTTAGGCGCCTTGAGTCCGGCGTCGGCAACGGCGTCTCGCCCCCACGAACCGCCCACTTCCACGACGACGATGACCCGGGCGTCTTTCGCGCTGCCCCAGGCGGGTAAGGCGGAGTCGTCCCAGTCGGCAGAGCACAGCGATGGAGTCACGCCTTCAGCCTAGTCGGGCAGTGCAGAGCTACTCGCGCACGGTGAGGCAGGAGGACAGATGGCCTACTCATGACGAGTGAGAAGGTGGGCATCGACCCGGATCGGGACGCGCACCCCCGTCCGGCACCACGCCTCAGGATGTGACCGCTGGCCCGCCCTGTGAGCCGCGCCGGTCACAGACCGGGCCAACACTCACAGAGCGGGCCGAACGGGTCAGGCGTCGTCGCCGTCGAACAGGCTCAACGTGCGTTCGGCGCTCTCCTCGGCCGCGCTGACGGGCGTCTGCTCAGCCACCTCGCTGGCCGACGCGTCGGCCGGAACGTCGGTGTACGGCGCCGTGGTGCCGATGGCCGCGATCTGGCCGGGAGCGGTGTCGCCCGAGCCGTCGCGCTTGCCGTCGGCCGGGGGCAGGGTAATCACCTTGCCCGTCGCGTCGGCGGCACGTGCCGGCGCGGAGCCGACCCACGCGAACGTCAGGTGGTTCTCGCCGCGCAAGAAGCGGTGCGCGCGCACGCCGGCCGTCGCGCGGCCCTTGGCCGGGAACTCGGCGAACGGCGCGACCTTGAGTGAGGTGATCTCACCGTCCGGCGAGCTCGGGTGGCCGGCGCCGGTGACGACGATGCCGTCGTGCGAGACGCTACCGAAGTGGATGACGTGGGCGCCCTTGCCGAGCTTGATGCCGGCGACGCCGCCGCCGGTGCGGCCTTGCGGGCGCACGCCGTCGGCGTTGAAGTGCAACAGCTGCCCTTCGTTGGTGACGAAGACGAGTTCTTCGGTGCCGGTCTGCAGCTCTACGGCGCCGACGACGACGTCGTCACCCTTGAGCGTGATCACTTCCATGATCGGTTTGTTCGCGTAGTCCGGGTTGACGCGCTTGACGACGCCGGCGGCCGTGCCGAGCGCGAGGCCGGGGGAGTCGGTGCGCAGCGACGTCACGGTGAGGACCTTCTCGCCGGGCGCGAGGTCGACGAACGCGGCGAGCGGTGCGCCGCCGTCGAGCACGGGTGCTTCGTGGGTGTCGACGAGGTGCGGCAGTTCGAGCGCGGAGACGCAGAAGAGACGTCCGGTCGAGGTGACGACGCCGAACTCACCGCGGGCGCTCGTGCGCGCGGCGGCGACGATGGCGTCGTGCTTGCGGCGGTTGCCGTCGGTGCCAAGCGGGTCGGCGTTCGTCGTCCGCGCGACGAGGCCGGTGGAGGAAAGGAGCACCCAGCACGGGTCGTCGGCGATCTCGAGCGGGGTAGCGCTCTTGGCGGTCTTCGTTTCGCCGGAGGCCTCGAGCAGCACGGTGCGGCGCGGCGTGCCGTGCTCCTTGGCGATGGCGAGCAGTTCGTCGCAGACGACCTTGTGCAGGAGCTTGACGTCGGCGAGGATCGCGCGCAGCTTCTCGATCTCCTTGCGCAGCTCTTCGGCTTCCTTCTCCAGCTCGAGGCGGGAGAACTTCGTCAGGCGGCGCAGCTGCAGGTCGAGGATGTAGGTGGCCTGCGCCTCGGAGAGGTCGAACACCTTCATGAGGCGTTCGCGCGCAATGCCTGAGTCGTCGGACGAGCGGATGATCTGGATGACCTCGTCGATGTCGAGGATCGCGATGAGCAGACCGTCGACGAGGTGGAGGCGGTCTTCCTTCTTGCCGAGGCGGTAGGCGGTGCGGCGGCGCACGACGTCGACGCGGAAGTCGGTGTAGACGCGCAGGAGGTCCTTGAGGCCGAGGGTGCGCGGCTGGCCGTCGACGAGGGCGACGTTGTTGATGCCGAAGGATTCCTCCATCGGCGTGAGCTTGTAGAGCTGTTCGAGCACGGCGTCGGGGTTGAAGCCGTTCTTGAGTTCGATGACGAGGCGCAGGCCGTGGTGGCGGTCCGAGAGGTCCTTGACGTCGGAGATGCCTTGCAGCTTCTTGCTGCTCACGAGGTCGCGCATGCGGTCGATGACTTTTTCGGGGCCGACCATGTAGGGCAGTTCGGTGACGACGATGCCCTTCTTGCGGGGCGTGACGTTCTCGATGCTGCAGGTCGCGCGGGTGCGGAAGGAGCCGCGGCCGGAGAGGTAGGCGTCGCGCACGCCCTCGAGGCCGACGATGCGCCCGCCCATGGGCAGGTCGGGGCCGGGGACGAAGCGCATGAGGTCGTCGAGGCTGCAGTCGGGATTCTTGATGAGGTGGACGGCGGCCTGGACGACTTCGCCGAGGTTGTGCGGCGGCATGTTGGTGGCCATGCCGACGGCGATGCCGCTGGCGCCGTTGACGAGCAGGTTGGGGAACGCGGCCGGCAGGACGGACGGCTGCTGCAGGGAGTCGTCGTAGTTGGGGACGAAATCGACGGTGTTCTCGTCGAGGCTCTCGGTGAGCGTCAGGGCGGCCGGCGCGAGGCGGGCCTCGGTGTAACGGGAGGCGGCGGGGCCCTGGTCGAGGGAGCCGAAGTTGCCGTGGCCGTCGACGAGCGGCAGGCGCATCGTGAAGTCCTGCGCCATGCGCACGAGGGTGTCGTAGATGGCCGAGTCGCCGTGCGGGTGGTACTTACCCATGACCTCGCCGACGACGCGGGAGGACTTGACGTGGTTCTTCGTCGGCATGAGGCCTAGCTCATCCATGGAGAACAGGATGCGGCGTTGCACCGGCTTGAGGCCGTCGCGTGCGTCGGGCAGGGCGCGCGAGTAGATGACGGAGTAGGAGTACTCGAGGAACGCCGAGCGCATCTCCTCTTCGACATCGATGTCGATGATGTTCTCGACGAAGTCGTCGTCGAGAACCTCGGGCTTCTTCGAACGGGCCACCGATCATCCTTCACGTCGCGGACGCCCAGGGGAGGGCACAGTGCACCTGTCATCCTCTCGCATGGGCTGACGAGGGGGTGTTGCGACACGCCTGGACCCCAGCGCGGCCCCAACCCTGCGTAGCAGGGGTGGGGCCGCGCTGATAAAGCTCGAATTCAGGATCAAGAGTTGTGCACGGTGAACGACTTTCCATTACCTGAACACGTCCAGGCGATGTTCTGCTCCTGACTGGAGACCGCGGTGGGCGCGTAGCACTCCCATCCGTCGAACCTCTGATTGTTGCTGTTGCCGTTGTCGAGCGTCACAGGCTTGGCCCAATACGTGGCGCTCACGCGCTTGGCTTCCGCACAGGTCAGCCCGCTGAGTGTCGTCCGGAGGGATGCGGCAGGGTCGTGTGGAGACACCGCCCTGCACGTGGTGTCGGCGACTGACTCGGAACTGGTGGAACTGCTCGCCCGGTCGGCGTATGGCGAGGCTTTTTCCGGTATTCCGCAGGTGTCGCCGAGGATCGGATAGTCAGGCGAACTCAGCCGTTTCACGAGGCCCTGGGGAGCACCATCGGCCACAAGCTGCGACTTGCACATGGACATGCTGGACGATGTGACGAGGTGCCATTGCCCGCCGCTCCATCGCATGATCACGGCCGTGTCGCCCACCTGGTACGGGTTCTCCGAGAACCACCCGCCGCTGCAATCCATGGGCACGTTAGGGCCGAATTGGGCCACATTGCCCTGGCCGTCGGTCAGCCCTTGTCGCGCGAGAGCCTTGTTGATCGAGTTGGCTGTGCACGCGCCCGCTGGCATGGCCGACGATGAACTCGTGCTGCTGGATGTCGTGGACGATGTCGAGCTCGACGATGACGTTGTCGTTGTCGACGTGGAGGTTGACGACGTCGAACTCGTCGATGAGCTCGTGGCTTGGGTTGTTCCACTTGTCGTGGCGGCGTTGGTTGCGTCACCGCCCGAGCTACACGCAGAAACACTCAGCAGTGTTGCACCGGCTAGAGCAAGGTAAGTCTTTCTCATTGGGTCCCCCTGGGCAGCGCGCCTCCGCTGGCACGATCTCAGGAGTCTATGTCGGATCCGCGGCAGTCGCTCCGGCTTGCGGTCGGCTGAGTCGGGTTGTCGCGTACGCGGGAGCGCGTGCCCTGCCCTGGCGATGATGACGCCCGAATTGCGGGTATCCGAGAATGTCGGCCGGAGTGACCTGGTCCCGACGAATCACGAGATCTCTCGGCAGGTGTCTGGTCTACTTCTCGCAGATGTGATGACTGGTCCGGGCGCCACTCGGACAACTCAGATCGAGGATTCAACATGGGTGCACGCAAACAGGGAAAATTCATGCTCCCCGAGGAGTTTGACCGGAAGAAGTGCAAGCAGTGGACGGTGCATCGGGTCGCAGACGGTCGGGCGTTCCTGTGGGAGCACGCAACGGACGGAACAACTGTTGAGTGGACGTTTGACGGGCTGGTGTGGGCAAAGTCCCCGACGGCCTCGCACCGAGACGACGAGTTCCGGCTCTACAGCGATCGAGTTGTCGAGATCAAGCACCCGGGGGCGAGCGAGGTTCTGAGCCAGCTCGAGGTGGTCGACGATGGGGAGCCGGAAGACCACGACTGGACCTTCAAGGTCGCGAAGTTCGAAGACGACGATGACCTCGAGAACTACGAGCAGGACAGCGTGCGCTATGTGACCGTCAACAAGCGCCGGGTCTGCTTCATGAACTCGGAGGGCCAGCAGGCGGTATTCCTCGTGGAGTATGGCGACCCAGTTGCGCCGGGACTCGCGTCGTGTCGTTGGGGGAGCGAAGAGGGGATGATGAGCGGAGCCGGCTCCACCTCGCTCTTCAGAATCGCACCGGACATGGGGCTGATCGTCTATGGCGGGGACGTTTCCGACGTAGCGTCCGTCGTCACCGGGGACGAGGTGAGCATGGTCCAGGCGTGGGTCGATGCGACGTGGGACGTGTATCCCGGGGCGGGAGTAGCGATCGCCATCGAGCTCGAGGACTTCGACCCCGAGGGCACCTTGGACCACGAGATGCGAGAGCGTTGGGCCGCTGCCTTCGAAGAAGTTAAGGGAGACTTCGGCGACACGTTCAGCGCATCGATTGCGCTCGGCGATGTCGAGCGCAACCAACTAAGGGCACAGCTGGCTCAGGACAGTACCTACGCACGCGTTCGAGAGGCCTTGCGGTGTCCTTCGAAGGATGACGGACGCGCACTGCTGGCAGGTCTGGAAGACGGAGATCTGGGTCCTTTCGTCTGAAGACCCCCGGTAAGTCCTGACACTGTTCAGGCGGAGTCCCCTAAGGCAATGGCGCAGGGATGGCACGTCACCGACGTGCAGAGTCACTCCTCAGGGAGAGCGCAGAGGTGACCGTCCTTGACGATCCATCCGTTGCGAACCGCCCACGCCAAGACCGCTTCGAGTCGGCTTTGCACGTTCGATCCCAAGCGGGAGATCCCGAAGGTTCGCATTGTGGCCCGATGAAGAGCCGGCACGCTCATCGCCGGGTACTCACTCAGCGCAAGAATCATCGCGTTCGTGAGTTCCGCTCTCGAAATCTCCGTCACGCTCCGGTGGGGGACTGAGCTCTGCCGCACCAGGTTGTAAGCGTCAGGCGTCACGTCCTCGGGCCACACGAACGTCAGGCCGTTCTCTGCCCGGGCCTGGGTCCTTGGCACCAAGTTCAGAACGCTGCCGTGGCGCAGGCTACTGACTCGCTGCACTCCGTAGCTGCGCCCGACGATAGTGGCCAATCGCCAGGATTCGATCGGGCCCTCAGCGGCAACCACACGTCGAACGGTTTCCCTGACTCGTGCCTTCGCATGCGGTTCAGTGAGGTCGGACAAAAGGCCTTCCTCGAGCGTTTCGGTCTCCCAGGGGATGAACTCCTCGAGGAGGATCTCGTCGGCGGATCCCGCTTCTGTGTTTGGCTCCTCATCATCCGTTGATGCGAAGGATGACTGCGGGAACTCGCTCGGGCCATCCGATGCCGAGTAAGTGTGTTCGTCAGGCTCGATATCGGACCCCTCGGAAAGCTCTGGAGCCACCGATTCAGGCGGTGCCACCGTGAGTTCCCCGACCTCGTCGAGGCGCGCAGACATCGCTGTGTGCATCCGCGTCAGTGGAGCGTCGAGTACGGCAGGCTGACTCGGCTCGAATGAATTGGTGGTCGGAGCGCCCTCGCCTGTGTGAAGATCCAGTTCCTCATGCAGGACCGTGTTGACCTCGTCTGCCGACACTTCGGCCGACTCGACTCGAGACTCAGCAAGCTTCGCCGACGCGTCAGCACAGGCCTCGTCGATCCGGGCCAGCACGCCAGCCTCGTCCGCGATCCACTCGGGGAGCCACACACGCTCGACGCGGGGCCACTGCATGACCTTGCCCAGGACCATCTCAGGCAATACTTCTCGGTCGCTGACGGTGGCGCGCTCAGCCCATTCCTTTCCGTCGAGGAGCAGGGCGACCCACGCTTCTGAGCCGGGCCGGCGTACGGCGAGATCGACCTTGAACGAACTCGTGCCGACTCCCTCGCGGACCTCGAGACCCGACTTCGTCAGGGCTTCGACGAGACTGCGGCGGTACGCGTCCGGGGCCAACCGGGCAATCGCACCCTCGACGGCCGACTCGTCGCCTCGGGCGAATTCCATGTAGGCGCGCAGGTCGTGCAGCCCGACGGAGCGGGTACGAGACAGGTCGATGTCTTCGGGTTGGAACGAGGCGAATAACTTCACCTTCTTCCGTGCTCGCGTGATCGCGACATTCAGACGGTGGTGACCGCCCGTTCGCGTCAAAGGGCCGAAGTTGAGGCCGAGGCGGTTCGTCTTTTCGTTGGGCGAGAACGCGAGCGAGAACAGGATGACGTCACGCTCGTCTCCCTGGACGTTCTCCAAGTTCTTGACGAAGAGCGGGTCCTCATCACGGTTCATGGCTCGACGAACGGCGCCCTCTTCCTCTTCGAACATCTCAGTGAGAAGGTCGCGCTGCTGTGAGTTCAGGGTGACGATACCGATGGACGTCGAGGGGTCTCGCCGAAGCAGTTCCTTTACTTCCTCGAGGATGGCCGTCGCCTCGACCTTGTTCGTGCGCGTGCCACCGACACCTCCGTCGAACTGACCTCTGACGAGTTTCATCGACACCGCACGCTCACCGGAGTCGGACGGCGGAGCAGGGAAGCTCGCAAGGCGGTCGTGGTAGTAGGCGTGGTTGGAGAAGGTGATGAGTGATTCGTCCTGACTGCGGTAGTGCCAGGTCAGCCACAGTCGCCGGATGTTGGAGTCGACGCACTCGCTCAGAATTGATTCCTGATCGGATGGAACGAGGAGATCTTCCTCGGTCGCACTGTCGTCGTCCTTGTCGGAGTTGCTCACTGCGAACATCGACGTGGGAGGCATCTGCTCGGAGTCGCCCACGACGATCGCAGCCTTGGCACGTCCCAGCGCTCCGACGGCGTCGGCAACGCGGATCTGCGACGCCTCGTCGAAGATGACGAGATCGAACGGCTCGACATCGGCCGGTACGAAGCGGGCCACGTTTGCCGGGCTCATGAGGAGACACGGCGTGAGGCGTCGGAGTGCGGGGGAATGCTGGGCGAGGAGTTCTCGGATCGAGCCGCCCCGCTTGCGTTCGAACTCTCGGTGCAGGGCCGCGAGATCCTTGCTCGGTCGGCGTGTGTCGACCGCGTGTGCTTGGCGGACCAGCGCGGGGAGGGCTGTCGGAGCGGCCTTGCGGGCACTGTCCGACTCGCGAGCGAATTCCTCGATGCGTTGCATACGGCGTTTCGCGTTGAACCGCTCGAGCCCCGCGCTGTCGAGGCGCTCGGCGCGCACTGCATCAGCGATCTCGGCGTCGACTGCATCACGCACATTCGCTCTACCGTCGTCACCGCGTTCGAGGCGCTCGATCAAGCCGTCGAGCCCAATGCGTCGCAGCTCGGCGAGTGATCCTTGCGCAGCGGCCACACGACGGAGCTCGCCGAAGCGATGGGTTTGTGCAGCTTCCTGCCACGCGGGCAGGGTGTCGAGGACGGCCGCGGCCAGTCCTCGGCCCTTGCACCACGTGTTGATCGTGTCCTCGTCCGCCATGAGGCTCTCACGAAGGCGGCTCCACGCCAGAGTGAACGGCTCGAGAGCCTCGAAGTCACGGCGGGGATCGGTTGCCCGGCGCCGGAGGTTGTCGACGTACGTCTCGAGTGCTTGAGGGTTCTCGAACGAACCGCGGGCGACCCGCAATTGTTCGAGGTAGGCAGCCATCTGACGTGGGATCTGACCGCCCATGTGGGGGTTTCCCCCGCCCGGGAGTAGCGCCTCACTACGACGGCGAAGGTTGTTGGCTTCACCCTGGAAGTGTTCGAGGTCGTTGAGGAAGGCGCGCAGATCGTGCGGTCGGGCCAGGTCCGGTCGCATCAACGCGGCAATGTTTGCTTCCGCGTTCTCGACGAGTCGCTTCCGCTTGAAGACACCGGCTGCATGGGCCGCGTTGAGCTCTTCGCGCAAGCGGGGTACGTCGGCGTGATGCGCAGGCGCGGTGATCACCGAGGCGAAGTGCCCGTAGTGGGCAGCGAAGCGGTCCATTTCGCCGGCAAGGTGCTGCAACTGCGTCGACCAACTCGCGTCGTGACGTGACGCTTCGTCGACGAGGTTCTCCGGCAGCGAACTCAGGGTTGCGAGGAGGCCGGGGACGCGTCCCCATCCGGATTGTCCGGTGGCGCGCAGAAGCGCCACCAGTGCGGGAGAGAGCTGCAGCGCAGCAGAGTGCAAGGCTGCGACAGCGCGGGATACTGCGTCGGTGTCCAGGGGCGCTGCGCCGGGTCCGGCCAGACCCCACGGGCTTTCGGACAGGGGGCGGTCCAACTCCGAGAGGCGTTCCTCCGCACGGCTGACGTGATCGAGCGCGTCCTCGATACGCACCTCACCGCGAAGGATCGTGGCCGGGATCGTGACTGGAGCACGTTCGGACCCGGCGTGACGCAGCACGGCAGCCTGGGCTTGCCAGAGCGATAGGCCGGCCGGTCCCGCGCTGTGCAGCGAGAGCGGGTACGCAGCGAGTTCCTCGACGAGGCTGCGCGCCTTGCTGCGCGACTGCACGTAACGGGCATCGTCGCGGGGGACGTACTCCCACGCGTCACGCAGCTGCTTGCGCACCGACGACACGGTGAGATCCTTGCCGTGCAGGTCGAGGGTCAAGGCGCCGAGGCCGGCGCCCTTGAGTCGCCGGCGCACCACTTCGAGAGCCGCGGGCTTCTCAGCAACGAACAACACGCTCTGGCCGTCCGCGAGGCAGTTGGCAATGATGTTCGTGATCGTCTGGGATTTGCCGGTTCCGGGCGGCCCCTCGAGCACGAAGGTGCGTCCCGCACGTGCCCACCGGATGGCCTCCAGCTGTGATCCGTCTGCGGGCACCGGCAGGTGCTCTTCGGCCTCGGTAGCCTGCGTCATCTGCGGCTCGTCGACGGCGTCGCCGAAGGTGTCGTGCGGTGTCTCGATGAGGTGTTTGACGACTGGGTTATTCGCGTGGGTCTCCCAGTTGTCACTCACGTCGCGCCACATCTCCAGGGTCGAGAACTGGAGGATGGCGAGTCGGACGTCGGAGACGACGGCGAACGGCAACCCGTGAGACACAAGCGCCTGACGAATCGCTGTCAGGACACGGGGGACATCGATACCGGCGTCGTCGCGCGGCGGCGTCTCCAGGGCCGGTATGTCGATTCCGTGATCGAGTTTCAGCTTCTGGATGAGGCAGTAGTTCGGCAGGGCGACTTCGTCTCCCTCACGAACGAGCTTGTACGTGCCCTTCGTCCGTCCCTGAAGCTTGACGGGGAGCAGATAGAGCGGGGCGTAGGCATCGTTACCGCGGGCGTCCGACCACTTGAGGGCACCGATGGTGACGAACAGGCTGTTGCTGCCGGTTTCCTCGATTACGCGCTGTGCGTCACGGCGGAGCTTGTCGAGACGAGTGCCCAGACTGTCCTCGGTCATGAGGCCGTGGATCACACGTTCCCTGAAGAGAATGCTTTCCACCGCAGCCTCGTCACGATCCCGAACGGAGGTCGCACCGCCGTGGCTGAGGGGGTCGAGGCCGAGGCCGGCGCGGATGGTCAAGCTTTCGCCGGACGCAAGGATATCTTCGAACGTCGGAAGTGATCGCTCGGGCACGTGGAGCCCGAGCCCACTGCGACCACTCAGCTTGAGCAAGGGGTTACGGAAACTCAGGTCGAGCAGTGCGCTGCGCCAGTTCTGGACGCGCCGCGGATATGCAGTAGCCGCCGCGGTGGCTGTCGTCCCCGTCCACGACTCGTTCAGCCGCAGAGCGAGCGGGGCTGCTTGCTCGACCTCAAGGATCAGCAATCCGTTCGCGTCAGTACGTAGCCGCGGGAGGGGCTCGATGCGGCGACGGGCGGCCGCGACGTCGATGACGGCCCGGACGCGGTCGAGGCCACGTTCCCAGTACGACTCCGTGGCGGCCGTCGCCTCGCGGCGTGGCACATCGGCGCCCCGTTCGAACACCCCGAGATCGACGGGCACGAGGTACTGGCTGCGAGCCAGCGTGTGGATCATTTCTTCGTCCGTGACCGCAGGTTCGGACAGGGCGAAGTCGGCCGTCAGGTATCCGCCGAAACCGCCGTCGTCGGTGAGCGTGATGAGTGGGTTGATGCCGGCCGCCTCGAGCGCGGAGGCGAAGAGCACCGCGAGGTCGAGACCCGTGCCCCCGTGGTTCTGCAGGGTTTGCTCCGGGCGCCGCACGCTGAAAGCTCCCGTGTCCGGAGCGGCAGTACCGGCTTCGTGTCGAAGACCTCGGGAGGCCAGCTCCGCGTAGATGGCATCGCCCATCGCCATGGCGTCGTTCGCCTCGGGAGCGACACGCCCTCTGGCCTTCTCCACGATGTCCGAGACGCCGGGGTCGTTCGGTGCGACGAAGGCGCTGATGAGTTCCGGGCGCGGCTCGAAGGCCCACTGGTCTCGAGCCAGGACCGTCATCTTTCCGCTGCCAGAGTGGGGGCGACCTCCGGAGATCATGCTCACCCTGAGGTCGACCGGCGTTGCGAGCGTTACTTCCGCGAAGGAGCGGCGCTCTGGCTTCCACGCGATGTCTGCAGAGCCGAGAGTCATGCCCGAGCCTGCAGGCAGGTCGATGTCGGTCAGCTGTGCGGCGCCAGGGTCGAGGGCCAAGCCTTCGATCTCGACGGTGAGGAGGTCGATCTTGGCGTCGTCAGTGCCGTCGTTGCTCCATGAGATTTCAACGACGGGATGCGCGCCCTGGCAGACCTGGGCAAAGCTCAGTGTTTCGGAGTAAATGGCCTCGACGGAGATCTCTCCGACGCGGAGTTGGACGCGTCGAAGGCCCTCTCCGAGGTCGTCACGGTCGTCCACGTCATCCCAAGAGCTTGTGCCGGACTCCGGCTCGGTCTCGAGAATCGGTGATTCCTTCAGGGTTGACGCTTCGGCGTCGGAGGGGAGCGTTACCTCTTCGGGCGGAGTGCTCGTGACGGCTTCTGCCGCGGTCGCAGGTGCCTCAGCGGGAGTCGAGATGGCCGGCGCTTGGCTGTTCGGTGCGGCCGCCGGCCTTTCAAGGGTCGTGTTCAGTTCCCGGATGCGCGGCCCGAGGTCGGCGTCCGGCAGGAGGCTCTCGCAGAAAAGACCGAGAGTGTCGAGGAAGCGACGCGCTTCAGCGTCGCTGAATTCCTGACGGGCGTGTGCGGCTCGGTTCAGCGACATCGTGAGTTCCCGCGCCCAGGCACTATGCATCGGCTCAATGTTCGGGGAGAACGCTCGCCACTCGTGGGTGACGATGTTGAGGAGGAACCGAGGGTCGTCCAGTGACCGCTTGCGAGGGGTTCGCCCGTCCCGCGTGTCACGTGCTGCGTAGTACTGCTCCCATGTCACGCCTGAGTGGGGTGCGGTGTCCTCCACGAAGCGGCGAAGGGCTGGTACGAGCAGGTCGGCGCCACGCTGGACGATCTCAGCGGGGGTGGGGGACGACGTAGGAAACACGTTCAAGTTTCAACCATCCGGGGTCAGCGTGGGGCAGATCCTCCAAATTCAACCAAATCCTTTGCATCTTGGGGGCGTTGCCGCCAACCAGGACGCACGTTGGAGCGCCGCCATGACGTAAAATGGGAGGAGGCGAGCCGCGAGGTCTTTCACAACCGTTCAACTAGAGCCTCATTGGTGACATGCTGATCCGGATGTCCCGCTCTTCCACGACCCGAGGTGCCTTTTCATGAACGAGACCCCGAACTCTCACGAGGTGGAGCCCTTCGGCGACGAAGGCAACGTCGCCGTCATCGAAATTCAGCCTGGCGTCGGCCTGGTCGTCGGAGACCTCTTGCCCGAGGGCCTCGACGTCACGCCGCTGAGCTTGCTCGATGACTCGGCGCGCGACAAGGTCACGCACGCCGCCACGCAGGCTCTGGGATGGGCGAACGCGGGCGCTCAGGCGGCGCAGGGAGTGGTCGCGGCCCGTGGCTTGGTTCAGCTGGACGCAGCTACCGTCCAGGCGCTCAAGCAAGGAGCGACGCTCATGCAGAGTCAGGGCAAGACCCTGAGCGTCCTGATGAAGAACGGCAAGATCGTTGGACACGCCCGTTTCGTACCTGCGGCAGCCGGAACGGCCTCGACGATGGCGGCCAGCTTGGGGCCAGCCATGGTCATGCTCGGCATCCAGGCCGAACTCAATCGCCTTGCGTCGCTCTCGAAGCACAACATCGAGCTCACGCGTGAACTCCGCTCCACCATCAAGGATGGCGAGTGGAGCGAGACGGTGGGGCATCACCGTGACCTGCGCGAAGCCGTTGAGACTGCCATGCGAATCGGTGCCGTCAGCGACTCGGTCTGGCAGGGAGTCGCGCCGAAGCGAGGCGAGTTGCTTTCCCAGGTGGAACGCGCGAGCAGGGCTCTGAAACGCCTGACGCCGCAGTTGCCGCAGAAGAACAAGGACGCCAAGGAACGTCAGCAGTTCCTCTTGGAGCACGCAGAGGAGATGATCGGTGACGCTCAAGCCCTCGTGCGCGCCGTGGATGCTTTGACGATGTACCGGCTGCTCGAGGCCGGTAACGCGCACGCTCGCGCGGAGCAGGATCCGCGCGAGGCGAGCCGTCGTGACCACCTCGTCGAAGTGAGCCGTCAGTACGACGACGAGGCGAAACGGGAAGCGCGCGAGGTGCTTCGGGAACTGCGCGTGGAACTCAACGTTGCGGCCGGGCTCAAGGCCAACTGGTACGCGTTCGATCGCCGTCTGTCACGCAAGAATGCAACGGATGCTGCGCAGCTCGCGGGCATCCTCAATCAGATGGCAGAGCGGCTCGGCGATGCGACACCGCAGTACGAAGAACCGCGCTTCGAGGCATTGGAGCAGGCCACGGCTCCCTCAAGCCTCAGGACTGTTCTGCCGTGGCGCCTGTCTGACGACGAGCGTCTGCTCGGCGTCGCGGAGGTCGCGGACACCAGCGGAATCGGCGTCGGTGACATCGGTCGCCGTCGCTACCTGGCCATGACGGACCGTCACCTCTACGTCATGGTTCCTCGCGAAGTTGAGAGTGACGGAGTCGTGCGAGAGCCGATTCCGGCCGAGTCGATCCGGTACGTGCGAGTGCGCCCGGGCGACGAGAAGCAGCCACCACGTCTCACTGTCGCGACGACGGAGGAGGACTACTCCTTCGAATTCGGTTCGTGGGCCAAGGGAAGCGACAAAAGGGATGCTGCGGTGCAGTTCAGCAACCTCGTCGCGAGCCGGATGCACCTGCCTGCTGACGAGGTACCGGTGGTGCCGCCCCAGGAGTAAGCCTCGGACCCTACGATGACCCCATGGCAGAAACGCTGGACAAGCCGTCCCTCGACGGAGTCGCCCCTGGGGTCGTCGTCATCCGTCCCAGTCGCCCGAGCTCCGCATGTTCGCTGGGCTGCAACGCTGCCTGACTGAACAGGGAATCGCACCGGATTGGGACGGTCCGGAGAGGCCCCACGCCGTGGATGCTCGGCCGACGCCTTGGGCCCTGCACGCGTTGCAGGACGGTGAAAAGGACCCCTTCCACGGCTGGTTCCACGCCTCGGCGGCGGTTGATCCGACCTGGGATTCGCACCGGGGAGAGCCGCGGTGGAGTATCGATGCATCGTCGAATATCCCACGAGCGACGCTCATGCTCGGTGCGTTTTCCGGCTGGTACTCCCATCTCGCGCAGACACCGAAGGAACTGCCGAAGCGCTCCCGTTCCTGGCGGGTCGATGTTCTGATTCAGCCGTTCGGCTGGATGGGAACGTACCGTCAGTCGCGCGTCACTGGCCGTTGGTTCACAGGCCCTCACCGAGCCCACATGCTGGGCTACCCGCACCAGCACAGCGGATGAGCGCTCCCGAGACTAAGACGACCCCTGCCGGTTCTACACAGGTCCGCCTAGGGCGTGACGGCAAAGGCGGCAACCACGCACACGTTTGCTCGACCACAGGATATCGACACGACCCCGATCCCAATGTATTCGGCGGTAATGGTTCGCGACTCAGCTGATCCCGCCGCAGCGGGCGCGAGAGTGGCGGGGCCTGCGGTAGTGATCTCGTCAACATCGCTAAAACTATGGAGCGGCTCGGTAGCCTCGATCCTAGAAGCCATCGCGTACCGGACTCATGTGATGCGCCAGAGAAAGGAAACAAATGCACGCGAACTCGCTGACGCCGCGCGAACTGTTCGAGAGCAAGACCCA